>JANQEG010000010.1 GCA_028278505.1 Rhodobiaceae bacterium
ATGAAGCTCGACGAGAGCGTCCACGATATTCCGACGCTCCTGCGCGCCCATGCGCTTGGCTGCATGGACGCAGTCGCCCTGAAACTGTCGAAATTCGGCGGCCTCAGCGCCGCCCGGCGGGCTCGCGATCTCTGCCTTTATCTGGGTGCCAGGCTCTGCATCGAGGACACCTGGGGTTCCGACATCACCACCGCCGCGGCCCTGCAGCTTGCCGCTGCGACCGCGCCCGATGCGGTACTCAACGTCTGCGATCTTTCCGGCTATGTTACGCCGCGCCTCGATCCGGCCGCGCCGGTGCGCGTCGACGGACACATCACCCCGCCGACGGGTCCGGGCCTTGGCGTTGCGCCCGATCCCGCTCGGCTCGGCACGCCGATTGCCGTCTATGACTGAAGGAGCAGCTATAATGGACTCTAAGACCGACTGGTCGACCCGCTACCCCTCCGACGACCCGGCCTGGGTTCAGGACGTCCACGCCGAATACTACCTGCAGAGCTGGACCGCACAGGGCGCACGGCCGCTCGTCGTCGCCGGCGGCGAAGGAAGCTGGTTCTGGGACACGGACGGCAAGCGCTATCTCGATTTCCAATCGCAGCTCGTCAACGTCAATCTCGGCTATCAGCACCCCAGGATCGTCGAGGCGATCAAGGCCCAGGCGGACAAACTCTGCACCATCGGCCCGGCCATGGGCAATGATGTCCGCAGCGAATTGTGCGCGCTGCTCGCCGACGTCACGCCGGGCAATCTGAAAGCGAGTTTCCTGACCACCGGCGGCGCCGCGGCGAACGAGAACGCCATCCGCCTCGCCCGCCATTATACCGGCCGCTCCAAGGTGATCGCCCGCTACCGCTCCTATCACGGGGCGACCGCCGGCGCGATGTCGGTGACCGGCGAACCGCGCCGCCATCTGGCCGGGCCCTACCTCATGTCCGTGGTCCGCATATTCGATCCCTACACCTATCGCTGTCCGATCGGTCATCCCGATCCCTGCCCGGTCTGCTCCGGCGGCCCGCATCTGGAAGAAATCCTGATGTATGAGGATCCCTCGACGGTCGCCGCGGTGATCATGGAGACGGTCACCGGCACAAACGGGCTGATCTACCCGCCCGACGGCTATCTCCAGTCGATCCGCGAGGTCTGCGACCGCCACGGCATTCTGCTCATCCTCGACGAGGTCATGGCCGGCTTCGGGCGCACCGGAAAATGGTTCGCCTGCGACCACTGGGACGTGGTGCCCGACATCCTCACCGTCGCCAAGGGCCTCAATTCCGGCTATGTGCCGCTCGGCGCGATGATCGTTTCCGAGCCGATCGCCGACTGGGTGAAAACCCGCAGATTCCCCGGCGGCCTGACCTATGCCGGCCATCCGCTCGGCTGCGCTTCCGCCGTTGCTTCGATCCACGCCATGGTCGAGGAGAATATCGTCGAGCGGGCGGCGGCGAGCGGCGACTATTTGCGCGGAAAACTCGACGCGCTCGCCGAAAGGCATCCTTCGCTCGGCGAAATCCGCGGCAAGGGTCTTTTTTACGGCATCGAGCTGGTGAAGAACCGCGACAGTCGCGAACCGTTCGTTCCCTTCAACGCGTCGGGCGCCGACAACGCGCCGATGGCCGAACTGCTCAGTTTCGCCATGGCCGAGGGCGTCTTTCTGGCCAGCTTCTCCAACATCGTCCGCCTGACCCCGCCGCTCAACATTTCCAAGGAGGATCTGGACTTCGGCTGCGACGTGCTCGACCGGATGCTGGAGATGTCGGATCGGTATGTGACCGCCTGAAGCGCACTGCCGAAATGCGGAAGCCGGTCTTGCGATGCGACGTTTTCGCAGCCGCGGCAAGGCAAAGCCTTGAACGGTCAATGGGAAGGCGTGCGCCAAGCCATGAGTAATACCAACCGTCGTGGGATTTGACCCCTCTGACCGGGATGATTTTCCGTCGTGGCACGAAGCGTCCGAGCGCAGTGATGCCCGCAACGGCGATATATCGCCGTTGCTCGTTCATATGAGAAAAGCAAACCGGATATATCCGGTTTGCGGGCATCATAAGCGAGGCGCGACAAAGCCACGGCGGAAAAGCACCCGGCCGTTCGGTGGGCCAAATCGGCCCATCGGGTGCGTTGCGGCGCTTGCCAGATA
>JANQEG010000011.1 GCA_028278505.1 Rhodobiaceae bacterium
ATCAGAAATCAGAAATCAGAAATCAGAAATCAGAAATCAGAAATCAGAAATCAGAAATCAGAAATCAGAAATCAGAAATCAGAAATCAGAAATCGGAAATCTGTGCTATCAAGCGCTTGCACGTTTCTGACTTCTGACTTCCGACTTCTGACTTCTGACTTCTGACTTCCGGCCTAAACGGCCTGCGGCAGCCGGTCGAGTTCGGCGAGCTTGTCGTAGCGGAAGGCACCCCAGAGTGCGGCGCCGATGGCGCCGGCATAAATCGCGTCGGGATGGCTCTTCACCTCGACCTCGACGCCCTTGATTTTGCCTGCCTCTTCGACGAGCGCAGCGACGAAGCCGGTGTCGAGGCCGAGGCCGCCGGTGACCATGACGAGGCCCTCGGTCGCCTTGATCGACTTCAACAGCTTGGCGAGCCGGCCGGCCATGGACAGATGGATGCCCTTCAAAATGTTTGCCGCCGTAATGTTGCGCGACACCATGTTGATCACGTCGGTCTCGGCCAGCACCGCGCAGATCGAGGACACCACTTCCGGGTCGTCGCCCTGTTGGCTGAGCGTGCCGATCTCGTCCTGGGAGATGCCGAGATAGCGGGCGATGTTCTCCAGGAACTGGCCGGAGCCGGAGGCGCACTGGCTGGTCATCTTGTAGGTCAGCACCTTGCCGCGCTCGTCGATCTTGATCGCCTTGCCGTGCAGGGCCCCGCAGTCGAGCACCGCCTGGGTGGCGGCATCGAGATAGATGGCGCCGCGGGCGTGGGTCGTCATCGAGTAGAAATGGCCGGTGTGGAAGGGAATGCTCTCGCCCTCGCCGGTGGTGGCGACATAGTTGATGTCGTCTTGCTTGAGGCCGGCGGCCTCCAGGCAGTGATCGAAGGTCTCGCGGGAGAGCTGCATCGGATCGCGCTGGCGGATGCGCATCACGTCGCGGGCGAGCCAGGTCGACCGGCCGTCCTTGACCTCGAAGATGGCGGCCTTGACGGCGCCGGTGCCGACGTCGATTCCTGCTGCAATCGTCATGCGGTGCCTCCCTCGGCATGGGCGCGGCGGGCGAACTCGGAGGCGCCGAGGGCGCCGGTGTAGATCGAGTTCGGGTCGATGTTGATCGTCACCTCGCCATAATTCTCGAAGATGAGCTTCTTCAGTTCGCGCACCGCGGCATCGTTCTTGGCGACGCCGCCGGTAAACGTGAACTGGTCGGAAACGCCGCCCGAGCGCGACAGGATCGACATGGCGCGCAGGATGATGGCGCGGTGGAGGCCGGCCAGAATGTCCTCGCGCTTTTCGCCGAGCGCCAGCCGGTCGCGCAATTCTGCGCCGGCGAACACCGTGCAGGTGGAATTGATACGCGCCGGTCGGTCCGATTTCATCGCCATCGGCCCGAGCTCGTGCAGGCCCATGTTCATTTCGTCGGCGATATAGCCGAGATAGCGGCCGCAGCCGGCGGCGCAGCGGTCGTTCATCTGGAAATTGTCGACGATGCCGCGATTGTCCACCTGGATGCCCTTGGTGTCCTGGCCGCCGATGTCGAGCACGGTGCGGGTGTCGGGGAACATCATGTGGGCGCCGAGCCCGTGACAGAGGATCTCGGAGCGGATGTGGTCCTTGGAAAACGGCAGCGTCACCCGGCCGTAGCCGGTGCCGACCAGATAGCTTTCCTCCAGTTCGATGCCGAGCGCCCGCTCCACCGGCTCGTGCATGTCGCGGGAGCCGGCCTCATATTCCGGCGTCTCGGCGACGACGCGGTCGAGGGCGCGGCGGAATTTGTCGGCCATGCCGCCCGCCGGCGGCCGGTTCTCCACCTCGATGATCGACTTGTCGTAGACGTTCAGGAGCATGTCATAGGGAATGCCGGACTCGTGGGCGACGTCCTCGGCGATGGTCAGATAGCGCGAGCCGGCGATGTCGCGGAAGAAGTCCGATTTGCGCTTGGCGCCGCGGGCGAACAGCTCCGACGCGCCGGCCCTAAGCCGGATAAATATCTCACCGATTGCGTCGCGGGTCGCGGCCTCGCGGCCGGCGAAGCGCTCGCCGGCGACGTTGCCGCTGCAGGTCTCCTGCAGATCCTCGACCTGTTCGAGGAACTGTTCGAGCCGGAACGAGCGCTCCAGATCGTTCAGGAAATCCTCGACCAGATCGGACGTTTCGCCGGCAAACTCGCGCCGGAACAGCACGAACCGCGCATCGATCGCCGCCTCCTGGCCGGCGACGCTCGCCGCCGTCTTGTAGTTGGAGCGGGAATTGGTGATGCCGCGGCCGAGCACCTCGCCTTCCTCGTCGAGCAACACGGCCTTGGTGGTGGTCGACCCCAGATCGATCCCGACAAACGTCTTCATCATGCGGCTCCCTTGATGCGCTGCCCGGACCGCTTCTGGTCGATCATCTGGAAATAGCTCTCCAGCCGGTTCTTGACGTTGGCGGCGGAGAAATAGCGCGGGTCGACGAGGTCGGTCTCGACAAACGCTGCCGGCTTGCCGGTGCGCTTTTCGACCTCGCGCATGATCAAAAGCTGGCCGGCGGAGAAGCTGTTGCAGCTCTTGATCGAATTGACCAGGAGGCCGTCGGCCTCATACTCATTGATGTAGTTGGCCAGCATGTCGACGCGCTGCGGCAGGCTGCGATTGGTGTAGCCGCCGAGGCAGTATTCGGCGGGCGTCTCCAGCGGCTTGTCGGGATCGTGGCGGAAGCCGAGGTCGTAGACGCCGCCGACCTTGGTGTAGGACGAGGCGACGACGACCGCGCCTTCATCGTAGAACATCTTCCAGAACTGGCGGAAATTGGTGTAGTTCGGCGGCCCTTCGGTGACCAGCCGGTACTTCTCCTCACCCATGTCGCCATCCGGGGTCACGGGCCCGAGCCCCTTGGCGACGCGGTCTTCGACCTCTTCGCGCAGGAAGCGGTAATAGTCGATCGCATCGTCGGTGCCGCGGAAGGCGCCGAAGATCGGGCCGATATAATAGATGCCGCCGAAATAGGCGTCGATCGGCGAGGGCTTGTTCTTGGCCGACTGCAGCACCCAGACGAGATCGTCCTCGGCTTGTGCCGACTTCTTCAGATATTCGCGCAGGCGGTCGATGTCGAATTTAACGCCGGAGACCCGTTCCAGCGTCGGGATAACCTGCTCCTTCAACTGCTTGACCATGTATTCGATCATGTTCCTGGTGATCTTGCCGTCGCCGGTATAGGGCGTGTGCAGCATGATCGTTTCGCAGTTGTACTGCTCGCGTAGGAGCTCGAACCACTTCATGAAGGTGAAGCAGCCGGTATAGGACAGAAGCAGCACGTTCGGATCCGGCAGCTTCTTGCCATGCGGGCCGATATTGCCGCGCGCCATCATGCCGATATCCGACTTCACATAGGTGCAGACATCCTCGGAATGGCCGGCCTTTTCGGCGTCCATGACATAGCCGCCGCTCTGCTTTCTAAGCCCGCTCTGAATGGCGTTGACCTCGGGCAGATTGTTGACGAGGTCGAAGCACATGATCAGTTCGTTGAGATTGCCGGGCACGAAGGTGGCCGCGACCTTGCCCTCGCCGGTCTCCTCGACCCTGGACAGCCGCTCGTAATGGCCGGCCATCATGTCCTTCTGCTTGACCATCGAGGCGTCCTTGAGGGCGTCCTTCGGGTCGGGTCGTTTTGCGGTGGTCGTCATGCTCCGCTCCATAGCTTGATCGAGTCGGCAAAGGTGCCGGCCTGTTCGCGGATCGGCTGCATCTGGCCCGAGTTTTCCGCATATTTGAAGGCGATGTAGGGGACCTTGGCGTCGCTCAGCACGTTCTGCAGCATCGGCCGGTCCAGAAGCGCGGGATCGCAGAAGCTCGGCGAGGCGAAGATCACGCCCTCCGCATTGGTGTCGCGCACCTGGCGGACCAGGAATTTGCCCTTCTCCTCCTGGCTCGGCTCGTATTTCGCTGCCGTCGATTCGGAATGGTGCAGGAAGGCGTCGGCAAGGTTCTGGATCGGATCGCCGTCGGTCGGCACGTCGCCGATCAGCCAGCGGGTGATCAAGAGCAGATCGTCGTCGACCACGTAGCAGCCGGCGAGCTCCAGCGATTTGATGAGGTTGAGCGGCGGCTGCTCGCAGAAGACGCCGGTCAGGACGATGCGGCAATTGTCGCGCATCGGCCGGTCCTCGGCGCGGGCCACGCCAATATAGTCGGTGAGCATCTCATTGTGCGCTTCGACCGGCAGCACCAGGCCGGCGCGCATGACCAGATAGACTTCGGCCGACGGTGCCTTCCACGGCGTCTCGGCGCGCAAGCCATAGAGTTCGCGAATGAGCTTGCGGTTGTCGTTATAGACGGCGATCGAGGCGCGCAGCGCGTCGTCGGTGATCTTGGCGCCGCCGAGCTTTTCAAGCTCCTCGCGCAATTCCTGCAGCTCGTTGACGTAGTAATTGCCGCCGATCTCGTCGATATAGTTCTGCGGCACGTCGAAATATTTCGCCAACACCTCCGGGAACATGAGCTTCCACATGCCCGACAGATTGCGGATCACGTCGCAGATCGAGGGAAACAGCATGCCGTCGACGAAATCGAGCTTGCCGGACACGCCGAGTTCGATAGTCGAGCGCGGAATCCGGCAGATATAGCTCTGGTAATAGGCATCGCCGTGGATCACTTCGAGCTGGTCGCCGCCGCCGAGCACGCCGAGCGGCAGCATGCCGGCGGCGTGGATGATCTCACGCGGCACGTAGATCGGCATATAGCCGACCACCTTGCGGCCCTCTGCCGCCGACTTCCATTCGCGTGCGGCGGTAAAATCGAGGTCCTGATAAAGCGCCTCGGCGCGGGCGACGATTTCGGCTGTCGTGGCCATATCTATCGGTTCTCCCATTTGGCCGGGCGCTTATCGAGGAACGCCTGCAACCCCTCGACCGCATCGCGGGTCGCCATCAGGCCGTCGAGATAGAGCTTTTCGACCGCATCGAGCTTGGCGGCGACACGGTCGGCAAAGCCCATCTGCGCCGCCGCGACGGCGTATCCGATCGAACTTGCGCTCTTGTCCTTCAGCGCCGCATCGAACCAGGCCAAGGCCGCGGCTTCCGGGTCGTCGCTTGCGGTGTTGGCGAGCCCGATCGCCGCGGCCTCCGCCCCGGAAATGCTGCGCCCGGAAAACAGCAGATCATTGGCGCGGGCCTGGCCGATCCGCTCCGGCAGGATGGCGGAGGCGGCGGGCGCGAAGACGCCGAGCATCATTTCCGGCTGGCCGAGATTGGCATCGGCGGCGACGAACAGGAGATGGCCGGCGGCCGCCACCTCGAGCCCGCCGCCGAGGCACTGGCCCTTGACCGCCATGATAATCGGCCGCGGGTAGGCGAGCATCCGCTTGATCAGCGCATGGAGGCCCGCCAGCATCTCCGCGCAGCGCGCCGGCAGATGCTCCTCGACGCTGGCGCCGAACGAGAAATGCGGGCCCTCGTGATCGACGAGGATCGCCGCCAGATCGGCAGTGCTTTCGTGTTCGGCGAGCGCACCATCGAGCGCGGCGATCATCTCGGCATCGATGATGTTCGCCTTGGGACGGGCCAGCCGCAGGCGCAGCAACCGGCCGTCGCGCTCGATCCAGCTTTTCAGCGGTGCGGTCATGATTTCGGCTTCGCTCCCGGGATCAGGCTCTGCACCAGCTCCTCGCTCCACGGCGTGCCGGCGGCGAGCGCCCGGCGCAGTTCGGCGAAATCGATTTCGCGGCCGACCTCCTTGTTGCCGTCGTTGAAGGCGCGGAAGCCGGAATTGGCCTCGGTCAGCATGTTGAGCGACAGCCAGGCGCGCGAATTCTCCTTGTTGCGGTTCCACGCTTCGAGCTTGGGTTTACGCAGTTCCTCGACCGTCTTGGTGGTGCAGTCGGGGAAGGTCTCCAGCAATTTGGCGCAGAGTTCCTCGACCCGTGCATCGAGAAGGGAGAGATCGACCTCGCCCTTGGCCATCATCTCCTTGCCGGCCTTCAGTTCGTCGCCGGTCTTTGCTTCGCCATGGGCGATGCGGCCCCAGTCGTCGAACATCGTCGAGGTGTTGACGAGCGGGTTGGGCACGAATTCGCCGTCGACCTTCAGCGCCGGCACCAAATCCATGATGATGCCGAGCCGCATCGCCTTGTGGGCGGAGAACGGCTCGCAGAGCACGCCCGAGACCATCGCCTGCTCGCAGCCGATCATCACCGGCAGGAAGTCGGTCGAGCCGCCGATCGGCGCCGAGCCGTGCTTCGGCCCGGCCTGGCCGAAGCGGGCCAGATCCTGGGCGATGGAGAAGTCGCAGGCCATGCCGATTTCCTGGCCGCCGCCGATGCGCATGCCATTGACGCGGCAGATCACCGGCTTGTCGCAGCCCAGGATCGACGACACCATGTCGTTGAAGAGCCGCATATATTGGCGGTATTCGAGCGGCCGCGTGGCATAGTATTCGGCATATTCCTTGGTGTTGCCGCCGGTGCAGAAGGCCTTGTCGCCGGCCGCGGTGAAGACCACGGCGACGACGTCGCGGGCGTTCGAGGTCTCGCGGAAGGCAAGGATCAGCGCCTTCACCATTTCGGTGGTGTAGGAATTGTACTGCTTGGGATTGTTGAGGGTGATCCAGAAATTATAGAGCCCGTCGGCGGTCGAGCCGTCGAGCCGCCTGGCGGGACGCTTTTCGACGATGACCTGGTCGGTGATCGCCGCGCGGGCGTCGGCATTGACGATGTTATGGTCGATGAGCTGTTCAGACATTCACATTCCCCCGAACTGAAAAAGCATTTCTACGGTACCAGGACGGCGCGGCGGGTGAATTCGCCGGCATGCACGGCCCGGAAGATCTCATTGATATCAGCAAGCGGGTGCTGGGCGACGAAGGGCGCGACCTTCACCTTGCCGGAAAGCACCAGATCGAGCGCGCCGGGATAAAGCTCCGGCGGGCAGCCCCAATTGCCGAGCGCGCGGGCGTGGAACGCCATCAGATTGGAGAGCCTGATCTCGACCTTGTCCATGGTGAAGCCGACGACGCAGAGCGTGGCGCCGTGATTGAGCAGACCATAGGCGGTCATCTGGCCGGCGGCCGTCCCCGAGCACTCGAAAATCTTCCATTCGGTCGGCTTCAGGCCTTCGCGTTTGGCGAAGCCCTGGATTTCCTTTTTCAGCGCGCGGCCGTCGAAATCGCGGGCATTGAGCGTCAACACCGGGCCGAATTGGGCGATCGCGTCGAGCTTTGCCGCATCGACATCGATGGCGACGACGGTTGCGCCGAGCGCCGCGGCGATCTGCGCGGCATAGCCGCCGACGCCGCCGACGCCGATGACGATCGCCACATCGCCCTCGCCGATCTCCGCCTGCAGCGCCGCCTGATAAGGCGTGGTGATGGCATCGGCGAGCACGGAGACATCGGCCAGCGTCAATCCGGCGGCGGCGAGCGCGTCCGTATCGACCGGGCACAGCCCATAGGCCGGCACCGTGATGTGGCTGGCAAAGCCGCCCTGGATGTCGTTGCCCGGCATCTTCTGGTTCGGGCAGATGGTGAATTTGCCGCGCCGGCAGGCGTCGCATTCGCCGCAGGGAATGACCGCGGGAACGATCACCGTCTTGCCGACCCATTCGCTGGCACCTTCACCTGCGGCGATCACCCGTCCGGAAATTTCGTGGCCGAGCGCCAGCGGCAGCGCGTGATTGGTGCGCACGCCGTCATAATAAAAGCCGAGATCGGTATGGCAGACGCCGCAGCCGGCGATCTCGACGACGGCTTCGCCGGGGGGCGGCGGCAACACGTCGAACTCGACTGCCGTCAGCGGCGCATCCGGCGCGGTCATCAGCCAGCGAATGGCGCTCGTCGACATCGAACCCCTCCTTTGCCCGGCCCGGCCGGCGTGTTTCGCGGGCGCGACCGCCGGCGCGGACGGCAACGCTTCCGGTTCCCCGTCCGGCCCGTGTCCCGATCCGGTTCCGGGGCCGGTTGACATCCCGACACGGTTATTATTATGTAATTCAGTACGACAATACGAATTTACCGTCAAGCCTCGAATTCGATCGGCAATCCGCCTAGCATGGCTGACGGACATAAGCCGGCGCAAGACGAGCGGGGAGGATGTGATGTCAGCGGCCAGACCGCCTTCGGAAAGCCTCTCGGTCGCGCTGCTCGGCAGCGGCGGGGCGGGCGTGCTCACCGCCGGCGCCCTCGTCACCGAGATCGCCGCGCGGAGCGGCTGGTACGGCTTCATCACCCGCTCCGTCGGGCCGCAGATCCGCGGCGGCGAGGCGGCGGCGCTGGTGCGCCTGGCGACCCGACCGGTCGGCTGCATGGACGGCGCGTTCGACCTCCTGTTGGCGATCGACTGGAACAATGCCGACCGGTTCGCCGCCGAAATCCCGCTGACGCCCGAGAGCATCGTCGTCGGCGATCCGAAAAGCGGCACGCCGCCCGATTATGTGACGCAATCGGGCGCCCGCTTCGTCGAAATACCGCTCGCCGAGATCGCCAAGGGTTTGGACGGCGGCCGCGCCAACATGCTGGCCGTCGGCATCGTCCTCGGCCTCGCCGGCATTCCGGGAGATCGCGGCGCCGAGGCGATCCGCAAGCAGCTCTCCGGCAAGGGCGAGGATATCGTCACCGCCGGGGTCGCTACACTCGAAGCCGGCATCGCCCAGACCGAGGCGATCGCCGACACGCCGCAACTGGCGGCGCCGCCAGCGTCATCGGGCGAGCGCTGGCTGATCACCGGCAATGAGGCGACCGGGCTCGGCGCCGTGCGCGGCGGCATCCGCTTCGCCGCCGCCTATCCGATCACCCCGGCCACTGAGGTGCTCGAATGGCTGGCCCCGGCGCTGACCACGGTCGGCGGCACGCTGGTCCAGGCCGAAGACGAACTGGCGTCGATCAACATGGCGATCGGCGCCTCGTTCGGCGGCAAGCCGGCGCTGACGGCGACCTCGGGCCCCGGCCTGGCGTTGATGATCGAGGCGCTCGGCCTCGCCACCGCCGCCGAAGTGCCGATCGTCGTCGTCGACGTGATGCGCGGCGGCCCCTCGACCGGCATTCCGACCAAGTCCGAACAGTCCGACCTCAACATCGCGATTTATGGCTGCCATGGCGACGCCCCGCATGTGGTGGTGGCGCCGCTGTCGGTCGCCGATTGCGTCTTCACCACGCAATGGGCGGTGCATCTGGCCGAGATGCTGCAGGGGCCGGTGCTCGTGCTCTCCGACCAGTTCCTCGGCCAGACCAAGGCGATCATCGACCGGCCCGCCGATCTGAGCTTCATGACACGGCGCAGCGTCGCCGCCGAGATCGATGCCGCCAAGCCCTATCACCGCTACGCCACCGGCGAGGGCGGCATCTCCGCCATGGCGCTGCCCGGCACCCCGGACGGCCAGTATACCGCCGACGGGCTCACCCATACGCCGCGGGGAACGCCGTCGAGCCGCGGCGAAGACCATGTGGCGCAACTCGACAAGCGCCGCGACAAGATCGAAAGCCATGACTACGGCGCCCATTGGGCCGAGATCGACGGCGACGGCGACACCGTGATCCTGTGCTGGGGATCGCTGTCGAGCGCCTGCCTGGAGGCCGCCGCCAAGCTCCGCGCCGAGGGCGTCGCGGTCAGGACCATCGCGCTTCGGCTGCTGGCGCCGCTCAACACCGCCCGCCTCGGCGAAGCGCTCGCCGGCGCAAGACGGGTGCTGATCGTCGAGCAGACCCATTCCGGCCAGTTCCGCCGCCATCTGCAGGGCCATGTGGCGTTTCCGGGCGAAGTGGATGTGCTGGCCCGGCCCGGGCCGCTGCCGATCACGCCCGGCGAGATCGCCGACTACGTTCAGAAGTGGAGGTCGTGATGTCCGTTACCGCCGAGGCGCCGAAGCGCAAGGCCTCCGACTACATCTCCGACGTCAAACCGGTCTGGTGCCCGGGCTGCGGCGACTATCACGTGCTTCTGTCGCTGTCGCGGGCACTCGCCCAGATGGAGTTGGAGCCGGAGAACATCGCCGTCGTCTCCGGCATCGGCTGTTCCTCGCGCATTCCCGCCTATACCAATTGCTACGGATTTCACGGTGTGCACGGGCGCGCGCTGCCGCTCGCCGCCGGCTTGAAGGTCGCCCGGCCGGAGCTCACCGTGCTCGTCATGTCGGGCGACGGCGACGGCTTTTCGATCGGCGGCAACCACTTCCTGCACGCCTGCCGGCGCAATGTCGACCTCACCTATGTGGTCATGGACAACCGCGTCTACGGCCTGACCAAGGGCCAGCCCTCGCCGACCACCGAGCCGGACTGGGACAGCGCGCTGTCGCCCGGCGGCACCGGCTTGAGGCCGTTCCATCCGCTGGTGATCGCGCTCGCCTCGGGGGCGAATTTCGTCGCCCGCTGCTTTTCCGGCGATGTCAACGGCACCGCAAGGGTGCTGATCGAGGCGATCCGCCATCCGGGCTTTTCCTTCGTCGAAATCTTGAGCCCCTGCGTCACCTTCCGGCCCGACGAAAAGCAATGGAAGACGCTGGTTCACCCCGCGCCCGTCGATCCGACCGACGACCCGGCCCGGGCGGCGCGCAGAATTATGACCGATGACGGTTTCAATACGGGTATACTCTATCGCGGAAACCGCAGTCCCTACCGGGCCCCGGCCGCTTCGGAACCTCAGGATCCGGGCGTATTGGAGAGGAAGTTCGTCATATGACGGAGGAAACGAAAGCGGCGAAGAATCCGGTCGAGGATATGGCGACCATGCTCGCCTATGCGCACCGCATCGAGGTTGAGGCGGCGGAGCGCTACGCCATCCTGGCCGATCAGATGGAGATCGCCAACAACACCGAACTGGCGGCGCTGTTCCGCAAGATGGAGAAGGTCGAAGGCAAGCACGCCGACCACATCATCGAAAAAGCCGGCCCCGAGGGAATCCCGCAATTCGGACCGCTCGACTATCGCTGGGAGGAGGGCGAAGGGCCGGAAACCCTCGATCTCACCGACATCCACTACAAGATGACGGCGTGGCACGCGCTGCAACTGGCGCTCGCCGCCGAAAAACGCGCCTACACCTTCTTCGCGCGGCTGGCCAAAGAGGCCTACGACAAGGACGTTCAGGCGCTGGCCCGCGAATTCGCCGAGGAGGAGGAAGAGCACATCGAATTCGTCATGAAGGAGATCAAGAAGTACTCCGCTCCCGAGGCCGGTTGGGACGAGGATCTCGATCCGCCCAACCATCCCGACTGACCGCAGGGCTATCGCATATGCGGAAACGACGGACCTTTCCCTCTCCCTTGAGGAAGAGGGATACGGAGACCCGGTGAGGCGAAGCCGAACCTCTGGTCGAAGTCGGGTGAGGGTGATGGGTTTGTCATATGGCGACCCCTCACCCAACCCTCTCCCCGGAGGGGAGAGGGCTTTGGAGGCCGAGCGCAGCCGGCCATTTTCCGCCGGCATCGCAAGAGCGGCGTTGCGCCGAAGCCAACTGACCAAAAGCGATTGCCCTCCGACTGACCGGAGCCGGCGGCCGCATCGCTGGCATCAGTTCGCCCCGCTCCAACACATCTTGACCAGATAGAGATTTCTCGGCGTTGCCTTTGCGCCCGGCTGTGCCTATACCGGCCGGCGCGGGGGCGCGTCTTATGAGTCATCGTTTTGACACCGACCGGATATAGGGGGAAGCGCGCCGCAATCGTCAGAGGGAAGGACTTCCGTTGCGCCGTGATCGACATGCAAAAATCGTTGCCACGGTCGGCCCGGCGTCGCGGCGCCCGGACGTCCTGCGGCAGCTTTCCGATTCGGGCGTCGATGTCTTCCGCCTGAATTTCAGCCATGGCAGCCATCAGGACCACGCCGAGGTCTATGCCGCCATCCGCGCGCTCGAAGCCGAAAGCGGCCGCCCGATCGGCATCCTGCAGGACCTGCAGGGCCCGAAAATCCGTATCGGAACCGTTCGCGACGGCGAGATCATCATCCCCCGCGGCACCAATGTGCGCTTCGTGCCGGACGGTTCCGGCGGCGGATCGGAAGCCATTCCGTTGCCCCACGCGGAGGTGTTTTCCACCATTGCCGTCGGCCACCGGCTGCTGCTCGACGACGGCCGGCTGCTCCTCCACGTCACCGGCTGCGGCGACGATTTCATCGACGCCTATGTCGAGGTCGGCGGTCCCTTGAGCAACCGCAAGGGCGTCAACCTCCCCGATACCCCGCTCGAAGTTTCGCCGCTGACCGACAAGGACCGGGTCGATCTGGCGTTCGGGCTCGAGCTGGGCGTCGACTGGGTGGCGCTGTCCTTCGTCCAGCGCCCCGCCGATATCCTGGAGGCGCGCGATCTGATCGGCGACCGCGCCGGGCTCATGGCCAAGATCGAGAAACCCTCGGCGCTCACGCGCATCGACGAGATCGTCGCGCTCAGCGACGCGGTGATGGTGGCGCGCGGCGATCTCGGCGTCGAAATCGCGCCCCAGGACGTGCCGGCGCTGCAGAAGGAACTGGTGCGGGCCTGCCGGCTGACCGGCAAACCGGTGGTCATCGCCACGCAGATGCTCGATTCCATGGTGCAGTCACCGGCGCCGACCCGGGCCGAGGCGTCCGATGTCGCCACCGCGATCTATGACGGCGCCGACGCGGTGATGCTGTCGGCCGAATCGGCGATCGGCAACTATCCCGTCGAGGCGGTGACGATGATGGACCGCATCATCGCCCATACCGAGAGCCACCGGACCTATCGCTCGATCATCACCGCGCTGCAGCCGGAACTCGAACCGACCGCGCCGCACGCGCTGTCGGCGGCCGCCGGCAATGTTGCCGGCGCCATCAGCGCCGCCTGCATCGTCGCCTTTTCGTCGTCGGGAACGACCACGAAGCGGATCGCCCGCGGCCGGCCGGAGGTGCCGATACTCGGGATTACGCCGTCAACGAAGATCGCCCGGCAACTGGCGCTGTTGTGGGGGACGCACAGCGTCCACTCCACCGATGTCGGCAGCTATGACGAAATGGTCGAGCGGGCCAAGGACCACGCCGTGGCTGAAGGGTTTGCCGGCCCGCGGGACAAGATCGTGATCATTGCCGGCATCCCGTTCGGCGAATCCGGTTCGACGAACAATCTCCGCGTCGCAACCATCTGACCGCAAAATTCAGCTTCAGATCGGTTTACCTAAAACTTTCTCGAATTCCATAATATTTGAGAAAGGCCTCTTTGCTATCCTGGCGGTTGAGAGGGTTTTCGCCGTCATGTCCAGTTTGGAAATCATTCTGGCCGAACTCGAAACGGCCATTGAAAACGCCGACGCGGCGCGGCGTGGCGGTCTCTTGCGCCGGTTTACCGATCAGCTGAGCGAACAGGTCGACATGCTCGACGAGGAGAAGATCGGCGTCTATGACGAGGTCATCTTCAATCTCGCCCAGGACATCGAGTTCCACGCCCGCATCGAGCTGGCCGAGGCGCTCGCCGATCTGGAACGCGGGCCGAAGCGGACGATACGCGATCTCGCCTTCGACGACCGCATCGCGGTGGCCGCGCCGGTGATCCGCCGCTCGCCGCGGCTGAGCGAGGAAGACACGCTGCAGATCGCCCAGGAGAAGGGCCAGGACCATCTCCTCGTCCTGTCCGAACGGCGCAATCTGTCCGAGGCGGTGACCGATGTCATCGTCGATCGCGGCCACAATCCCGTCCATCGCTGCCTGGCCCGCAACGAAACCGCGCGGTTTTCCGGTGAGGCCATGGAAAAGCTGGCGGACGCGGCCGAGAGCGACCGGATGCTCGCCGAAATCCTCTCCAAGCGCGAGGACATCCCGCCGAGCCTGACGACCCGGATCGTCCAGCGGGCGCGGGCGCTGGCGGCCGACAACATCACCCGCTCGACGCCGCCGCTTCTGCGCGGCGCGGTCGACCAGGCGGTGACCGGCGGCGTTCACGCGATCGCCGAATCGGGCGATTCCTTTGCGCTGGTCGGGCCCGATGAAGAGGCCCGGGCACCGGCGGACGGGCCGGCCGCCACCGATCAGATCGACGAATACGGGGTTGCCAAGCTGGTCATCGCCGGCGACTTCAAGACCGCCATGCGCCACATCGCGACCATGACCCAGCTGCCGCTCGGCTACGTCGTCTGCCTTTTTTCCGCGGCCAGCATCGATCCGCTGATCGATGTCCTGAAGGTGGCGCGGTTCCACTGGACCGCGGCGGAGCCGATCATCGCCCGCCGGCTCGGGCGCCAGCGCAAGGGCCAGATGGCCCAGGCGGAGGCGGCGTTCCACACCCGCGATCGCCGCGGCGCGATGAACCGGATCGGCAACGGCCTGCGCGAGTTCATCGCCAGCAGGAAACGCGCGCAGAAAAGCCCGGACGCGGCTCCTGAACAGAAGATCGCCTGATCGATTTCCCCAGTCTGCAAGATCCGGGCACACCGTCACCGGTGCCGCAACATGTCTGTCCGGTCTAAATCGATTGAGACTCGGTAGTCCGTTGGATATGTGGACTGGAGCGTCGGCACAAACATCATCACCACCACCTCTCCTTCGTCACCACCCGGTTTATCCGGGTGGTCCATTGGCCCGTCGACTTGCCAACGCAGTGGTGAAAGAACTCAAGCGCTTCTGAGCGCCGGTAGGCCATTGGATTGCCCGCTTGGGAGCGGGCAATGACGACGGAG
>JANQEG010000066.1 GCA_028278505.1 Rhodobiaceae bacterium
TGATCGCCGCCGTCAGCGTCGTCTTGCCATGGTCAACATGACCGACCGTCCCAATGTTGCAGTGCGGCTTCGTCCGCTCAAACTTTTCCTTCGCCATCGGGGTTCTCCGTTCTCTGGTGTCTTCGCTTGGCGCTCAATCGGTCCGGTCGCGATCCTCAGGCGAATTTCGCCTGAACCTCGTCGGCAACCGCCTGCGGCACCTGTTGGTAATGATCGAATTGCATGGTGTACTGGGCCCGTCCCTGGCTCATGGAGCGCAGCGAGTTGACGTAGCCGAACATGTTGGCGAGCGGCACGTTGGCGTTCACCACCGTCGCGATGCCGCGCAGTTCCGTGCCCATGATCTGGCCGCGGCGGCTGTTGAGGTCGCCGATGACGTCGCCGACATAGTCTTCCGGCGTCACCACCTCGACCTTCATGATCGGCTCCAACAGCTTCGGCGCCGCCTTCTGCATGGCCTCGCGCATCGCCGCCCGCGAGGCGATCTCGAAGGCGAGCACGCTTGAGTCGACGTCGTGATAGGCGCCGTCGATGAGCTCGACCTTGACGTCGACGACGGGGAAGCCGGCGACGACGCCCGACGTCATCACGCTCTGGATGCCCTTGTCGACGCCGGGCACATATTCCTTCGGCACATTGCCGCCGACGATCTTGGATTCGAATTCGAAGCCGGCGCCGGCCTCGTTCGGCGCCACCACCAGCTTGACGCGGGCGAACTGGCCCGAGCCGCCGGTCTGCTTCTTGTGGGTGTAGTCGACCTCGGTCGGCTTGGTGATCGTCTCGCGATAGGCGACCTGCGGCGCGCCGATATTGGCCTCGACCTTGAACTCGCGCTTCATGCGGTCGACCAGAATGTCGAGATGCAGCTCGCCCATGCCGGCGATGATGGTCTGGCCTGATTCCTCATCCGTCTTGACCCGGAACGACGGGTCTTCCGCGGCAAGCCGATTGAGCGCCAGACCCATCTTCTCCTGGTCGCCCTTGGTCTTCGGCTCGATCGCGATCTCGATCACCGGCTCGGGGAACTCCATCCGCTCCAGGATCACCGTCTTCTGCGGATCGCAGAGCGTGTCGCCGGTGGTGGTCTCCTTCAGCCCGGCAACGGCGACGATGTCGCCGGCATAGGCTTCCTTGATGTCCTCGCGGTGATTGGAGTGCATCTGCAGCATGCGGCCGATGCGCTCGCGCTTCTCCTTCACCGAATTGAGGATCGAGACGCCGGCATCGAGCCTGCCCGAATAGATGCGGCAGAAGGTCAGCGAACCGACGAAGGGATCGTTCATGACCTTGAAGGCGAGCATGGACAGCGGCGCATCGTCGGAGGATTCGCGGCTGGTCTCGTCGCCGGATTTGGGATCGATGCCGCGGATCGCCGGCACTTCCACCGGCGAGGGCAGATAGTCGACGACGGCGTCGAGCAGCGGCTGCACGCCCTTGTTCTTGAACGCCGAACCGCACAATATCGGGATGAAGGCGAGTTCGCAGGTGCCCTTGCGGATGAGCCGCTTGAGCGTCTCGTTGTCGGGCTCGTTGCCCTCCAGATAGGCCTCCATCGCCGCCTCGTCGAGCTCGACCGCGTGCTCGACCAGCTTTTCGCGATATTCGGCGGCCCGGTCGGCGAGATTGGCCGGCACCTCTTCGGTGTGGAACTTGGCGCCGAGGCTCTCCTCGTCCCAGACGATCGCCTTCATCTCGATCAGGTCGACGACGCCCTTGAACTCCGACTCCGCGCCGATCGGAAGCTGGAGGACCGCCGGCGTCCCGCCGAGGCGCTTTTCGATCATGTCGAGACAGCGGAAAAAATCGGCGCCGATCTTGTCCATCTTGTTGACGAAGATCATGCGCGGAACCTGGTATTTGTCGGCCTGGCGCCAGACCGTCTCGGTCTGCGGCTCGACGCCGGCATTGGCATCGAGCAGCGCGATCGCGCCGTCGAGCACGCGCAGGCTGCGCTCCACTTCAATCGTGAAGTCGACATGGCCGGGCGTGTCGATGATGTTCAGCCGCTTGCCGTTCCACTGCGTGGTCGTCGCCGCCGAGGTGATCGTGATGCCGCGTTCCTGCTCCTGCTCCATCCAGTCCATGGTGGCGGCGCCGTCATGGACTTCGCCGAGCTTGTGGCTCTTGCCGGAATAAAAGAGGACGCGCTCGGTCGTCGTCGTCTTGCCGGCATCGATATGCGCCATGATGCCGAAATTGCGGTAGTCCTCGATTTTGTGCGTGCGCGGCATGACGATGATCTCTCCGGCGGAATTCGGCGACGGGATTACCAGCGATAATGCGAGAAGGCGCGGTTGGCTTCCGCCATCCGGTGGGTGTCCTCGCGCTTCTTGACGGCGGCGCCGCGGCTGTTGGAGGCATCGAGCAGTTCGCCCGAAAGCCGGTCGATCATGGTCCGCTCATTGCGGTTGCGCGCCGCCGTGATCAGCCAGCGGATCGCCAGCGCCTGGCGCCGGTCGGTGCGCACCTCGACGGGGACCTGATAGGTGGCGCCGCCGACGCGGCGCGAGCGCACCTCGATCGCCGGCATGACGTTTTCGAGCGCCTGATGGAAGACGGTGACGGGGTTCTGCTTGGTGCGGCCCTCAATCACGTCGAAGGCGCCGTAGACGATCGACTCGGCGACCGACTTCTTGCCGTCGCGCATGATCGAATTCATGAATTTGGTGACGACGATGTCGCCGAACTTGGGATCGGGGATGATCTCTCGCTTCTCGGCGCGGTGACGACGCGACATGGCTGTTCCCTCTCCCGGCTTATTTCGGCCGCTTGGCGCCGTATTTCGAACGGCGCTGGCGGCGGTCCTTGACCCCTTGCGTGTCGAGCACGCCGCGCAGAATGTGGTAGCGGACGCCGGGCAGGTCCTTGACGCGGCCGCCGCGGATCATCACCACCGAATGCTCCTGCAGATTGTGCCCCTCGCCCGGAATGTAGCCGATCACCTCGAAGCCGTTGGTCAGCCGCACCTTGGCCACCTTGCGCAGCGCCGAATTCGGCTTTTTCGGCGTGGTCGTGTAGACGCGCGTGCACACGCCCCGCTTCTGCGGGCAGGCCTCCATGGCCGGAACCTTGTTGCGGCGCGGCGGATCCTTGCGCGGCTTGCGGATCAATTGCTGGATCGTCGGCATTACGGGCCCTTCGGCATCTCAATTGTTTCGACCGCCGGCAAAGGCGGATTGACGGCAAAACGGCAAGCGCCGGAACCCGCAATAACCGCGGGAAGGCGCTCGTCACACCAGAGGACCGCCCCGCTGTCGCGCGGCGATCTTGGAACCTCCAATGTCACCCTTTAGAACGGCAGCGTTTAAGGCCTTCGGTCCCGGACGTGGCGTCCGAAACGCCGATCAGGCTTACCGCCTGCCGCATAAAGTGCGCGGAAACTACTGACTTGCGGTCGGGGCGTCAACCCCGGCGATTCAGTTTTTTTCCAGGGGAAACAAGGCATTCGCCCGGTGCTGCAGCGCAATATGAAAAATCCCTTACATGACGGCGAAAAACCGTTTCTGAACACGGCTTTGCCACAAAGCGGTGCTCTATCAACTCCACGTCAACGAATTGACGGGATGATTGATTCTGCGCATTTTAGAGCGTGTCATGGCGAGCTTGACGGATGGCACGCTCTAAGGTTCGAGGGGTGCACGGAGGAATTACGGTCGCAGCGACACGCGGCCCGGAGGAAAGACAATGACGAAATCGTTCGGTAAATCCACAGCCCTGGCCGTGGCCGCGGCAATCGGCCTGACGGTTGCGACAGCGGGAAGCGCTGCGGCGCAGTCCGCCTATTGCGACTCTTACGCCCGTGACTACGCCAACAGCGTCGCCCGCGGCCAGAACGTCGTCACTGGCGCCGTCGGCGGCGCCGTCATCGGCGGCCTTGTCGGTTCGCTTTCCGGCGATTTCGGCAAAGGCGCGGGCATCGGCGCCGGTGTCGGCGCACTCGGCGGCGCCGCCACCGAGACGGCGCGCTGGCAGCGGGCCTATCGTGCCGCCTATGACGACTGCATGGCGCAGCGCGGCGGCGCCTCCTATAGCAGCGCGCCGAAACCCTGGACGGCGGACTGGTATGACTATTGTTCGGAGCGCTACCAGACGTTCAATCCGAAAACCGGCTACTACTACTACAAGCCGGGCAAGCGGCGCTTCTGCAAATAGGCAGGGGAGCGCCGTCGGCTCCGGACCGGTTTGACGCGGCAATAAACCAAAAGGCCGGCCCCACGGGGCC
>JANQEG010000084.1 GCA_028278505.1 Rhodobiaceae bacterium
GGTTGCATAGAGGTTGTAACGGGCAAGACCGCCGGCGAGCATGCCGGTTCCGTTGCCCGGATAGCGGCCGCTCGCCTCGCCCTCGGCGCGGGCCAGAACGGCGAACGAAAACATAGCATCGGTCATGGCGATGTCGAGATGGGCGCCCTCGCCGGTCCGTTCGCGGCGCAGAAGCGCCATCAGGATGTTGAGGACCGCAGGGAAACTGCCGCCGCCGATATCGGCGATCTGGGCCGGCGGCAGCACCGGCCGGTCCGGCGCGCCGCAGGACAGCGACAACAGCCCGGTAAGCGCCTGATAATTGAGGTCGTGGCCGGCGTCGGGCGCCCGCGGGCCGCTGGCGCCGAAGCCCGAGATCGAACAATAGACGATGCTCGGATTGACGGCCTTGACCGCCGCATAGCCGAGGCCGAGCCGGTCCATGACGCCGGGCCGGAACTGCTCGACGAGCACGTCGGCGCCCTCCAGCAGCCGCAAGATGCGCGCTCGGTCGCCGTCCGATTTGAGGTCCGCCACCACGCTTTTCTTGCCGCGGTTGAGGACGGCGAAGGGCGCCGACATGCCGCCGATCCGCGGCGGATAGTGGCGCATCTCCTCGCCGCCCGGCCGCTCGATCTTGATCACGCGGGCGCCGGCCTCGGCGAGCATCAGGGTTGCCAGCGGCCCCGGCAGGAGCGTCGTGAAATCGGCAATTGTGATGCCTTCAAGCGGTTGCATTTACTCGGTTCTCCGGTTTGCCGGCATCCGGCAAAGCCCTCTCCCCTCTGGGGAGAGGGTTGGGTGAGGGGCATTAAACAGCAAATACCCACCACCCTCACCCGACTTCGACCGCGGTTCGGCTTCGCCTCACCGGGTCTTCGTTGCCCTCTCCCTTGAAGGGAGAGGGTTAAGCTGGCTGCCCCCTACCCCGGAAAGAGGTCGACCGGGATCACGTCGCCGGTCACCAGGTAGAGGAGCCCGGTGACGGTGGCGACCGAGACCACCGTGCCGACCAGGACGGCGCTCGAGGCGCGCTCGACATAGACGCCGTATTGCTGCGCAATGACGAACACGTTGAGGGCCGGCGGCAGCCCGGCCATCAGCATGGCGGTGTAGATCCAGACCGGGTCGAAATCGCCGATATAGCCGAGCAGCACCCAGACGATCAGCGGATGGACGATAAGCTTTACGAAGATCATCGCCGGCAGTTCCATGGGCACTTTTTTGAGCGGCCGCAGCGCCACCGTGACGCCGAGCGTGAACAGCGCGCAGGGCGCAGCGGCCGACTGCAAAAAACTAAGCATCTTCTCGATCGGCCCCGGTGGCCGGAACTCGATCGCCGCGCCGATGACGCCGGCGATCGTCGCCAGGATGAAGGGGTGCAGCAGCACCCGCTTTGTGACGATCAGCGCGGTCTCGCCGAAACTGCGCTGCTCGGTTCCCGCCACCGCCATCATCAATGGCGCGAGGATGAACAAAAGCGTGTTGTCGAAGCAGAAGATCAGCGCCGTCGGCACCGCAGCCGCGGTGCCGAAGGCGGCGAGCGTCAGCCCCGGGCCCATATAGCCGATATTCGAATAGCCGCCGATCAGGCCCTGAATGGTCGCTTCGGCGATGTCGCCGCGATTGATCAGGATGCCGATCGAAAACGCGATCGCGAACGCGCAATAGGTCGCAAACGTCGTCGTCAGCACGTAGGACCAGTTGGCGAGCTGTTCGATCGGGGTGCGGCTGATGAGGTTGAAGAACAGCGCCGGCAGCGCGATGTAGATGATGAAAAAGTTCAGCCAGGCGAGCCCCTCGGCCGGTATTTTCACAATCTTCCCCGAGGCATAACCGAGGAAGATCAGACCGAAAAACGGCATGGCGAGCGCGAGGATATCGCTCAAGAGACCCCCCGGGAGCGGGCTGGACATGGGCGGCGCGGCCGAGGCCGGCGGTTCTGGGGTAATGGCTTTGGCCATGCCGGTCAACGCCCGGAGATGCATTGCAGGCGCGCGCTTTCGGCACGGCGACCTTCAGCGCTTGACCTTCCCCCTTGATCGCGAACGCAAGGACGGTATGGTTCGCCGATCTTGTTCATGCACCGCAGCAATCGCCGCTGCACGGGACCATTGTCTATGAAAACCCCCCGCGCTTTCTACAAGCCGCTCGCCATCGGCGCGCCGGCCCCCTATCGCGATCTGCCGGTGCGGCTGGAGCGGATGATCCATTTCGTGCCGCCGCACATCGAAAAGCTGCGCGCCAAGGTGCCGGATTTGATCGCCGAGGTCGATGTGGTGCTCGGCAATCTGGAGGACGCCATTCCCGCCGACGCCAAGGTCGCGGCGCGGGCCGGCTTCATCGAAATGGCGCAAACGAACGATTTCGGCGAGACGGGCCTGTGGACCCGCATCAACTGCCTCGACAGCCCGTGGGTACTCGACGACGTCACCGAGATCGTCGGCGCGGTCGGCGACAAGCTCGACGTGATCATGATGCCGAAGGTCGAGGGGCCGTGGGACATCCACTATCTCGACCAGTTGCTGGCGCAGCTCGAAGCGCGCCACGGGGTGTCACGGCCGATCCTCATCCACGCCATTCTGGAGACCGCCGAGGGCGTCAAGAACGTCGATGCGATCGCCACCGCCTCGCCGCGCATGCACGGCATGAGCCTCGGGCCGGCCGACCTCGCCGCCTCGCGCGGCATGAAGACGACCCGCGTCGGCGGCGGCCATCCCGACTACCAGGTGCTCGCCGATGCCGAGGACGATATGCCGCGCACCGGCTATCAGCAGGATTTGTGGCATTATACGGTCGCCAGGATGGTCGATGCCTGCATGTCGGCCGGAATAAAGCCGTTCTACGGCCCGTTCGGCGATTTCGCCGACGGCACCGCCTGCGAGGCGCAGTTCCGCAACGCCTTCCTGATGGGCTGTCTCGGCGCCTGGACGCTGCATCCGAGCCAGATCGAGATCGCCAAGCGGGTGTTCAGCCCGGAGACGAGCGAGGTCCGCTTTGCCCTGCGCATCCTGGAAGCGATGCCGGACGGCACCGGAGCGGTGATGATCGACGGCAAGATGCAGGACGACGCGACCTGGAAACAGGCCAAGGTGATCGTCGATCTGGCCAAAATGGTCGCAGCCAAGGATCCCGAAAGCGCGGCGGACTACGGGCTTTAAGCGGCGCGCGGCCGCCGCTGGCCGGTTTCCGCCGCGTCCCCAATATTAATGACGAATGATCCCGGCCCTGGCGGAATTTCTCAAAAGCTCGTAAATGTTATGAAGATGAGCAAGGAACGCACCGCTAAATTCATGATCGGCCAGGTCGTGCGGCACAGGTTTTTCCCGTTCCGCGGCGTCATCTTCGACATCGATCCGACATTTTCCAACACCGAGGAATGGTGGGAATCGATTCCGGAAGACATCCGCCCGGAAAAGGATCAGCCGTTCTACCATCTGTTCGCCGAGAACGAGGAGACCGAGTACATCGCCTATGTCTCGGAACAGAACCTCGTCGACGACCCGAATGGCGGCCCGGTGCGCCACCCGCAGGTCGACGAGGTGTTCGAGGGCCTCGAAAACGGCATCTACCACCAGCGCAGCCGGCACAGCCACTGACACCGACGGGCGGGGCAATGGGTCGCCGCTTCCGCGCTAGGGGATTCACATTTCTTGCCGATTTGCGCCGCTCTGGGTGGGAAAAATCTGCGCGCAAGGACAGCCTCTTGGCACCTCACCCGCGAAAGCGGGTGTCTATTGGCCAATCCGCCCTTATTAGCGCTTGTTTTGTCAGTCGAATCTCCAACCCGCAATAGCCGACGACAAAGCGTATCGAGAGGATAATTGGATTCCCGTCCCCGCCTGCGCGGGGACAGGCTTTTCGCGGGAAAGGTGGATAAAGGCAAGGTCGCGCAAACTAGCCACCGCATCAATTCGGCGACGTTCGAACAGGGATATGCCCTGAAATGCGACGCGTCAGGCGATCGATCGATGTCGTGCCGGTATGTGGCTTCTGAGATGTGTGAACCCCCTAGCGCTTTCGCGGGGACGGTGTGACTTGGGCCCTCAGAGATGACCAATCTCCACCTTCCCCGCGAAAGCGGGGAGCCATTGGCGATGCAGAAAACATAAATTCATCAAATATTTATTTCTGATTATATTAGGTCGCCCGCGGATTAAATCCCGGAAAAATGCATTAGATTTCAGATTTTCTCATTTCTCAAAAACACGCCGGTGCGCGAAGACCTCGCGCACCGGCCAATCGTCTCAAGCGATGGTGTTACTGCGCAGGCGCCGTTTCACCGCCCTCTTTCTTGGCTTCCTCGGCCCGCTGCTCTAGCAGCCGCTTGCGCGCCTGCTCGGCCCGCTTCTGAAGCTCGGTCTGCAGCTTCTTCTGCTGCGCCTCCAGCTCCTTGGTGTCCATGGGCGGGCCGTCATAGGCGGCCGTGAAGCCCGTCAGCGACAGCTTGAAATTGACGCCGCGCGCCTGCTGGTTGAGCGTCGTGATCGTGATCTCGTTGCCGCGCTTCATCTGCTGGATGACGTCGTTGGAGATCTCGACCTCGGCATAGCAGCGATCCGGGAAGCAGATCGCGTATTTGCCGGCGATCTGCTTGTTCTTGTCGATCTGCACCCGCAGGCCCGGCTGCAGCAGCATGATCGTCGGCGTGAAGACGGCGAGCACCTTCTTCTTCTCGCCCTCGATCTCGCGCACCGCGGTGGAGGCCAGGAACTGGCCGGTTTCGGCGCGAATCTCCTGCGCCACCACGCACACTTCCTTTTTGACCTTCGGGTCCTCGCCGCAGACCTTGATCCAGTTCTTGTTGGCTTCGGCTTCGGTGCCGCCGTCGGCGGCCGCGCCGCCATTCTCGGCCGCCGCCGGCTTCTCGCCTTCGGCGGCGGTGTCCTGCGCCATCGCGGCACCGCCCGTGACCATGATGAGCGCCAGCGCCGCCGCCAATCCCGCGCCGCCGCGACCGCTCATCAACCGTTTCGAATTCGCCATGTTCAATCCTTCCCGCCTGGTCAATCCGGCCTCGGGCCGTACCCCCGGCCTGCAAATCCCGTCAGCCGCGCCGCCGGCGCCGCTCCGGCGCTTCCTGCGTCGCAAATACGGCGACACGGTGACGTCGCGCCGCTTCGCCGGTTCATAACGATGATTGGCGTCCATGACCAGAGGGGAAGACGGTCCGCGACATTAATTGTGGGCGGCTAATCGGGGCGGCGGCGGCAAATCCCGGTGTCGGGCGTATGATACCATACGGGCTCGACGAATCGCCGCCGCCGAAAGGACCGCCGCCGCAATGAATCGCCACGCGCCGCCGTCTGGCCTCTGCGGGTCGCTCGCCGCCCCCGCCGCGCGCATCGCCGGCGCGCTTTTCGTCGCGATCCTGGGCCTCTCCGCACCCGCTTCCGCGGAGCCGCAACATGCGCTGGCGATGCACGGCGCGCCGCTCTATCCGGCCGATTTCAAGCATTTCCGCTACGCCGATCCGAAGGCGCCCAAGGGCGGTCACATGACCCGTGCCGTCACCGGCGGCTTCGACAGCCTCAACCCGCTGATCATCAAGGGCCGGCCGGTCTGGGAGGTCCGCACCCATGTCTATGAGAGCCTGCTGGCGCGCAGCCGCGACGAGCCGTTCACACTCTACGGGCTGATCGCCGAAAGCGTCGAGACGCCGCCGGACCGGTCCTGGGTCGAGTTCACGCTGAACCCGAAGGCCCGGTTCTCCGACGGCGAACCGGTCGAAGTCGACGATGTCGCCTTTTCATTCGAGCTCCTGCGCGATCGCGGACGGCCCAACCACCGCAGTTACTATTCCAAGGTGGCGCGCATCGAACGCCCCGGCGAACGGCGCATTCGCTTCGTCTTCGCCAGCGCCGGCGACCGCGAACTGCCGCTGATCATCGCGCTGATGCCGGTGCTGCCGAAGCATCTGATCGATCCGGAAAACTTCGAAAAGACCACGCTCGAGCCGCCGGTCGGCAGCGGTCCCTATCGCGTTGCCGCGGTCGATCCGGGCACCAAGATCGTGTTTCGGCGCAATCCCGACTATTGGGGCGCGGACCTTCCGGTCAAACGCGGCTTCGATAATTTCGACGAGATCCGCTACGAATATTATCGCGACGAAAACACCCAGTTCGAAGCCTTCAAGAAAGGATTGATCGACGTCATCGTCGACGCTGATCCGACCCGGTGGGCAACCGGCTACGACTTTCCCGCCGCCCGCGACGGCCGCGTCGTGCGCGAGGAGTTCGCCACCAAGACGCCGAAAGGCATGACCGGCTTCGTCTTCAACATAAGGCGCCCGGTGTTCGCCGATATCCGCGTCCGCAAGGCGCTGGCGATGCTTTTTGATTTCGAATGGGTCAACAACACCCATTTCTTCAACGCCTATCGCCGGACGGGCAGCTATTTCGAGGGCTCGACGCTGTCGGCGCTCGGCCGGCCGGCCAGCGACCGCGAGCGGCAATTGCTTAGGCCGTTCCCCGACGCCGTTGCGCCCGAGGTGATGGAGGGCCGCTACGCCCCGATGGCGACCGACGGCTCGGGCCGCGACCGCAAGCCGCTGCGCGCGGCAATGGCGCTGTTGTCGGCGGCCGGCTACGCGCTGACCGACGGACGACTGGTCAACGGCGGCACGAATGAGCCGTTCAGCTTCGAATTCCTGTCGAAGACCCGCGAGCAGGAGCGGCTGGCGCTCGCCTACAAGCGCACGCTGGCGCAGATCGGGATTGAGATGTCGATCCGCACCGTCGATTCGGCGCAATACCAGCAGCGTGTTTCGACGTTTGATTTCGACATGGTGCTGAACCGGTGGCCGGCGTCGCTGTCGCCCGGCAACGAACAGAGCTTCCGCTGGAGCATGGAGGCGGCCGATATCGACGGCAGCTACAACTATGCCGGCGCCAAGGAACCGGCGATCGACGCGATGATCGCCGCCCTGCTCGCCGCCGAAGACGCCGAGGGCTTCGTCGATGCGGTGCGGGCGCTCGATCGCGTCCTGATATCGGGCCATTACGTCGTGCCGCTCTACCATCTGCCCGGCCAGCGGGTCGCCCGCTGGGCGCGGATCGGCCACCCGGACGAGACCTCGCTTTACGGCTACCAGTTCGAGACCTGGTGGGCCGGCGACCAGCCGTCGCAATGAGACAACACCACGGAGAGACGCGCCAGTGATCCTGACCAAGCCTGAGACGGCCGAGGCCTATATCGCCAACGGATTGTGGGGTCGCGTCACGCTCGACGCCGTGTTCCGGCGCAATGCACAGGCGCATCCTGACCGCGCCGCCCTGATCGAGGCCGGCGCGACGGGCGGTTTCCGCAATATCAGCTATGCCGAAATCGACAGACGAATCAATTTGCTATCGGGGTTTTTTTGCACGGTAGGTTTAAAACCCGATACAGTCGTCGCCGTGCAGATGCCGGTCGGCGCCGAGGCCGTGATCGCCCTCCTCGCGGGCTTGCGCGCCGGCCTGATCGTCGCCGTCGTGCCGGAACTGTGGCGCCGGTCGGAAATGGCCGCAGCACTGCCGGCGGTCGCGCCCAAGGCGCTGGTGACGGCGACCCGCGGCGGCGATGCCGGCGCCGCGGAGCGCATGCGCGACATCGCCGCCGACCTCTTCAGCGTGCGTTTCGTCTGCGCCTTCGGCGACGAGGTTCCCGACGGGGTGGTGCAGCTCGATGCGCTCGACAGCGACATCGAGACGGCCGATGCGGCGGCCGGCGCCGCGGTCGTGCGCGCCGGAAATTCCGCCGACCACGTCGCGACCCTGTCCTTTGCCGAAACACCGGACGGACCGGCGGTGCTGGCGCGCAGCCACAATCAGTGGATCGCGACCGGCATGATGCATCTGGTGGAAGCGCGGATGGACCAGAACACCCGCGTGCTCTCGCCCTATCATCCGCTCGGCCTCATCGGAATGTCGGCGGCGCTGGTGCCGTGGCTTCTGACCGGCGGCACGCTGGTGCTCGACCGCTTCACCGCGCTCGACCGGCTGGTCGGCGCCGCCAAAGCCCACACTGTCGGCCGCGTGCTGCTTCCCGCCGGCCTGGCGGCGGCCGCTTCGCACCGGCTCGGCGGCGTGGACGATGCGGCACAACCGGCCCTGTCGCTCGTCCGCGAGCCGAATGCGGCGGAAACGGGCGGACATGACCGATCCGGCACCGTGATCATCACCCGCATCGGCGACATCGCGGCGATCCCGCAGGCGGCCGAAGTCGACCGGGAGCCCGGCGCGCTGCCGCTGGGCTCGATCGGCGCCCGGCCCGATGACGCCGAGGCCGCCTGTTTCTTGGAAACGCGCCTGCACGCCATCGCCCGCCGCGCCGACAGCTTTGGCGCGCCCGACGCGGTCGTGACCGCCGAACTGGGCCTGCGCGGCCCGACCATCCCCGATGCCGGCTATCCCGACGCCGCCGGGTCCGCGCCCCTCGATTGGGACGAGCAGGGCTTTCTGCGCACGGCGATGTCGGCGCGCCCGTCGGCGGTCGACACGGCCCGCTTCTGCCCCGGTTCGCCGTTGTCCGACATCGTCTCGGTCGGCGGCATGGCGGTGGCGGCCGAAGAGCTCGACGCGCTTTGCTGCGCCCATTCCGCGGTCGCGGACGCCGCGGTCGTCGCCCTCGGCGACGGCAGGCTCGGCATGCGGCTTTGTGCGCTGGTCGTGCCCAAGGCCGGCGAGACGGTGACGCTCGACGACCTTGCGGCCCATCTTCAGAGCGTCGACGTGGCGCCGCACAAGATCCCGGTCGAGCTGCGCACCGTCATCAGGATTCCGCGCGGCGACGACGGCCGCATTCTCCGTTTCACCGAAATCGACCGTGCGGCGGCGTGAGCGGCGTCCGCGAATACTTGGCAACATCCTGTTTACCTTAATCCTTTATTGTCCGCTCCCGTAAGCGTTGCGTTGGTTGGGAGTTGTGGGCGTGCGTATCCTGCTTATCGATGCGGTCGAGAAATCCGATCTTTCCCGCCTCGGCCGTGAGCTTGAACGCTTCCGGTTTTCGATAGAGTGCTGTGCCGCCGAAGACGCCGCGGACACGCTTTCCGCTGCGGCTGAGCCGGATGTGGTCATCCTGGACGGCCGCGATGTCGACCGCTTCAAGGCCATGGCCGCGGGGATGGATTCGGGGCTATTCGACGGTTCGGGCGATGGATCGAAACCGATCGTCATCGTCATTACCCGCCGTGACGGCGCCGTTGCCGCGGAACTGGCCGATTATGGCCACATCGTCTTTGCCCCTGTCGAGCCGGGCCGGCTCGCCGGCCGCATCAAAGCGCTGATCCGCCAGGCGGCGCTGGAACGGGAAATCGTGCGCCGGCTGCGCGCCGCCGAAAAGCTCGGACTTGATCTGGCCGATTTCAACGACGCCACGGCGCCGGAGGCCAGGCTGCTGGTCGTCGGCGTCGGCGAGACGTTCCTGAAGCTGGAGAAGGCGACCGCCGGCTTCGCCGTGCTCGACGGCGCGCTGTCGGTCGCCGCCGCCCATCAGCGCCTCGCCGAGGACAGCGTCGATACCGTCGTCATCGATACCGGCGTCGACTATGATACGGCGGTCGGCTTCGTCGCCGATCTGCGCCGCAATCCGCGCCACTCGCAGCTTCCGGTCGTCAAGATGGTCGAGCATAGCATGATGTTCGGCGTCACCGACGCCCTCGCCGCGGGCATGACCGAGATGCTGCCCAGCACCATCTCGACCGCCGATCTGGCGGTCCACCTTGCCATCCATGCGGGTGCCTGCCGCACCGAGCGCGAATTGCGCCGGACCGCCGAGGCCTTGCGCGTCGGCGCCTGTTCGGAACCGGCAACGGGCCTGGTCCATCCCCGCTTCCTCTCCGCCTATCTGGAGAGCGACGGGGGCGGCAAGCGACCGGGCCGGGGCGATCACGTGCTGAACATCAAGATCGAAGGCGCCGACACCGGCGCCGCCCGCGATCAGATGGTGCGGCGGATCGGCCGGCTGGCTGAAAACACCGTCCGCGCCGAATGCCTGGTGGCGCGCGCCGGCGCCGACAGCGTCGCGATCGTCGTGCCCGATTCGACCATGACCGAGGCCGATGCCGTGCTGTCGCGGATCACCGCGATCCTCCACATGACGGCGTTTTCAGGCGCGGACGACGCCGTTCCGGCGGCGGACTTCGCGGCCGAAATCAAGGCGCCCGATCTGCGCAAATCCGCCTAAAAAGTCCCGGAGACGAGCCGCACCCCCACCGTCGTCATTGCCGGGCTTGTCCCAATGCTGGTTAATCCGGCACCGCCAATGGTTCGCCGCTTTCGCGGGGAAGGTGTGAATTGAAGTGCAAACGCCAACACCACCCACCGTTCCCGCGGAAGCGGGAACCCATTGCCCGGCTCAGCACGGCATGTCGTTGGCGGACATGGGATTTCACTCCCTCTCACGGCGTCACCCACACTACACGACGCTGTTGAGACTATCGTCTTTAATACCCCGATTTGCGGCCAAGCAGAGAGCACCGACAGCCGCCCTATTCCCCTCACCCGGCGCTTACGCGCCCACCTCTCCCCAGAGGGGAGAGGTGAAGTCTTTCACTGCGTTGCGGCTTTCGTGCCCTCTCCCCGGCGGGGAGAGGGACAGGGTGAGGGGGCTGAGATTGTCGCCTTGATCCGCACATCCGACGTAGTGATGAGGAATGCGTCGTGTAGTGTGGGCGTCACCATCCCCTCCCTCGTCACCACCCAACCCCTCCGTCGTCACCACCCCCTCCCTCGTCACCACCCGGTTTATCCTTGTGGTCCATTGGCCCGTCGACTTGCCAACGCATTGGTGAAGAAATTCAAGCGCTTCTGGATACCGGACCGCCATTGGATTGCCCGCTTGGGAGCGGGCAATGACGACGGAGGAGGTATCAAAATCATCCAAAAACGCTTAAATCAGATGGGATGGAGAGGAATGGGTAGAGCCGGAACATGACGCAAGAAGGTCCGATCCAGATCGACGTCGTCTCCGACGTGATGTGCCCCTGGTGCTTCATCGGCAAGCGGCGGCTGGAGCAGGCGATCGACCTTGTGCCCGACATCCCGCTCGATATCCGCTGGCGGCCGTTCCAGCTCGATGCCACGATTCCGCCGGAGGGGATTCCGCGCCTGGACTATCTTGAGCGCAAATTCGGCACGCCCGAACAAATCGCCTCGGTCTATGACTCGATAGAAGAAGCCGGCCGCGCCGAAGGCATTCCGTTTGCGTTCGGCCGGATCGCGCGCTCGCCGAACACGCTCGACGCCCATCGCCTGATCCGCTGGGCGGTCAAGGGCGGCGTGCAGGACGCGCTGGTGGAGCGCCTGTTCACGCTGTTCTTCGTCGACGGCGCCGACATCGGCGACCATGCCGTGCTCGTCGAAGCCGCCGTCGAGGTCGGCATGCGCGGCGATCTCGTCGCCGAACTGCTGGACAGCGATGCCGATGTCGACCTCACCCGCAGGGAGATCGCCATCGCCCAGCAGATGGGCGTTACCGGCGTTCCCTGCTTCATTATTGAAAACCGCTATGCCGTGGTCGGCGCCCAATCGCCGACGATTATCGTCGAAGCGATCGAGAAAGCGGCCGCCGAAAGACCGGCGGAGGCGCCGGTCGGCTGAGCCCCGGCGGGCCTTCACGCCGGCCTGCCGGATTTCCTTGTGCAATGCAGCATTATGGCAAAAATATGTCTGTTTTTGTTCAGGAAATCTTAATGGTGCTATGCACCATTTTCGCGCCAGCTATGCGATAAAATCACTCCTCGTCGGCGCCGTCATTGCCTATCTAGGAGGAGACGCGTTCGGGACATGTTTCCCGAGCGTAGTGTTTTCATCGAGCCCAATCTGGTGACTGTCATGAAGCTGTCCTCGCTGTTCTCGTCGGTCCGCCGTTGGCGGCACTATCGCGACACCGTCCAGGAGCTCTCCCGGCTCTCGGATCGCGAACTGGACGATATCGGTATCTCGCGGAGCGAAATCTCCCGCATCGCCCGCCGGAGCCTGGTTGCGGATCTCTGATCCCGCTTTCGGCAAGAGCACCGACAAAACCGCCCGCCGGTCGCGGGCGGTTTGTCATTTTCGGGAACAGGAAGCGCGATCAGCGCAGCGAAATCGTCCGCTCGGCGAGCCATTGCTTCAGCGGCATGACCTTGGGATCGGCGCCGCCCGGGTCGACCCAGCTATCGACGGCGAAACGGCGGTTGCTTTGCCGCTCGGCGACGACCGCGGTGACGTGCGGCCCGCGCCCGTCCAAAAAGAACCCGCGCGCAACCGGGGTCAATACGCGGTGATGGACCAGAAGGTCGTGGGACCTGGCAATGAGCAGCAGGCTCGTCGTGTTGGTGGCTTCGTCGATGCAGTCCATCTGCCCGACCTCGCCGGCAAGTCCGATCGGGCTGCGGGCTTCGTCGCGCGGATAGTCGAAGGCGGTACGCATCCGGTTCTCGAACCAGCGCACCGCGGTCGAAATCGCCGCGCGCTCGGCCGCCGGCGATTGTCGGCCCGCCGCCAGGATCCGGCGCAGTTTCGCGATTTCACCCGCGGTGAACTGAAAGACGTTGCGCCGGACGCAGCCATAGCCGTGGCAGATGATGACCCGGTCGGATCTCGGGGCGACGGCGCCGCGCGCCGCGTACCAATCCGCCGGGCCGGCCTGCACCGGCTGCATGTCGGTAAAAAGCGACGCCAACACCAAAGCTGCCAGCACCAGAAAAAATCGTGCAACGAACACGATGCCCCTCCCCACCCGGGCCAAGACGGCCAGTCATTGGCGTGCGACTGTACACGTTCGACCGGTGTTGTCGACCTCAGTGCAAGCGCAAACCGTCCGTATTGAATTGCGCATCGCTCGTGACTAGCCTCACGCGCGATGACCGACCCGACCGAAACCGTACATATCATCGGCGGCGGCCTTGCCGGCAGCGAGGCCGCCTGGCAGATCGCCCGGCGCGGCGTGCCCGTCATCCTCCACGAAATGCGGCCGCAGGCCATGACTGCGGCCCACGTCACCGACGGGCTCGCCGAACTGGTCTGCTCGAATTCGTTCCGCTCCGATGATTCTGAGACCAATGCGGTCGGCCTCCTGCACGAGGAGATGCGCCGCCTCGATTCGCTGATCATGCGCGCCGCCGACGAAAACCGGCTGCCGGCCGGCGGTGCGCTTGCGGTTGACCGCAACGGCTTTTCCGCCGCCGTAGAGGCGGCGCTTGAGGCCCAACCGGCGATCGAGATCCGCCGCGAGGCGATCGACGGGCTGCCGCCCGACGACTGGTCGTCGGTGATCATCGCCACCGGGCCCCTCACCTCGCCCGGCCTCGCCGCCGCCATCCGCGATTTTACCGGCGCCGACGCCTTGGCATTCTTCGATGCAATCGCACCGATCGTCCATTTCGAATCGATCGACAGAAATGTCGCCTGGTTCCAGTCGCGCTACGACAAGCCGGGACCGGCGGGAACCGGCGCCGATTATCTCAACTGCCCGATGACCAGGGACGAATACGACGCCTTCATCGACGCGCTGCTGGCGGCCGAGACCGTGCCGTTCCGGGAGTGGGAGGCCGACACGCCCTATTTCGACGGTTGCCTGCCGATCGAGGTGATGGCCGCCCGCGGCCGCGAGACGTTGCGGCACGGGCCGATGAAGCCGGTCGGGCTCACCAATCCGCGCGATCCGGGCGTAAAACCTTATGCAATCGTCCAGCTTCGCCAGGACAACGCGCTCGGCTCGCTGTGGAACATGGTCGGCTTCCAGACCAAGATGAGGCACGGCGAGCAGGTCCGCATCTTCCGCACCATACCGGGGCTTGAAGAGGCCGAGTTCGCCCGCCTTGGCGGCCTGCACCGCAATTCATTCCTTGATTCGCCACGCCTGCTCGATCGGCATTTGCGGCTGAAGGCGGCGCCGCGGCTGCGCTTTGCCGGCCAGATCACCGGCTGCGAGGGCTATGTGGAAAGCGCCGCGATCGGCCTCATCGCTGGTTTGTTCGCCGCCGCCGAGCGCACCGGCACGGCGATGGCGCCGCCGCCGGAGACGACGGCGCTCGGCGCACTCCTCGGCCATATCACCGGCGGACATCGCAACGTGGACGGCGTTGTCCGTTCGTTCCAGCCGATGAACGTCAATTTCGGCCTCTTCCCGCCGGTCGAAATGCCCAAACCCGCCGACGGCAAGCGCCTGCGCGGCAAGCAGAAGACGATCGCCCGCAAGAAGGCGCTGACGGCGCGTGCGCTTGAGGATCTGGCGGGCTGGATGGCGGGCGCGGACGACCTATAGGATCACGGTCCGGTCTGCCGGAACGCACCGCAAACACTTCTGATTCTGGCACGGCCATTGATTCCCCGCTTCCGCGGGGAAGGTGTGTGAGGGTATTTTCAGAGTGAAAATCCTGCACCGTCCCCGTGGAAACGGGGACCCATTTCATTGAAATGGAACCTCCACCTCTGGTGGAGGGCTGGAGGAGTTCTACATTGAAAGCAAGAAACCTCCA
>JANQEG010000128.1 GCA_028278505.1 Rhodobiaceae bacterium
CAGCTTATACAAGCTTAGCATATCTTCAATACCAACTCTAAGGCACCCTGAAGAAGCAGGGATTCCAACAGTGAATTCATCAGTTGTCGATGCCGGCGGTTCGGCCGGGGGCGCCTCGGCGGCCGGGGGCTCAGCCGGTGCAGGTGATGTGCCGGTCGCTGCGGGCGCGCTGTCGGCCGGTTCGCCGGCGACAATGGTGCCGTCGGGCTTGACGATGACGGTGCGCACCCGGCGCGGACCGCTCGGCGGTTCTTCGACGGTGGTGCGCGGCGGTATCGCGGCCGGCGCCGCGGCGTCCGGGGCGGTGCCGCCGACATCGACGGTGCGAACGCCATCGCCTGACATGCCGGTGTCGGCATCGGCCGGCGGGTTCAGCGCGACGACCGGCTCCTCGCGCGGCACGATGCGTTCCTCGACCGGTTCGTCGGCGCCGCCGATGCGGTCGTAGATCTGCTTGTTCTGATGCGGAATCTGCGCGCCGCCCGGATCTTCCGGCTTGACCTTGGTCGGCGTCGTGTCGGCGCGGATCATCGGCGGCGGCGCCTCCTCGGTGACGTTGCCGATAAACCGGTAGCCGAGCGCAGCCGCGCCGCCGAGCACCACCAGGCCGAGCACCGCGGCGACGGTAACGAAGCCCTTGCGCGAGCGCATCTCCGGGACCGCCCGCTCCTCGGCGTCGGAATGCGGCGGCAGCACGCCGGCGCCGTAATGGTCCGGCTCGGCCTCGACCTCGGCATCGGCGATCACCCGCGGGTCGAAATCGTCGTCGGCAAACGCCGGCTCCTGCCATTCGCCGTCATCATCGGGGCCGTAGTCACCGACCATCAGCGGATCGCCGGAATAGTCTTCCGCCGGCGGCTCGGTTTCGATCAGATCGGGCAGTTCCGGCTCTGCGGCGTAGCCGTCGTCGCCACGGGCGTCGCCGGCATCCTCGCCGAACAGCCAGCCGCCGGCGGCCTCGTCGGCACCGTAGTCCTGGAGATCTTCGGCGTAATCGTCGCCATCGGCCGGCGCATCGACCTCGTCTTCGGCGTAGACCGGCTCACCTTCATAGCCGGATTCCGGTTCGTCCTCGGCGAAACCCGGCTGATCGGCATAGGCCGGCTGGTCCGGATAGGCGAAATCATCGGTATAGGCCGGCCGGTCGGAAGCGGGCGGCGCGCCGGCGTCGTCGTCATAGCGCATGGCTTCGGCCATCGCCTCTTCGAGGCCGGCGAAGGCATCGTCGTCGCTGCGCGCCGGCGCGGCCTCTTCGCGGTAGCGCTCGCCGCTGACCAGGCGGGCAAGCTCGACCAGCGGATCCTCGTCCTGCGGCGGCGACGCGGCAGGCTCGTCGCGGCCGTCCTTCAACGGATCCTTGCGGCGCCCAGATGTCCGGTCGAATTCATCGGTCATCGGTAATCATCCTTCCCTCGATGTCCCGAGCCGTCAGGTCGCTGATCAGTTCATCGCATCTCCTCGGGGGCATCAACACCGAGGATAGCAAGACCAGACGCCAAAACCAAAGCGACCGCTCTGAGCAAAGCCAGCCGGGCCACCGTCAAATCTCTGTCGTCGTGCTTAATAAAACGTAATTGAGGCAACTCTTTGCCACGATTCCACTGCTGGTGAAGGTCGCTCGCCAGCTCATAGAGGTAAAACGCGATACGATGGGGCTCATGACTTGACGCCGCCTGCTCGATCAGCCGCGGATATTCGCCGAGCCGGCGGATCATCGCGATCTCGCCGGCATCGTCGAGCCGATCGAACGGCGCCGACTGAAGCGCGTCCGCGCTGACGGCGAGATCGGGCATCTCCTCGCCGGCCATGCGAAACACCGAGGCGATCCGGGCGTGGCCGTACTGCACGTAGAAGACCGGATTGTCGCGGGATTGCTCGGTCACCTTCTGAAAGTCGAAATCGAGCGGCGCGTCGTTCTTGCGGTAGAGCATCATGAACCGCACCGGGTCCTTGCCGACCTCGTCGACGACATCGCGCAGGGTGACGAATTCGCCGGACCGCTTCGACATCTTCACCGGCGCGCCGCCGCGGAAAAGCTTGACAAGCTGGCAGAGCTTGACGTCGAGCTCGCCGGCACCGCCGGTGACCGCCTTGACGGCCGCCGTCATGCGCTTGACGTAGCCGCCGTGATCGGCGCCCCAGACGTCGATCATGGTGCGGAAGCCGCGCAGGTGCTTGTCGTGGTGATAGGCGATGTCGGAGGCGAAATAGGTGTAGCTGCCGTCCGATTTCATCAGCGGCCGGTCGATGTCGTCGCCAAAGTCGGTGGCGCGAAAGAGCGTCTGTTCGCGGTCCTCCCAATCCTCCGGCAGCCGGCCCTTGGGCGGCGGCAGCCGGCCTTCGTAAATGAGGCCGAGTTCGCGCATATGGGCGATCGTCGCGGCGATCCGGTCGGGGCCGGCCGCGGTCAGGCTGCGTTCGGAAAAGAAGACGTCGTGATGCACGTTGAGCCGTGCCAAATCGTCGCGGATCATCCGCATCATCCGCGCGACCGCCACGTCACGCACGATCGGCAGCCAGAAGCTCTCCGGCCGGTGGCGCAGATCGTCGCCATGCAGGTCGACCAGGGCCTCGCCGACCGGCTTCAGATAGTCGCCCGGATAATAGCCTTCCGGGATCTCGCCGATCGCTTCGCCGAGCGCCTCGCGATAGCGCAGGAAGGCGGAGCGGGCGAGCGTGTCGACCTGGGCGCCGGCGTCGTTGATGTAGTATTCGCGCGTGACCTCGTAACCGGCGAAATCGAGAAGATTTGCCAGCGCATCGCCGACCACGGCGCCGCGGCAATGGCCGACATGCATCGGCCCGGTCGGATTGGCCGAGACGTATTCGATATTGACCCTTTCGCCGTCGCCGATGCGGCTGCGGCCGTAATGCGCGGCGGCCGCGAGAATGGCGCCGAGCAGCCCGTGCCAATAGGCCGGGCGCAGGCGCAGATTGATGAAGCCCGGCCCGGCCACTTCCGCCGTCTCGACTTGCGGGTCGCGGGCCAGGCCCTCGGCGATCCTGAGCGCCAGTTCGCGCGGCTTCATGCCCGCAGGCCTGGCCAGCACCATGGCCGCATTGGTGGCGAGATCGCCGTGATCGAGATCGCGCGGCGGCTCGACCACGATGCGGGAAAGGTCGAGCGGCCGGCCATCGGTCGATTCGACTTCCGCCGCCGTGACGGCGGCGCGCACCCGTTCCTGGAAATCCGAAAAGACGTTCATGCTCTGCTCGCGCCGGTTTCACGCCGGTTTCGCCGGCGCCCGGGCGCGGCTCGGGGCGACCTAACGCAGTTCCGGGGTATCGTCAAACAGCCGCCGGTGTTCGTCGATCGCAAACCGGTCGGTCATGCCGGCGATGTAGTCGGCGATGCGGCGCGCGAACCGGCCGGCATCGGTGCGATCGATGCCGCGCAGCCGGTCTTCGCCCATCGCCGCCGGATCGTCCCGGTAGCGGGCAAAGAGATCGGCGACGATCGCTTGCGCATTCTCCATCACCGCCGTCACCCCGGCCTCCCGGTACATGCGCCGGAACAGAAACGCCTTTATGGTGCGGTCGGCCTCGGCCATCGACCCGGAAAAGCCGGCCAGCGGGTGTCCGGCAAGCCGCACATCTTCGGCCGATGCCGGTTGCGCCTCGCCAAGCCGGCGCCGGGTCTCGGCGATCACGTCCTCGATCATCCGGGTCAGCAGCCGCCGCAGCATCTCGTGGATGCGCCGCGGTTGTTCGAGGCCAGGGTAGGTCCGGTCGACCTCGTCAATGATGGCGGCGACGAACGGCACCTCGCGCAGATCCTGGAGACCGAACAGACCGGCGCGGATGCCGTCGTCGATGTCGTGGGAATCGTAGGCGATATCGTCGGCAATCCCGGCGATCTGCGCCTCAAGGCTCGGCTGGCTCCACAGCATCAGATCCTGCTGGCCGCGATAGACCTCGATCGAATGGGGGAGTCCCTTTTCGGCATAGCGGCCGATCGTGCGGCCCTCCCGGTCGGTCAGCGGGCCGTTGTGTTTGACCAGGCCCTCGAGCGTCTCCCAGGTCAGGTTGAGGCCGTCGAATTCGGCATAGCGGCATTCCAGCCGGGTGACCACGCGCAGGCTCTGGCCGTTGTGGTCGAAGCCGCCATGGGCGGCCATGGCGCGGTCGAGCGCGCGCTCGCCGGCATGGCCGAAGGGGGGATGGCCGACATCATGGGCCAGCGCCAGCGCCTCGGTCAGGTCCTCGTCGAGTGTCAATGCGCGCGCGATCGAGCGGGCGACCTGGGCGACCTCGAGCGTGTGGGTGAGCCGTGTCCGGTAATGATCGCCTTCATGGTAGACGAAGACCTGGGTCTTGTATTTCAGCCGCCGGAAGGCGGTGGAATGCACCAGCCGGTCGCGGTCGCGCTGATAGGGGGTGCGGAGCGGGCTCGCCGGCTCAGCAAAGAGCCGGCCGCGGCTCGCCCCCGGATCGGTCGCCCATGGCGCGCGCTCAAATCCGCTGCCGGGCATGCGCTCCCTCCCCCACCCCGCGTTGACACCGGTGCGGCAGCACTTAACTATCGCAGAGCGGCAAATGCAACGCGATGCAGGCGCCGCAGCAAATCCCTTGAAGCCGGAGAGCGGATCAGATGGCGGGCAGCGAGACGATGGCAGCAGGCGAAACCGCGGCCGTGAGCCCGGACGGGCCGGTGGCGATGACCGAGCGCGCCGCCCGGCGCATTGCCAAGGTGCTTAACGGCGAACCGGAGGGGACCTTGCTGCGGATCTCGGTCGAGGGCGGCGGCTGTTCCGGTTTCCAGTACAAATTCGATTTCGACACGGCCCGAGAGGACGACGATTTCATCCTGGCGCGCGGCGATGCGGTCGTCGCCATCGACGCGGTGTCGCTGCAATTCCTCGACGGTGCCGAGATCGACTTCGTCGACGACCTCATCGGCCAGTCGTTCCAGATCAACAATCCCAATGCGACCGCCGCCTGCGGCTGCGGCACCAGCTTTTCGGTCTGACCGGACAGGGCCTGCCGGCGCGTTTGATCAGATGGAATGGGATTCGTTATATATCCGCATCGCCCGTTCGATGTCGCTGGCGACGACCGCATTGACGGTGCGCACGAATTCGTAGGCTTGCCTCGGCCCGTGGGCATTCTGGAGAACGGCGCGGTGGAATTCAGTCATGAAGAGTATATACCCCTGAACGTAATCGACGCTCGGAATATCATTATCCTTGTGATTGATATAGGTCAGGTTCGACCTTTCTTGAAACTTCAGATCATCATCACCTACAAACAGTGCTTCCCAATGCTCTATCTGTTTGAGTTTAACTTCATTGCGATCCTTGTTGTCGAACAGTCTGCGATGCTCCGAATCCATCACCGCTTCGAGAAAATTGTCGGAAATTCTCCCGATTCGGGGTGAAATGATCGCCCAGACGGCTTCGCGGGTTTTCGCGTCAATATCGTCGAGACGTGGCTTGACCGGATTGTATCGAGAGTCCATGACGTCGGCCTATCGACCTTTTTGGTACCAACGCTGATATAAATGCATACCCAACCAATTGGTTTAATTTAGAACGATGTGACCATAAGGGGAAGTCCATTTCGGCCAAAAAATCGGAAAAACCTGCAGCAAAAATTCAAATGTTCCATAGAGGCCCGGCAGAAGATGCAAATTGCGACCTGGAATATAAATGGAATAAAAGCTCGCATAGAAGGATTGATCGCCTGGCTCGAAGATTTTGCGCCCGAAATTGTTTGCTTGCAGGAGATTAAGTCTATCGATGACGCGTTTCCCGCCGGCGTTTTCGAAGATCTGGGCTACAACGTCGCCAGCCACGGCCAGAAGGGATTCAACGGCGTCGCGATCCTGTCGCGGACGCCCTTCGACGAGGTCAGTGCCGGACTGCCGGGCGATGATGACGACCAGCAGGCGCGATTACTGGAAGCGGTGATCTCCGCCGATAGCGGCGCGGTGCGGGTGGTTTCGCTTTACCTGCCGAACGGCAATCCGGTCGACAGCGACAAGTTTCCTTACAAGCTCGCCTGGATGAAGCGGCTCGAGGCGTTTGCCCGCGACCGCCTCGCGCTCGAAGAGCCGCTGGTGCTGGCCGGCGACTACAACGTCATTGCGGAACCGGAGGACGTGCACGACCCGGCGGCGTGGGAAGGCGATGCGCTCTACCGGCCGGAGACGCGCCACGCTTTCCGCGCGCTCCTCAATCTCGGCCTCACCGAGGCGTTCCGCGCCTGCAATGGCGAGGCCGGACAGTACAGCTTCTGGGATTATCAGGCCGGCGCCTGGCCGAAGAACAACGGCATCCGCATCGACCATCTGTTGTTGTCGCCGCAGGCCGCCGACCGGCTCGTCTCGTGCCGGATCGACAAGCGGACCCGCGGCTGGGAAAAGCCGTCGGACCACGTGCCGGTGATCATCGATCTCGATTTCGGTGTGCGGCAATGAACAACGTCCGGGACGGCGGCTGTCTGTGCGGCAAGATCCGCTACCGCGCCGACGGACCGGTGCGCTGGTCGGGCCATTGCCATTGCCGGCTCTGCCAGCGCGCCTCCGGTGCCCCGCTGGTCACGTGGTTCACCGTTGATGCCGGCGATTTCGCCTTCACCGCCGGTTCGCCGCAGCGCTACCGGTCGAGCGAAAAGGGCGAGCGGACATTTTGCGGCGATTGCGGGACGCCGCTGACCTTCCGCCATGACGATTCGGCACAGGACGTCGACATCACGGCCGCCTCGCTCGACGATCCCGACAATGTGGCGCCAACGGTCAACGTCCATACGGTTTCACGCCGGCGTTTCCTGCACGGTTTCGACGAGACCCTGCCGTCTTATCGCGACGGCAGCGAGAGCTGAGCGGCGCAGCGCTCGTGTCGCACAATCCGCAGATGTGGTATCATTGAGCGGTCATGGGATAGCGCGGACACTCCTTTTTGCGGCTCTTGCCCTTTTCGCCCTGGCCGATTGGGCGGCGGCGGAAGCCGGCGTCTCGGACTGTCGGTGCCGCTATTTCGGCGAATATTTCAAACAGGGCGCGACCGTCTGCATGGCGACGCCGGACGGCCCGAAGCTCGCCCGCTGCACCATGACCCTCAACAATTCGTCGTGGAAGATCACCGACCAGACCTGCCCGGTGTCGCGTCTTTGGCCGCTTGAGCGCAATACGCTGCTGGCCTGCGCGAAAACCCCGGCGGCGGCTTCTTAATCGATCTCGAAATCAGTCCGCAGCGGAGGCGGACAGCCACCGCTCGGCCAGCGTCGCGACGACGCGGCGTTCGCTCGGGGTGGCGGCGACGATCCACCGGTCGGCGAAATCGACCGCCGCCCGGCGCTGTTCCTCGCTTGCCGCCGAAAACGCCAGTTCCTGCTTTTCGGCGATCCAGTCGCGATCGGCCGCGCCGGCGCGTTCACGGGCGATCGTCAGCCACATGAGGCCGGCGACCGGACGCCGCATCGGCAGCACGTCGCCATGGAACAGCAGATCGCCGAGCGTCGCCTGGGAGCGGAGGTGATCGCGCTCTGCCGCGCGCTTCAGCCAGCGTGCGCCTTGCATCGGGTCGCGCTCGCCGCCGGTCCCTTCCAGGAACATCAGCGCCAGCCGGTACTGGGCATCGGTATTGCTGAAATATGAAGCGGCGTAGTTGAACAGCCAGCGGGCGTGGTCGAGATCGGGCTTGACGTTGGTGTCGCGGATGCCGGTCAGATAATAGGCGCCGAGCGCGACGATGGCGTTCGAGGTGTAATGGGCGTTGGGTCCGGCCGGGTTTTCGTAGCCATGGGCGCTGGCGAGTGCGTTGAAATATTTGAACGCTTTCAGATCGTCCTCGGCGACGCCGTCGCCCTCGGCATACATGCGCCCGATCCGCCACTGGGCGCCGACATGACCCTGCCTGGCGGCCTGGCGCAGGGCTTCGAGCGCGGTTTCCTTGTCGCCGGACCTGTAGGCCTTGGTGCCGGTGCGGAACGCCGAGACCGGATCCTGGTCCGGTGTGGTGGCGCTGCCGTCGAAGGCCGCGGCCGGGCCGCCGAGAACGAGCGCGGATACGATGATCCCCGCGGCAACAACAGACCGTTGGTACGCGTCAACTATCGGCATAACACTCTTTTTCCGCCTGTCCGCCCGGATGGGTGATCGCGCCCTTTTGGGCCGGTCCCACGAGCTGAGCATATTTCCAAATGGTTCCCGAACCGTATGCGGTCTCGCGCGGTCGCCAGTCGGCGCGCCGGCGCTCAAGCTCCGCTTCGGAGAGCTGCACCTCGAGGCGGCCTTCGACCGCATCGATGTCGATGATGTCGCCGTCTTCGATGAGGCCGATCGGCCCGCCGACCGCCGCCTCCGGCCCGACATGGCCGATGCAGAAGCCGCGGGTCGCGCCCGAGAACCTCCCGTCGGTGATCAGCGCCACCTTGTCGCCCATGCCCTGGCCGTAGAGCGCCGCCGTGGTCGACAGCATCTCGCGCATTCCCGGACCGCCGCGCGGGCCCTCATAGCGGATGACGAAGACATCGCCTTCGGCGTAGCGGCGATCCTTGACCGCGGCGAACGCCTCTTCCTCGGAATCGAAGCAGCGCGCCGGGCCGGCGAATTTCAGCGTCTGCATGCCGGCGACCTTCACGATCGCGCCTTCGGGCGCCAGATTGCCGGAAAGGCCGACGACGCCGCCGGTCGGCGTGATCGGGTCATCCGCGGGACGGACCACATCCTGGTCGTCGTTCCACGCCACCTTTTCCAGGTTCTCCGCCATCGTCCGCCCGGTCACGGTCAGACAGTCGCCGTGCAGGAAGCCGTTGTCGAGCAGGGTCTTCATCAGCAGCGGAATGCCGCCGGCCTCGAACATGTCCTTGGCGACATAGCGCCCGCCGGGCTTCAGATCGGCGATATAGGGCGTCTTCTTGAAGATTTCGGCAACATCGAAGAGGTCGAAATCGATGCCGCATTCATGCGCGATCGCCGGCAGATGCAGGCCGGCATTGGTCGAGCCGCCCGAGGCGGCAACGACGGTGGCGGCGTTCTCCAGCGCCTTGCGGGTGACGATGTCGCGCGGGCGGATGTTTTGGGCGATCAGATCCATCACCATCTCGCCGGCGGCAAAGCAGAACCGGTCGCGGATTTCGTAGGGCGCCGGCGCGCCGGCCGAATAGGGCAGCGCCAGGCCGATCGCCTCCGAAACGGTCGCCATGGTATTGGCGGTGAACTGGGCGCCGCAGGCCCCGGCCGAAGGACAGGCGACCTGTTCCATCTCGTCCAGATCGTCCGAAGAAAGCGCGCCGACGGAATGGCGGCCGACCGCCTCGAACATGTCCTGGACGGTGATCTGCTGGCCGCGGAAATTGCCGGGCAGGATCGAGCCGCCATAGATGAAGATCGACGGCACGTTGAGCCGGCACATGGCCATCATCATGCCGGGCAGCGACTTGTCACAGCCGGCCAGGCCGATCAGCGCGTCATAGCAATGGCCGCGCATGGTCAGTTCGACGGAGTCGGCGATCACCTCGCGCGAGACCAGCGACGACTTCATGCCCTGATGGCCCATGGCGATGCCGTCGGTCACGGTGATGGTGCAGAATTCGCGCGGCGTGCCGGCGGCCGCAGCGACGCCCTTCTTGACCGCCTGCGCCTGGCGCATCAGCGCGATGTTGCAGGGTGCTGCCTCGTTCCAGCAGGTGGCGACGCCGACGAAGGGCTGGTGGATCTCCGCCTTCGACAAACCCATCGCGTAGTAATAGGAGCGATGCGGCGCCCGCTCCGCCCCTTCGGTGACGTGGCGGCTCGGCAGTTTCGACTTGTCGAATGTCTTGGCGTCCATAACTCACTCTCTGGCAGGCCCGATACGGCAACGGTTCGGTGTTCGTCCAAACCGACCGACTATGCTGTCGCCGTCGCCATTGCTGCCGCCCGGCCGAGGATTTCCGGCAGGTCGAGGAGTGTCATCGCGGGCAGTGACGGGACCAACCTCGTCGCCGCCGAAATTTCCCGCGAACTATGGCTGAAACGCGGCAATCGGTCGTCACATTTCTATAGTCGATCGGCTTTTCGATAACTGTTGCACGAAGGTCACATTCGGTCGTGAAGCGCATGCACGCCGCACCGGCGCCGGCGTCGCGCAGGGCCGCGGACGGAGGGCGGGACCGCCGTTCACGGTCAACGGAAGGTGAAGCCAAAAGCTCAAATTTTATACAAATCTGCGTTTCCATCCGAACGGGATTTTCACGCGAAGACAATAGGATGTCCGTCAAAGCTCATGTATCGACGTCAACATCCGCGTTATCGCTATGGAAAACAAAACGTTGCGTAAACAGGCGGGCCCGGCGGCCGAAGTGCTGCCACGGACGCGCCAAAGCAACGCAACCGGCCGTCAGGACAGCGCCGCGCGCGCCGCGGCCGAGATCGTCGACCGGCTCATCTCGCAGGCGCGGCAGGCGGTGGCCGAGACGACGGCATCGGCTGGCCGCTAGAGCTATTTCTTCTCGACTGAAGGGGCTCGGACACGGGGGCAGCCTCTCGTCTCGGCGTCACCGCCCAAGCCCTCTGTTGTCACCACCACCCCTCCGTTGTCACCACCCGGCTTGTCCGGGTGGTCCATTGGCTCGTCAACTGGCCAACACATTCGTTAAGGAATTCAAGCGCTTCTGGGGGCCGGACCGCCATTGGATTGCCCGCATGAAGCGGGCAATGACGACGGAGGAGGTGTCCAAACCATCGAAAGTGCGTGAACACTCCACCGTTCAAAGTCGGTGGCTTCGGATTGCGGCTAAAGCCAGATCGGTCGACCGACGGACACCACCGCCACCGCCAACACCATCTCCGTCATTGCGAGCGGAGCGAAGCAATCCAGGGCCGAACCCTCCTTCATGTGCAGACTGGATCGCCACGGCCACTTCGTGGCCTCGCGATGACGTCCTTCTTTGGTCCATCGCCTAAATGCGAGGGATTTGCCGATCCCCTATCAGGGGTTTTAAACTGGACAGCTTTGGAACACGTCCGGGCATGACCAGAACAATGCAGTAGGCGGCTCGACCTTCAGGCCACGCGCGCCAGCCGGCCGATCGCCTGCTCGATCTTCGCCTTGAGCGCGGTCGCGTCCTCGCGCTTTTCCCGCTCCGCCTCGACCACCTCTTCCGGCGCCTTTTCCAGGAACTGGGTATTGCCCAGCTTCTTGTCGATGCGGCCGATCTCGCCCTCGACCTTCTGCAGTTCCTTGTCGAGCCGCGCCCGCTCGGCGCCGACATCGATGACGCCGGCGAGCGGCAGGCAGACCAGCGCCTCGCCGACGACGATCTGCACGGCGTTTTCCGGGGCGTTGTCGGCGAGTTCGATCGACTGCGCCCGCGCCAGCCGGCGGATCGCCGTGTCGTGGGTGGCGAGCCGGCGCCGGGTCTCGGTGCCGGCGCCTGCGATGATCACGGATAACTGCGCCGCCGGCGGCACGTTCATCTCCGCCCGCACCGAGCGGATCTGGCCGATCACATCGACGAGCCAGTTGACCTCGTCGGCGGCCGCCTCGTCGAACATGTCGAGATCCGGCCAGCCGGCGAGCACCAGCATGGTCTCCCGCGCCGGCCCCTCTTCCCCGGTCAGCCGCCACAGCTCTTCGGTGATGAACGGCATGAACGGGTGCAGCAGTGCGAGGATATGGTCGAGCACCCAGGCCGACATTGCCCGGGTCTCTTCCTTGGCCGCCTCGTCGTCGCCGGAGAGCACCGGCTTGGCCAGTTCCAGATACCAGTCGCAGAAGGTGTTCCAGACGAAGCGGTAGACGGCGCCGGCCGCCTCGTTGAAGCGGTAGGCCTCGAGCGCGGCGGTGATCTCGGCGGCGGTGCGCGCGGTTTCCACCGCAATCCAGCGGTTGACGGTCTGGCGCGAGGCCATCGGATCATAACCGGCGACCCGCCGGCAGCCGTTCATCTCGCAGAAGCGGGCGGCGTTCCATAGCTTTGTCGCGAAATTGCGGTAGCCCGCGACGCGGCTCGCCGCAAGCTTGATGTCGCGGCCCTGGGCGGCCATGGCGGCGAGCGTGAAGCGCAGCGCATCGGCGCCGTAGTCTTCGATCAGGTCGAGCGGATCGATGACGTTGCCCTTCGACTTCGACATCTTGGCGCCGTGCTCGTCGCGCACCAGCGCGTGGATGTAGACGGTGTGGAACGGCACGTCCTTCATGAAGTGCAGCCCCATCATCATCATTCGCGCGACCCAGAAAAAAATGATGTCGAAGGCGGTGACCAGCACGTCGGTCCGGTAGTAGCGGCCGAGCGCCGGCGTCTCGTCCGGCCAGCCGAGCGTGGAGAACGGCCACAGCGCCGAGGAGAACCAGGTGTCGAGCACGTCCTCGTCGCGGTAGAGCGTGACCGGCGAAGCCTCGGCCACGTCCGCCTTCTGCCAGCGGGCCAGCGCGTCGAGCCGCTCGGCAATTTCGACCGAGCGGCCGTAGTGCTTCTCGGCGGCGACGACGGCCTCGGCCTCGCTGCGCTCGACGAAAACGGCACCATCCGGCCCGTACCAGGCGGGAATCCGGTGGCCCCACCACAATTGCCGCGAAACGCACCAGGGCTGGATGTTCTCCATCCAGTCGAAATAGGTCTTTTCCCAGGTCTTGGGCACGAACGCGGTGCGGCCGTCGCGGACGGCGGCGATCGCCGGCTTCGCCAGGGTTGCGGCATCCACGTACCACTGATCGGTGAGGTAGGGCTCGACCGGGACGTTGCTGCGGTCGCCGTGCGGGACCTTGTGCACATGCTCCTCGATCTTGTCGATGAGGCCGCGCGCCTCCATCCGCTCGACGATCTTTTGCCGCGCGGTGAAGCGATCGAGCCCGTGCAGTTCGAGCGTCTCGTTCAGATCGTCGCTCGGCGACACGCCGCGGATGAAATCGTCATTGCCGGCCAGCAGCAGCGCCGCTTCCGGATCGAGCACGTTGACCATCGGCAGATCGTGCCGGCGGCCGACCTCGAAGTCGTTGAAATCGTGGGCCGGTGTGATCTTGACGGCGCCGGAGCCGGTCTCCGGGTCGGCCCATTCGTCGGCGACGATCTGAATCCGGCGCCCGACCAGCGGCAGGATGGCGTGCTTGCCGACGAGATCGGCATAGCGCTCGTCCTCGGGATGCACCGCGACCGCGGTATCACCGAGCATCGTCTCCGGCCGCGTCGTCGCCACCGTGATGAAGCGGCCCGCCTCGCCCTCGATCGGGTATTTGAAATGCCACAGATGGCCCTTGGTCTCGACCTGCATCACCTCCAGATCGGAGATCGCGGTGTGCAGTTTCGGGTCCCAGTTGACGAGGCGCTGGTCCTTGTAGACGAGCCCCTCGTGATAGAGCGTGACGAACACCTCCAGCACCGCGCGCGACAGGCCGTCATCCATGGTGAAGCGTTCGCGGCTCCAGTCGCAGGAGGCGCCGAGGCGTTTTAGCTGGTTGATGATGGTGCCGCCGGATTCCCCCTTCCACTGCCACACCCGGTCGAGGAACGCCTCGCGCCCCAGATCGCGCCGCGACGGCTCCTGGTTCTCCATCAATTGCCGCTCAACCACCATCTGGGTGGCGATGCCGGCGTGGTCGGTGCCGGGCTGCCACAACACGTCGCGGCCGCGCATGCGTTCGAACCGGATCAGAATGTCCTGAAGCGTGTTGTTGAGGGCGTGGCCCATATGCAGCGAGCCGGTGACGTTGGGCGGCGGGATGACAATGCAATAGCTGTCGGCATTGTCGGGCGCGCCGGCGCCGGCGGCAAAAGCGCCGCTCTCCTGCCATTCGTCATATATCCGCCCCTCGACGGCGGCCGGCTGGTAGGTCTTGTCGAGCATTAGAGCGTGCCATGGCTAGAGTGAACCATTCTGCCGGAGGCGGTTTGGTTCAAGGTCAAGGGCTTTGGCGACGGGCGTACCGGCAGTACGGCCGAGACAAAGCCCGCAGGATTTGGGCCAAACCGGCCCGGTCCTTCGGATTTGCTTCCGGCGGGCGCCCGCCGTGTCGCGGCTTTTGCCCGGAGCCCCACTCCGCGCTGCAAGCCGCTCCTGGCGGATCGCCGCGCCGGAAACAAACAGAATTGATTCAAGCTAGCCATGACACGCTCTAATGGATCGACCGGCCGCGGCATCTCACCCCTGCGCCGGAATTCCTATATTAAGGACAGAACCGACGGTTTCGGCGGATCGCGGCCGTCCGGCCCGGTGCGCAACAGCGGAGAGGATGCAATGAATAAAAAAGCCACGCTCATCATCGCCGCAGCCCTGATGCTGGTCCCGGCGGCGGCCCATGCCGATGCCGACCGGCTGCGCGGCCTGATCGCCGACCGCTGCGCGGATTGCCACCTCGCTCCGGGGTTCGAAGACAGGGCGGTCGAGTTCGGCGCCCCGGCTTTCCTCGACATCGCCGCCGATCCGGAACGCTTCTCGCGGGAGAAACTCACCGTCTATCTGCGCGAGCCGCACTGGCAGATGCGCCAGTTCATTCTGTCGCCGCGGGATATCAACGACGTCATCGACTACATCGAGACGTTACGCTGATCAGAGCGGCGCGGCCGCGCCGGACTGGCGCGCCTGCTTGACGAATTTCTTGACGACGCGATCGCGCTTCAGCTTCGACAGATAGTCGATGAACAGCGTGCCGTTGAGATGGTCGATTTCGTGCTGGATGCAGGTGGCGAGCAGGTCTTCGGCTTCGATCTCGCGGGGCTCGCCGTCGCGGTCGAGGAAACGGACGCGGCAACGGTCCGGCCGTTCGACGTCGTCGAAATATTCGGGCACCGAGAGGCAGCCTTCCTCGTACACCCGCTTTTCGTCGGACGTCCACACCACTTCCGGATTGACCAGGCAAACCGGATCGCGGATGTCCTCGTCGACGTCGACGACGATGACGCGTTTCGGCACGCCGATCTGGATTGCGGCAAGGCCGATGCCGGGCGCCGCATACATCGTCTCCAGCATGTCATCGATCAATTGGCGGATGTCGTCGTCGACGGTCTCGACGGGTTTGCACACCTGGCGGAGCCGCGGATCGGGAACGGTGAGGATTTCACGCAAAGCCATGGCCGCTCAAATAGGCGAGAGCGCGTTGCCGGTCAATATGGTATGGCGCTGCGGGCCGGCGCGAATTGTCTCTGTTCGGTGCGGCGCATCGCGAAACGATTGCCGCGGTGACCGCGCCGCGATAAAGCGTGGGGCATGACCGAAAGTTCCACCGACCGGCTGACGATCGCGCTCGCCCAGGCCAACCCGACGGTCGGCGACATTGCCGGCAATCTCGATAAGGCACGGCGGATGCGTATCGAGGCGGCGCGCCTTGGCGCCGATCTCGTCGTCTTTCCCGAGCTCTATATCGCCGGCTATCCGCCCGAGGATTTGGTGCTGAAGCCAGCCTTCGTGGCGCGCTGCCGGCGCGCGGTCGAGGCGTTCGCCAAGGATACCGCCGATGGCGGCCCGGCCGTGCTGATCGGTGCGCCATGGCGCGAGGGGGAAAACCTGCACAATTCGGTGGTGCTGCTCGACGGCGGCGTGATCGCCGCGGTCCGCCACAAGGTGGAGCTGCCGAATTACGGCGTCTTTGACGAAAAGCGGGTGTTTTCGCCGGGGCCCTATCCCGGCCCGGTCGGATTTCGCGGGGTGCGGATCGGCGTGCCGATCTGCGAGGACATCTGGATCGAGGACATTTGCGAAACGCTGGCCGAGACCGGCGCCGAACTCGTGATCGTGCCGAACGGCTCGCCCTATTGGCACAGGAAGCAGCCGGAGCGCGAGAACGTCGTCATTGCCCGGGTCGTCGCCACCGGACTGCCGCACATCTACCTCAACCAGGTCGGCGGCCAGGACGAACTCGTCTTCGACGGCGCCTCGTTCGCGTTGAACGGCGATCGTTCGCTGGCGCTGCAAATGCCCGGCTTCGTTGAGCAGGTCGCGGTCTCCACCTGGCGGCGCGGCAGCGACGGCTGGCGCTGCGCTGCCGGCCCCGTTGCGGAAATCGACGACGGCCAGGCCGCCGACTGGCGCGCCTGCGTGCTCGGCTTGCGGGACTATGTGGAAAAGAACGGCTTTCCGGGCGTCGTGCTGGGGCTGTCCGGGGGCATCGACTCGGCGGTCTGCGCGGCGATTGCCGTCGATGCGCTGGGGTCCGACCGGGTGCATTGCGTGATGCTGCCCTATCGCTACACCGCCGAAGACTCGATCGCCGATGCGGCGGCTTGTGCCGATGCGCTCGGGGTGCGCTACGACACCGTGCCGATCGCCGCGCCGGTGGAAGGCTTCGACCACGCCTTGACGCCGCTCTTCGACGGTCTGGCGCCCGACGTGACCGAAGAAAATCTGCAGTCGCGGGCCCGCGGCACCATCCTGATGGCGGTCTCCAACAAGTTCGGCGCGATGGTGGTGACGACGGGCAACAAGTCGGAGATGTCGGTCGGCTATGCGACGCTCTACGGCGACATGAATGGCGGCTTCAACCCGATCAAGGATCTCTATAAGACCGAGGTCTATGGGCTGGCCCGCTGGCGCAATAAGAACCGGCCCGACGGCCTGCTCGGGCCGGCCGGAACCGTCATCCCGCAGAACATCATCGACAAGGCGCCGAGCGCGGAGTTGCGCGAGAACCAGACCGACCAGGATTCGCTGCCACCCTATGATGTGCTCGACGGCATCCTGCAGTGCCTGGTGGAGCAGGAGATGGGCCATAGCGAGATCGTCGCCGCGGGCTATGACGAGGCCACCGTGTCGCGCATCGAACACCTGCTCTACATCGCCGAATATAAGCGCCGCCAGGCCGCACCGGGCGTCAAGATCACCCGCAAGAGCTTCGGCCGCGACCGGCGTTATCCGATTACCAACAGGTTCCGCGACCGGGAGTAATTGTGCCGCCGCCGCCTCCGACGGCGCGTGTTGTGCTATAGTGGTTCAACGCCATCGCCCCGCCGCTGAGTTGAGCTAAACTAATGTTTTTCAGATCAAACCTCTGCGTTCTCGCCGTCGCGCTGACGATGGTCGGGACAACGCCCGCTGTTTCCGACGAGACCTATCTTGCGCAGACGGATCAGGTCGAAATCACCTTCTGGGAGAGCGTAAAGGACAGCGCCGATCCGGCCGAGCTCAAGGCCTATCTGGCGGCCTATCCGGACGGCAAATTCGCAGCGCTGGCGCGGATCAGGATCGAGCGGCTGGAGAACAGCAAGGCAGAAGCGCCGGTCGATGGCGAAGCGGAAGCGGCAGCATTGCCGCCTGTCAGCCCAACCGATCTCGGCGTTTTGTCGATCGCCCCGCTCAATGAGGCCACCCGTGCTGAATACGGGGTCGACGAGGCGGCGACCGGCGTTGTGGTGACGGAGGTGGTCGCCGATGACGCGACCACGCCGGTCGATGTAAAAGTCGGTGACCTCGTCACCGAGATCGACGGTGCACCGGTTGCGACGCCTGAAGAGGCCGTTGCTTTGGTGAGCGCCGGCAAAGCATCGAAGCGGCGGGTGGCGGTTTTCAGCGTCGTCTCCGATGGCGCCGAGCCGCGTTTTGCGGTCATTGCTTTTGCGGACCTTAACGTGACGGCACCCCAAGCGGCTGCAGATGCGGCGGCCGAGCCGGCACCGTCAGCCGCCTTAGAAACTGGCGAGCGGCTCGCCGTCCCTGTGCGTTTGAAAGGATATACGGACAATGAAGGCCGCGAACGCGGCCGCCTCGGCGTGCAGATTTCGAGTGTCAGCGAGTTGCTGGGCGAGGCCATCGGCATCGAGACGCAGGACGGAGCCTTAATCTTGGACGTCATCGCCGATGGTGCCGGGGAAGCCGCCGGATTGAAGGTCGCAGATATCGTCCTGGCGATTGACGGGCGCAAAGTGGCGGGCATGGCGGATCTGGTGAACATCATCCAAAGCTATTCGCCCGGCGCCGAAATAGAGGTGACGGTCTGGCGTGGCGAAAAGGGTGCGGAGACGATTATCGACCTAACGAAACGGCTTGCCGAAAGCGGAAACGGCCAGGCCGCTTTTGAGTTGGGTGGACGGTACAGCAATGGAAATCTGGTCGAGAAGGACGAAGCGACGGCGGCACGATATTACCGAATGGGCGCGGAAGCGGGACATCCCGCGGCGATGACCGCCTATGGCTATGTCTTGGCATTGGGCACGGGTGTTGCGAAGAACCAGCCGGAAAGCGTCGAATGGTACCGAAAGGCTGCCAATGCCGGGGATATGGGTGGCGTGTACCAACTGGCTCACGCCCATGATTACGGATTGGGCGTGACCCAGGACCGGGCCGAGGCCACCCGCTGGTATCGAAAGGCCGCCGATGCCGGAAATCAATACGCGATGAACCGCCTTGGGATTTTCTATGAGCAGGGCTGGGGCGTTGGACAGGACGCCGCGGAAGCCGCGCGCTGGTTCCAGGCCGCGAGCGACAAAGGGCATGCCGAATCCGCAAACCGCATAGGATCGGCCTATTTTTCGGGCGTTGGCGTGCCGACGGATGAGGCGAAGGGTGTGGCGTTCTTCCGCAAATCCGCCGAACTCGGAAATGGCTGGGGCATGTTCAACCTGGCCATGAGCCTCTACAACGGCAATGGCGTGGAGCGGGACCGGCAACAGGCCGCCAAATGGGTCATCGAAGGGCTACGAAAAGCGGGGCCGGGCCTGGCGGAATCCGTATTCGAAAAGTCCAAAACCTACGATGTAGCGACCCGGAAATGGCTGCAGCGGGTGCTGCGCAACGCCGGCGCCTATACCGGGCGCATCGACGGTATATTCGGGCCGAAAGTAAAGCAGGCGCTCGAAGCGGTCGCCCGACAGGGATGAGCCCTCAGCTTGCGTTTCACATTGCGCGCTTCCGCGGGACGGTGCCGATCCCGTTCCGCTTCAACTCATCGAGGATCATGGTCAGCGCGGTCTCAAGCGCTGCGGCGATGGTGGCCGTAAGCTCGAGCCCAAGATCGAGGCTCTGCGGCACCACGCCGATGATGACGATCCGGCGCGGGTCTTCGTCCGACAGTCGCAAGCTCGCCAGCACGTCGGCAAGGCCGATCTGGTGCGGCGACATCCTTGTGCGGAAGAACGCTTTGATCTCCTCGTCGGCGAGGCGGATCACCGTGCCGGGCGCCGCATCGGCGCGCAGCGCATCGGCGACGATCAGGAGATCGCGGCCGGCGATCTGGTCGAGAAGATCCATGCCCGACGTGCCGCCGTCGAGGGTTTCGACGCTTTCGGGCAGGGCGTAGCGGTCGTCGAGGGCCTCGACGATGCGCACGCCGACGCCCTCATCGGACAGGAGGATGTTGCCGAGGCCGAGGACGAGGACGTTCATAGGACCGAATAGGCCGTGTCGTTCCGTTTGCGAAAGCCGGTGCCGATATCGTCCCCTCCCCCTTGTGGGGAGGGACAGGGTGGGTGTCGGAAATTAGCCAGATCATACCCTCTGGTTCGCTCACCTGATTTCGCGTTCGCTTCGCTCACACGTATTTTTCTTGACCCCCTAACCTAACCTTCCCCCACAAGGGGGGAAGGAATTCGGCCGCACGACCGGCTCGCCCATTCATCAAATCGCCGACGATGGCGAGATCGGACAGGCGCATGAAAACACGCGCACTGCCAGACCAGGGCAAGATCACGGCTCACAGCGCCTTGACGCTGACGATCGGCCGGTTGTCGGCGTCGGTCATGTGGATCGCGCAGGCCAGGCACGGATCGAAGGAATGCACCGTGCGCAGCACTTCGAGCGGCTTTTCCGGATCGGCGACGGGATTGTCCATCAGCGAGGCCTCATAGGGGCCGATGGCATCGTTGTGGTCGCGCGGACCCGCGTTCCATGTCGACGGTACCACCGCCTGATAGTTCTTGATGCGGCCGTCCTCGACCACCACCCAATGGGACAGCACGCCGCGCGGCGCTTCGTGGAAGCCGACGCCGCGGACCTCGCCCTTGGGGAACACCGGCCGGTTAAAAGTGTCGAAATCGCCTTTGGCGATGTTGTCGACGAGAAGCTGCCACTGGTTCTGCAGCGCCTCGTGCAGGACCGCGCAGCGGACCGCGCGCGCGGCGATGCGGCCGATGGTGGAATGCAGCGCGGTCAGCGGGATGTCGGTGCCGGCAACCGCGCTCGCCGCCTTGACGAGCTTGGTGAGGTGACGCTTGGTCGGCTCGTGGCCGGCGGCATACATCGCCAGCACGTTGGCGAGCGGCCCGACCTGGGCGCGCTTGTCGTAGAAGGTCGGCGATTTGACCCAGGAATACTTTCCGTCGTCCTCGAAGTCGGTGTAGTTCGGATTGGTCTGGCCCTCGAAGGGGTGCAGCGAATCGGCGCCGCCCTCATAGTCGTACCAGGAGTGCTTGACGCTTTCGGCGACGCCGTTGACGAAATAGTCGTCCGTGGTCGAGGTGATCGCCTTGAAGGCGCCGATATCGCCGTCGGGGATGTGGCCGCCCGGCAGTTCGAAGCTGGTTCCCTTGGTGTCGAGCGGCATGTCGGGCACCGACAGATAGTTGGTGATGCCGGCGCCGTAGCCGGTCCAGTCCGCATAGAGCGCACCGACCGCGGCGACGTCGTTGATCATGGCGTTGTGGACGAAATCGCCGAGCTGGTCGATCAGCGCCTTGATGGCGTAGATGCGTTCCAGGGTCAGAGTCGACTGGCTTTCCGGATTGATCGGATTGGCGACACCGCCGACCGCCAGGTTCTGGATGTGCGGCGTCTTGGAGCCGAGGATGGCGACGATCTTGTTGGCGGTGCGCTGCACGTCGAGCGCCTGGATGTAGTGGGTCGCGGCCAGGAGGTTGACGTCCGACGGCAGCTTCATCGCAGGATGTCCCCAATAGCCGGAGGCATAGACGCCGAGCTGGCCGGTGCCGACGAAGCTGGCGAGCTTGTCCTTCACCGCCTTGATGTTGGGAACGCTGTTGGCGCTGTAATCGGACAGGCTGGCGCCGAGCGCGGCGGTCGATACGGGGTCGCCGGACAGCGCCGAGACGATGTCGACCCAGTCGAGCGCGGCCAGGTGATAGAAGTGGACGATGTGATCGTGGATGCCGTGGGCGGCCATGATCATGTTGCGGATGTACTGGGCGTTGAGCGGCACCTCCAGGTCGAGCGCGTTCTCGATCGCCCGCACCGACGTGATCGCGTGCACGGTGGTGCAGACGCCGCAGATGCGCTGGGTAAAGACCCAGGCGTCGCGCGGATCGCGGCCTTGCAGGATCAGTTCGATGCCGCGCCACATGGTGCCCGACGACCAGGCGTTGGTGACCTTGCCCCCGTCGACCTCGCAGTCGATGCGCAGATGGCCTTCGATACGGGTGATCGGATCAATGGTAATGCGGGTCATGAATCACACTCCGCTCAGGCGTTCCGGGCCGCCGGTCGGGCATTGGCCAGGACCGGGAAGGCTTTGATGAAGATGAGGAAGAGAAGGATTTCCAACGCGATGACGCCGATCGTCACCATCAGCTCGGGAACCGACGGGAAATAGTGCCAGTTGCCGACCGGATCGTAGCCGACGAGGTAGGAATCGAGCCGGTAGAGCGATCCGGACAGAAGCAGCGCCACGGCGGCGAGGAAGCTCGCCCGCTTCGAGGCGCGGCCGGCCGGGACGAGCAACACGATGGCGGCAAACGCCATCAGCAGGTTCTCGATCCAGAACATGACGGCCTTGAGGTCGCCGACAAGGGCATAGCCGAAATCGCCGCGCCAGATCAGTTCGCCGTAGCGGAAGACGAGCCAGGCGGCGGCGAGCCCGCCGACCACCGTCGACATCTTTGACAACAGCGAGTGCTCCGAGGGCAGATCGAAGCTCTCCGAAACCACGGTCGCCTCGAAAATCACGATGGCATAGCCCATGGCGAGCGCGCTGGTCACATAGAGCAGTGGCAGCCAGACGGTGAACCACAGCGGCGACAGCTTGGTGCCCATGACCAGCAGCGCCGAGCCGAGCGAGGACTGGTGCATGGTCGGCAACAGCACGCCGAGCGCCAGGACAACGAACATCCAGCGTTCAACGAACCGGCGCAGGCCGCTCCAGCCGAACCGCTCCAGGACGGTCGGCGAGAATTCGATCCACAGCACCAGGATGTAGGCCATCACGCAGAGGGCGATTTCCACCATCACCGAATTGAGGTTGGTGTACCAGGGCAGGACGAGGTTGTAGGCCTGCCAATAGCGACCGAGATCGAAGAGCACGGCGAAACCGCCGAGGGTGTAGCCGAACAGGGCGCCGAGCAGCGCCGGGCGGACCAGCGGATGGTATTCGCCGCGGTTGAAGACGTAGACGAGCAGCGCCATGGCGAAGCCGCCGCAGCCGAGGGCGGTGCCGATGACGATATCGACCACGACCCAGGTGCCCCAGGGATAGCCCGGATTGATGTTGGTGACGGCGCCGAGGCCGTACAGGTAGCGCTGGACGATGAAGTAGACGGCGATCGCCACGATGACGGCGAGCACGATCGTCGTCGGCGTGATCACGGCGCGGGCGAGACGATGCGCGGTGTGGGCCATGATCCCCTCCCTCAGGCCTGATCTTCGCTGCCGGACTTGTCGGCGGCGTTTCGACGAACCAGGAAAACGAGGCCGACGAGGCCGATGATCGGCGCCAGCATCCATTTGTAGACGGTGTGCTGGACGCCTTCCGCCAGCCGCGCATAGGAGATGTCGCCGACCGCGGGCAATCCCAGACTGGTGAACGGCACGCCGGCGAGATAGCGCACCTGGGTGCCGCCGGCCTCGGTCAGGCCGTAGACGGCCTTTTTGTAACGCGGCACGGCCTGCTCGTGCGGCGGCCGGTCAGAGCCGATCTCGCCGCGCGGGAAGACGAAGTTTGTGCCCGGTTCGGCAGCGAGCCGGCGGTCGATCTCGCCCTGCAACTCAACGACCGGTCCGAACAGCGAGGCGCCGGTCGGGCAGACGTCGCAGCAGGCCGGGATCTTGCCCTCCTTCAGGAGGTGATTGCAGAACTGGCACTTCTGGATCCGCCCATAGGGGTCGGAGACATCGAATTGCGGCACGCCGAACGGACAGCCATAGACGCAGTAGCGGCAGCCGATGCAGCGGTCCGGGTCATGGGTGACGACGCCGGTCTCGGGATCCTTCTGCATGGCCGTGACCGGACACACCGAGATGCAGGACGGGTCGACGCAGTGCAGGCAGTGGCGCTTGACGAAGGCGTAGCCGTTGTCCTCCGCATCCTTCTGCTTTGCCGTGCCGGAGCGGAAGACCTTGATGACGTTGAGGGTCTTGCCGGACAGGCTTTCGCCGGTGTCCCAGGTATTCTCGTTCCAGGCGGCGAGTGTCGACGGGATCTCCGCCGGCATGCCATTGGCCGATTTGCAGGCGTCGACGCAGGCCTTGCAGCCGATGCAGAGCGCCGAATCGTAGAGCATGCCGATGGCTTTCTCCGGCATGTCGAGCGGCGGCCGCATCACCGCCGCGGCTTCGCCGCCGGTCGCCACGGTTGCCGCGCCCGCAGCACCCGAAAACGCGGCGCCCTTCAGAAATTGTCTGCGATCGAGGGTCATCGTTCCCACCCCTTGTCGCGGTTCACGCCTGTTCGCCGCCTTCAGAACCGTCCTTCTTGCCCATCTTGGACAAGAGCACCGCGCCGGCGCCGACCGCGACACCGACGGCGCCGCCGACGACTGCCGCCGCGCCCGGGCTCATGCCGGTGCCGAGCGCCATGTCCACGTCGGGGAAGGCGGCCGGGGGCGCATAGGTCTTGACGGTGGCCAGCGAATGGATCGGCTTGGTGAAGGCGGTCTCCTTCTCCACGCAGCCGAAGCAGGGATGGCCGATGCCGACCGGCCATTGGCCCTCGCCGACATCGCCGAAGCCGATCGCCGGGCAGTTGGCGTAGGTTTCGGGGCCCTTGCAGCCGAGCTTGTAGAGGCAGAAGCCCTGGCGGTGGCCGTAATCGCCGAATTCGAGCGCGAAGCGGCCGGCGTCGAAATGCGGCCGCCGCTCGCAGTTCTCGTGGATCAGCCGGCCATAGGCGAATTTCGGCCGGCCCTCCTGGTCGAGCTCGGGCACCTTGCCGAAGGTCAGCACGTAGATGACGGTCGACAGGAAATTATAGGGATTGGGCGGACAGCCGGGAATCTTCACCACCGTCTTGTCGGGGATGATCTCCTGGGTGCCCTTTGCTCCGGTCGGGTTGGGGTCGGCCGACTGGATGCCGCCCCAGGAGGCACAGGAGCCGATCGAGATGATGGCGGCTGCGCCTTCGGCCGCCTCCTTGATCAGCTCGATTTGCGTCTTGCCGCCGACCTTGCAGTGGATGCCGCCATCCTTGGTCGGACAGCCGCCCTCGGTGACCAGGACGTACTTGCCCTTGTGCTTCTCCATCATGGCGTGCTTGTAGTCGAGCGCCTGGTGGCCAGCGCCGACGCACAGCGTGTCGTGATAGTCGAGCGAGATGACGTCGAGGATCAGGCTTTCCAGCGTCGGGTGGTAGGAGCGCAGGAGCGATTCGGAGCAGCCGGTGCATTCCTGGCCGTGCAGCCAGATCACCGGCGGCCGCTCCTTGGCCTCCGCCGCTTCCGCCATTCTGACGCCGGCCGCCGTCGACAGCCCCATGGTTGCCGCCACCCCGGCGCAGAACTTCATCAGCTCGCGCCGGCTGAGCCCGATCCCGGCCTTCACCGGTTCGTCGAGATCGCGGGAGAGCACTTCTTCGAAATCTATTCTGCGGGACGAGCCCGCCTGATCCCTGGTCGCAGCCATGACCCACCTCTTGCACCGAAAGCCCTTGGACGAAGCTTACGACCGGGCGGCGGCGGGCAATGTTGACGCCCGTCAATTTTTGACGGCTTGGCGGCCAGTCGAGGGTTCACAAGTTATTGAAATTAAATATATAAATATATGAATGTTTGCTACGCAGGGTAGAATAGACAGGTTAGTCGGGTGATGGGCGAGGATTTGCCGATAGCAAGTCATGGGTGTAAAGGGCGGGGAGTGTATGTTCCCGTCGATCCCAAGCGTGTTTAAAACTGCCTTTGCTGCAGGATTAAGTCGTATGAAACCTTTTCATTAGCGCTACATGCCATGACTCTCGACGAATACGAACAGGCCGGAAAAATCCTTTATGCGGAATTTGCCGATGCGGTTGCGTTGATCCTTGATGCAGCGCTGAAGGAGAACGACAGCGTTCGCGTTCAGGTCATTCAGAAGCGCGCGAAGGCGGCCTCTGAAGTGCGCAAGAAACTCGACGGTACGGTCAGCGACATTGAGGCAAAGGTCAAAGATCTCGCGGGTGCGCGCATCGTGGTTTACACGAATAGCGACGTCGACCGACTGATCCGATCCGGCATTCTACCGGACAATTTCGAGATTGTGTGGGACCGAACCAAGTTCCACTACCCACGTGCAAGCGACGGAGCCGATCAATCACAATTCGTCGGGCAGAACTATGTCGTACGCTTGAAGGATAGCCGCACCGCACTCACCGAATATAAGCGGTTCGTGGGGCTCCAATGCGAGGTGCAAATCCAGACGATCCTTGATCACGCTTGGTCCGAGACAGCTCACGACACAATCTACAAGAGCCCGAAGCTCTATGGCGTTGGTGCGGCGCATATGGCGAAGATCAAGGAACGTATGCGCGATATTCAGCAGAAGTATCTGTTACGCGCGGGCTATGAATTTCAGCAGGTACTAAACGATTTCGAGCACATTGTCAGTGGCCAACGCCTCGTAGATAGCAATATCTTGGGGGCCATCCGCGATGCTCTAGACAACAATGTACGCGTCGAATTGTTGGAACAATACACGACGGTCGTTTTGCCGATCATCGATGACTTGGCCGCTGCAGCTCCAGAAGTCCGGTCGACGCTTGTCGAGGCTGCACGAAAGGCGCAATCCATTTCTGTGATGCCTATAGAGACGCCTTACGGATCGTTGCCGGGGCGAACGCAAGAGGACGTACTTGAGAAGATCATTAGCATACTCGTCAACATTCGCTTCGTCGAACCGGCAGATGCCTATACCGCTTATGCCGATCTGTATCTGATTTTCGACGAACCGAAACTGCAGCAAAAAACAGTGGCCGCCGTGGGCGAGCTTTCGCAATACGAGTTGGATGTGTGGCGTCGTTTCGGGCCAGCCGTGCAAGAAATACTGCTCGATGCCATTGCGGTGACGCCGATGGATCGGCTCGTTTCCACCCGCCCGCTGATGATCGAGATCCTAGGAAAGTGTCTGGAATCGGAGGTGACTGGCACGTCGAGCACGTCGACAGCCTTCGTTTGGGAAACTGGCCCGATAGCAGTCTCGGATCGCATACACAATGTCCGCGATCGCGCGATAGACATGCTCAAGAACTTGTTCAATTCATCGCAAAGTGAAGGTGAGCGGGGTGACATCTACCATGCGATGCAATTGTCGACCGGATTACCGCGTCAGGGACGTTACAATGATAAGTTGCTCGAACGGGTGCTCGTTGATACTGCGGCCATCACGACTTTCTTCGCTGAGCGGGCTGATGATCTGGGTGGCTTGCAGAAAGAGAAGATCGAGCATGGCGCACTTTTCCACTATCGCCGTGCAAAGCACATGCCGGCAGATTCATTTAAGAGTGAAGGTGTTCGATCCGCGCGCAACGCAGTGATGAGTGCGGCAAGAGTTCTGCGCGAGCGGTTCAATGCTGATGACGATTTCGTGATCTTCAAGACGCTCGTCGGGTTCGACTCCGTCTTTGCGTATGAGTGGGACGAGGCCGAAGCAGAGATCGGTTTTGCGGCAAAAGAAGCGTATCGCGAGGAGAAAGCGACCGAGTATCTGGCACAGGTGACAGAAGCAACCGCCGATGCGTGGTTTGATCGCCTCAACAGTTACGCGTCGATCGAGTCTGATGATCGCGCGATGTTTCCGCAGCTCGGCAGCTTCATAGCGAGCGTTGCGGAGAGATTCCCTGCGATTGCGGCTTCATGGCTTGATCGAAGCCGGGATGAGCCGCTCGCGCAGTTCACACCGGGTATGTTACGCGGTTTTTATACAAGTGATCGTGATGCTGCGCTTCGATGGACCAGCGCCGCGATCGATCGAAGAGATGACCTCAGCGGTATCGCGCACTTCATCAGGTTCGCCGAGCCTGCCGTTCCTGACCTCCTGAAGAAAGTTGCAAAAGAGGGTTTAGCAGCGAAAGACGGAGAAGCCGTATACAAGGTTCTGGAGGCGTGTGCAGCCCGGCCGTCGGAATTCGGTTTTCCACTAGCTCGCGGGCTTGCGATTGAAGCATTGACGTTCCTAAGTAAGAATGGTCGTTTTAGCTGGACCGAACCGTTGTGGATTTGGGGAAAAGATTCCGGGCTGCTGGCGCAGTTCGACGAATCGGACCGCACAGTTTTGTTCGCGGCCGTCCGCAAGCTTCCGAATATCGATTTCCGTGCAGAAGGACTCCTCGCGTCCCTCGCTGAGGCGCATACGTTAGAGATTATTGATTTATTTGGCGCGCGCCTAGAGCGGGCGCGCAAGGAAAAGGGTGATATCTTCGCTGATGAGCGTTTCGAGGCGATTCCCTATGACTTCAACCAGCTTCACAAATCGATGCAACACGCCGGACCATTACTGCTACCCAAGGCGTTGGAATGGCATCGCGCCGATCCGCTTTTAGGGAAATACAAGAGTGCTTATCTGGTGGCGATTGTTTTTCCAGAATTGCCGGAGAATGTGATCTCGCAGTTGATTGACTACGCTAAATCCGGAGATCGGGGCGCGCAGGATTTTGTCATCGATGTGATGTCGAACTACGAAGGCGCGCCCATTGCTTTCACCGTATTGAAGGAACTAGTCGCAGTTCTTCCCGCCGATGATGAAATGCTCGGCCACGTTCGCGCAGCGCTTGGCGAAACCGGCGTGATGGTCGGCGAGTTCGGCCATCGTGACGCGATTGCCAAGGAGCGGGAACAACTCGAACCATGGCTTACGGATGAGCGTGAATCTGTGAAGAAGTTCGCCGAGACGCACATCAAGTCTCTGGACAACGCTATAGCTGCTGCGCAAAAGGATGCTGAGACTGACATTGCGATGCGCAAGCTCAGGTATGGCGAAGACCTCGGCGACGAGAAGTCGGAGCCGGATAAAGGCGAAAACGAAGACTAACCGTTTTCGTTTAATAGCGGATCTCTGGCGTCCTTTGCCCGTATCCAATTTCAGCACGCCGTGGCATCTGCCAGTTTTTAAATAAACGCCGATGCGACAGCCTCTTGTCCAAATCGTAAATCAACACGTCGATGCGCGGTACGTGGCCGTGGCCTCTGGAGAACTCGGTGAGGTCCACTTGTTGTCGGCCGAATATTGACAGCCGCGATAAAAAACTGCCGTTTCAGACGAATCGCCCACCGGAAGGTCCACACCGGCCCTCCTAGGCGGCCGGAATTAACGATTATTATTGCGATTGTTTCGGTTTATCGGCAAAATTAAACATCATGGATGCAGTGAACGACACACAATCGGGTTCGTCGACGTCGGAGACCAACCGCGTCTACGGCGAACTGCGCGACCGGATCATCTCCGGCCGGATTCCGCCGGGAGAACGATTGAAGGTCGAGACCCTGAAGGCCGCCCTCAATGTCGGCGCCTCGCCGATCCGCGAGGCGCTGAGCCTGCTGACCTCCGATCAGCTCGTCGAGCGGATCGACCGGCGCGGCTTCCGTGCCGCGAAGGCCGGGGCCGACCATTTCGCCGAAATCCTGCGTCTGCGCTGCGCGCTCGAAGACCTCGCGCTCCGGGAAAGCATCGAAAAGGGCGATGATCGCTGGGAAGAGGAACTGGTGCTTTCCCACCACCGGCTGGCGCGCGCCGACCGGACCGAGATCGCGGGCTTTGAGGAAAAGCACAAAGCCTTTCACATGATGCTCTTGAGCGCGTGCGGTTCACCGATCCTGTTGAAGTTCTGCAGCCAGCTCTACGATTTGAACATCCGCTATCGCTACCTGGCCAAAAGCGCCGTCTCCTATGCCAAGCGCGATATCGCCAAGGAGCACGCCGAGATCCTCGAAGCCGTCGTCAGCCGTGACGCCGAAACTGCTTCGGCGCGGCTGATGGCGCATTATCGCAAGACCGGGGATTTCCTTTCCGGCATCCTCAAAAAAGACGGTTCATTCACCGATTAGCACGAAGTCGAAATCGACGCGGGAATAGGCGTCCTCGACCTTGCCGGAGAGTTCGAATCCGTCGGGAAAGGTGCCGGCGGGCTGCGGCCTGTAGCGGATCACCAGGTCGTCGCGCACGCCGAACACCGTGTCTTCGTCGAGATAGGGGTCGTCGTCGGGGAAGATCTCGGTGACGAGCGTGCGGTACCCTTCCGCCTTGATGATGAAATGCAGGTGCGAGGGCCGCCAGGGATGGCGTCCGGCCGCATTCAGGATCGCGCCGACCGGGCCGTCGGACGGCACGGTGTAGCTCACCGGCCGCACGGTGGTCAGCGCGTAGCGGCCGTCGGCGCCCGTCGTGATGATGCCGTGAAACGAATAGGTCTCCTGATCCGGGTCCTGGCTGGAATACATGCCGTTCGGCGCGGTCTGCCAGATGTCGACTTCGGCGCCGGCGATCGGCTCGCCCTCGACATTGCGCACGAAGCCCTGCCAAAGAACCACTTCGCCTTCGAAGTTCCGTTTCATGTCGCCGCCGACGGCAAGCGGCGGAGCGCCGGAGATGTGGAAGGGGCCGAGCACGCTGGAACTCGTCGCGCGCGGGTCCGAATTGATCATGTCGACCAGCGAGGACAAGCCCATTACGTCGGACAGAAGCACGAATTCGTTGCGTTCGGCGGTGGTGATGTCGCCGGCCCAGACGAAGAACTCCAGCGCCTTGCGCCATTCGTCATGGGTCAGCTTCACCTCCTTGGCGAAGGCGTGCAAATGGCCGGCAAGAGAGACCAGCACCTCGCGAAAGCGCGGATCGGTCTCATCTCCGAAATAGCCGGCAAAAACCTCGGTGATGTTGTCTTGGTTCACTTCGCGCATGGGATTGTCCCTAATTCAATATGCCCAGGCTGAGCACGGGAAAGCGGATCAGCAGGATCAGGACGGCCAGCATGACGACGGCGAAGGGCAGTGCGCCGAGAAACACGTCCGCAAGCGAGATGCGGTCGTCGTCAAGCGTCGCCTTGATGACGAAACAGGAGATGCCGAGTGGCGGCGTCAACAGCCCGATCTCGGCGCCGACGACAGTGATGATCCCGAACCAGACCAGCGACAGCCCCATCGGCTCGATCAGCGGCAGGAAAAGCGGCACCACGATCAGGATGATCGATGCGGTATCGAGCAGCGTGCCGAGGAAGAGCATCAGGATCACATAGACCACCATGATCGTGAAGAAGCCGGCCTGGCTGGCGGCCAGAAGATTGCCCAGTTCGTTCGGCAGTCCGGCAAGCCCGAGCATCCGGCTGTAGATCGAAGCGGCGGTGATCAGAAACAGGATGGCGGCGGTGATGTGACCGGTTTCCAGGAGCGCTTCCCAGAACACCGACAGGGTCATTCGCCGCCGGGCAAACGCGATGAGGAGCCCGACCAGCGAGCCGACCGCGCCGGCCTCGACCGGCGTCATCCAGCCGGTGTAGATGCCGCCGAGCACGATCACGATCAGCGCCACGGTCGGAACCGTTTTGGAGAGGATTTCGCCCCAGGGCAGGGGCCGGAAATCCGAGGCGTCACGGCCCTTGATGAAGCCGGGCGTCAACCTGCCCATGGCCCAGATCGCCGCCACATAGGCCGCCGCCAGCATCAGCCCGGGCACGACGCCGGCGAGGAACATCTCGCCGACCGATTGTTCGGCGACGAAGGAATAGATGATCAGCATGGCCGAGGGCGGGATGATCATGCCGAGCACTGACGAGCCGGCCACGACGCCGACGGCGAAACGCGGATTGTAGTCGTGGTCGAGCATCTGCGGCACGGAGATCTTGGAGAACACCGAGGCCGATGCAATCGATGATCCGGTCACCGCGGCAAACACCGCATTGGCGCCGACGGTCGCCATGCCGATGCCGCCCTTGACGCGGCGAAAGCCCGAACTCATCACATCGTAGATGTCGGCACCGAGCCCGGCCTTCGACACGATCAGCCCCATGAAGGTGAACAGCGGCACGGTGGCGAAGGTGTATTCCATGACGCTGTCGCTGACCGCGATCTTGAGCAGGTTCAGCGCCAGATCGAAATTGTCCCGCATCAGCCAAATCGACATGAAGGAGACGACGCCGAGCGCGATCGGGATATAGACGCCCATATAGATGAGCACGACGATCGCGATGACCGAGACGATGCCGATCTCGATCGGGGTCATGACCGGCTCTCATGTTCGGGCGCCCGGATCAGTTCCGGTTTGTGCGCCGGCAACAGGATCTTCAACGCGAAGATGACGGCGCAGAGCACGGCGCTGAGAAAGATCGCCAGCTTGATCGGCCACCATGGTGCGGTGAACACGCCCGGCACGCCGAAATAGTCCTTTGTGTGCCACATCTCGACGAATTCGGGCCAGGCGGCGATGGCGATCAGGGTCATGAAGATCGCCGAGACCGCTTCGATCAAATGGGTGATCGCCGCGGTCAGGCGCGGCATGCGCCTGGCCATGACCACGAGGAACCCGTCGGAACGCGTCAGCCGGTTGACCCGCACCACGTCCGGCAATTGCAGGAACACGATCAGGACCATCGAGAACTGCACGATCTCGACGGCCCCCAGAAACGGCGCGTTGAAGGCGCCGCGGGCGATCACGTCGAAATTGACGACGGCGACGAGCCCGAGCACCACCAGGGTCCCGACCGCATTTGCGGCGATCGCGATCCTGTCCGCCGATCGGGCGAGGGCGCCGACAATGTGGCCCGATACGTTCTGCATCGTGTCAGCGCCCCTCCCCAAAGGACCGTTCGTGTCGGCCTATTTCGCCGTCCAGTCGCGCACGCCGGTGTAGCCGGCCGCTTTCAGCTTGCCCAGATAGGCCTGCAGCATGTCGCTGCCCGGCTCACCCTTGGCGTCCAGACCGGCGGCCCATTCGGCGGCGATGTTCGGCATCGCGGCGGCCCAGGCGGCGCGTTCCTCGGCGCTCGCCTCGACGATCTTGCCGCCGGCTTCAACGAAAGCGTCGCGGCTCGCCGCGGCGCGGTCCATGGCGAGGCCGGCAACGTGATCCCGGTAGAGGATCGCCACTTCCTGCAGCACCATCTTCACCTCGTCGGGCAGCTTTGCCCAATAGTCGGCGTTCACGGTCACGGTTTTGGAGTTCACCGCGCCGAGGTCGACGCGCAGCATGTGCGGTGCGACTTCGGCGATCTTGAAGGTCTTGGCGGCTTCGGGCCACAACATGGCGTGCTCGACCAGGCCGGTCTGCAGCATGTTGTAGAAATCGGTCAGGCCGCCGCGCACGCCGGCGGCATCCTTGATGCCTTCGAGGTAGCGCAGATTCATGCCGGCGCCGGCAACCTTGTCGCCCTCCATGTCCGTGACCGAGGCGATCGGGTTGGTGCTGAACACTTGATAAGTGTCGAGAACCACGCCGGTGGTCAGATAGACCTGGTTCTGCGCGGCGAATTCCTTGTGCATGGTCGGAAATTCGCGGGCGATCTCATCGACCGCCTTGGCCACTGCCCGCGCGTCCGGGGCGACGAAGGGCGTGACCGCGGAGATCGCCTGAGACGGCAATTTCGAGGAATGGAAGATCGTCGTGACGATGCCGATATCGCCGAGCCCGAGCTTGATGCCTTCGAGCACGCCTTTCGGCTTGACGATCGCGCCGCCATAGCTTTCCTGCCAGTCGATCTTGTAATTGCCCTTCTCGGCCAGGCGCTTGTCGACTTCGGGGATGAAAAAGGCGGTAAATTCCTTGACCCAGAGCGCGCGGGCGGGATAGCCGTCGATGACGACCGCCTTGATCGTCTCGACCGCAGATGCGGGCATGACCGAAAACCCGGCCATTGCAGCGGCAAGCGCTGTTGCTTTCCACCAAGCTGTCATTGCTTCCTCCCTTGGATAGTCCGGTTGATCGAAGCGCTTAAGCCTTTTGCCAGCGCACCTCGACGTCGGTTCCCGCCATCCTGAAGAGCTTGGAGAGCGGGCAGAATCTCTCGACCTCGCGGCCGACCGCGACGAGCGCCGCCTCGTCGGCGCTGCCGTCGGCACGGACGGTGAGGGTCACGGATTTGAACGGCACGTCGATTTCCTCTTCGAGAGTGACGCCGCGCCGGTCGAATTCGCATTCGGCGTCGATGCTCAGATGGCCGATATCGACGCTGAGGCTTTTCGCGCATTTATGGCCGATCACGTTGACGCAGCCGATGAAGGCGGCAAGCGCGGTGTCGGTCGGCGCCGGCCCGAGATTGGTGCCGCCCCGCGCCGCGGGCTCGTCGATCGTGAACGCCAGATCGCGCACCTTCACCTCGGCGCGCGAATGGGACGGGCAGTCGGCGCTGGCGCGCAGCTTCACCGTCGTTTTCATCGTGATCGCCATCTGGTCCTCATGCGAATGAGCAGGCCTTGTCGAAGGGGAAGCGCGGCAGTTTGTGAAAGAGCGCGCTTTCGTCGGCATAGCCGAGATTGCACAGGAAATTGGATCTGAGCGTGGTGCCGGCGAAGAACTCCCGATCGACGATCTCGTTGGAGAATCCGGACATTGCGCCGACATCGAGCCCGACCGCGCGCGCGGCGATCATGAAATAGGCGCCCTGCAGGGTGGCGTTGCGGAACGCCGTGACCTCGGCATAGTCCGGCTTGCCGTCGAAGTGCGGGCGCCGGTCTTCATGGGGAAAGAGGTAGGGCAGTTCGCGCCAGAACTCGAGGTCGTGGGCGATGATCGCCGTCACCGGCGCTGTCATCATCTTGTCGATGTTCTTATCCTTCAGCGACTTGGCGAGACGCGCCTTGCCCTCTTTCGAGACCACGAAGATGAACCGCGCCGGGCAGGAATTCATGCTGGTCGGGCCGGCCGCCGTGATCTCGTAAATGGTGTGCAGCAGCGCCTCGGAGACCGGTTCATGCTTCCACGCATAATGGGATCTCGCCTCGCGCAGGATGAGATCGATCGCGGTGTCGTCGAGGCGGGGCAGGCGCGCTTTCAGGTCGCGGAACGCGGCTTGCGCCTCGGCCCGTGCAGCAGACAGTGCTTCGCCGGTCAACGCGCTCATTCGGCGGCCTTTCCGCCGATCAGCTCGGCCTCGGCGACGACCGGGTTGGCACAGATGCCGATCCCCTCGATTTCCACCTCGACCACTTCGCCGGGGCTGAGCCAGCGCGGCGGCGTTTTCGCGTGGCCGACGCCGGGCGGCGTGCCCATGGCGACCTGGTCGCCCGGGTTCAATGTGGCGAATTCCGAGATCGCCGCGATCGTCCGGGCGACCGACCACAGCATGTCCGAGGTGGTCGCGCTTTGCAGGATTTCATCGCCGATGCGGGACTCGATCTTCAAACCCGCTCCGCCGGCCGGCAATTCGTCCGGGGTGACGACGACCGGGCCGATCGCGCCGGTGGCGTCGAAATTCTTTCCCGCCGTCCACTGATGGGTCTTGCGCTGATAGTCGCGCACCGAGCCGTCGTTGAAGAGCGTGTACCCGAAGACGTGGGCAAGGGCATCGGACTCGTCGATGTGCTTGCCGCCCTTGCCGATGATCACCATCAATTCGGCTTCATAGTCGAGCTGCTCGGAGCATTCCGGCCGCACCATCGGCGCGCCGGCCGGCGTCAGCGAATTCGGGCCGCGGATGAAGAAGGTTGGATATTCGGGAATGTCGTAGCCGCCCTCCTTGATGTGATCCACATAGTTCAGCCCCAGGCAGATCGTCAGCCCGGGCGCGGCGACCGGCAGAGCCGGGACGATCGTCGACACCGGGACGGCCGCGCCGGAGCCGGCCAGCGCCTCAATTTCGGCGCGCGTTCTGCCGGCCTTGATCAGACCTTTGAGGTCCGTCCCGATCGCCGGATCGAGCGCGGTCAAATTGACGGCGGTCTCACCGGCAACAAGAAATACGGCCGTGTCGTCCGCAACGGTCCCGACTGTGAATCGCATTTGGTCCCTCCCCATCCACGTCTTTATTTTTGTCGATAAAATCGCTAAACGTCAAATTATTTCGATTATATCGAGGAAGGAAATCGAAATGGTCGCCTGGTCCGAATATAAAAGCGCCGCCAAGGAGCGCGGCGCGCTCGCGCTCGAACTCTATGTCGTGATCAGCACGCCGGTCGCCCCGCCGGAGCGGCTCAAGCAGGTGCTGCCCGATCATCTCGATTATCAGGCGCGCCAGGAAGAAGCCGGGTTTCTGGCGTTTGCCGGACCGCTCTCCGATGAAACCGGCGAACACATGCAGGGCCGGGGCCTCATCATCTACCGGGCCGAGACGCTGGAGCAGGCGCGGGCGATCGCCGAAGGCGATCCGATGCACAGCTCAGGCGTCCGGGAATTCACGATCAGGCGCTGGCTGGTCAATGAAGGCTCGTTCTCGCTGAACGTCGGCTTGTCGTCCGGCAAGGTCGAATTCTTCTGACGGCCGAGAACCTGTTCCGGTGAAGGGCAGACGGGGGCGCGTCGTCTGCACCCGATCGCGAGACGGCGATGCCCGCGCCTATTGCGGCAGCCGCTGGTCCAGATCGCGCATCAGCGCGTCGATGCGCGGCACGTGGACGTGGCGGCCGGAGAACTCGGCGAGGCCTTCGGATTCAAGCCGGCCGATGATGCGCGACAGGGTTTCGTGGCGGGTGCCGATCATCGAGGCGAGGTCGCGGCGCGACAGCGGCAGGTCGATCCGCCGGGCGCCGTCGTCGTCGATCTCGCCATGGTGCTTGATCAGCAGCAGCAGCACGTGGATGAAGCGGGCGCGATTGCACAGCGTCGCGTTCTTGATCAGCGCGTCGTGGGCCTTTTCCACGTCGTGGGTGGCGCGCCGGAAGAACCGGCGGCCGAGTTCGGGGTGGAGCTGCAGCAGCCGGCTGATGGTCGCGGCATCGATGAAACAGATCACCGTCGGCCCCAGCGCCTCGGCCGAGGTCTTGTGGTCCTCGTCACAGAGGAACGAGCGATAGCCGAGCGTGTCGCCGGGATAGGCGAGGCCGAGCAGCACCGAATTGCCGTGTTCATCGAGCTTGCGGATGCCGACCATGCCGCCGGAAATGCAGTGGATGCCGCGGTTCGACTCGCCCATGGCGTAGACGCTCTCGCCGGCGCCGAATTCGCGCCGGACAATGGCGTCTGACAGCGTCCGCAGCGCCGGCGCGGGAAGCGCGCTCCACTCCGTTCGTGTCAGGATATGGCAGATACTGCAGCTCACAGTACCCTGCCCCGTGCATCCCGGGCGCATCCCTTCCATCCCCTACCGGCCTCGGTTTTTTAAGAAGCGGCCGGATTTTTGATGAATCTACAGGCCGCAGCCGCCAAAGGCCAATATCGAAAATCGTCGTACCCGGTCATCCGCCGCGGGTTCGCGGCTGGCGAACGCCGCGGCACGGTTCACTACAGCAGTTCGCGCGGCATCGAAAATTGACAATCGTCAACTGGAGAAGGCCGAATTTACCTATAGGATTTGGTGGAATGGCGGCGTCCGCTTCAGCGGCGCCGGAGAATGAACAGGCGCGGCCGCCCCGCAATCCGATCCCGCGCAAATGGGGGAGTTGGCGGGCGGATTGCGACATGATGCCGCGCAAACCGGCGGAGGAGATCGTAAAATGATGGCTCGGTTGATCTCCTATGCGGCGGCGCTCCTGGTGATCGTCGTCGTTGCCGCCGGGCTCTACTGGGCGCTTGGAACCGAGCCGGCGGAGACCGGTACGCTGGTTGAAAAGGCGTATGGTCCGGGCGGCGCCCAGTTCACTTTCAAGGAGGATGTTATCGGCCGCGACGGGGCGCTCGGCGGCTGCGTCGTCTGCCATTCGCTCGAGGCGGGCGGGCCGCGCCGCGTCGCGCCCAATCTCTACGGCATCGTCGGCGCAGCGAAGGCGCGGGACCGCTCCTACAATTACTCGACGGTGCTCGCCGAGGCCGGCGGCGACTGGACCGAGGGTGATCTCGATTCCTATCTGAAGCGGCCGGCCGCATTCCTGCCGGGCACCAAGAAGACGCTGATCGGCATTGCCGACGACGCCGCGCGCAGCGAGATCATCGATGCGCTGAAGGCGGAATAGGGCGCGGGGCGCGACGGCAAGAGGATCACGTCTCCGGGATCACATAGTGCTGGCCCATTGAGGCTCTCGCGCTCCGTTCCGAAGCCGTTCTCTCCCGTCATCACCGGGCTTGTCCCGGTGATCCATGAGGCCTAACAGTTTGAAAACAAATCAGCTTGGATTGCCGGGACAAGCCCGGCAATGACGCCGGTGGTGGGGCAGCGTCATTCGCGCAGGCGCCCACACCACCCGCCGTTCCCGCCTGCGCGTTAGGGGATGCACAGATCTCAAAAGCCTCATACCAGCACGACATCGATCGATCGCCTGACGCGTCGGATTTCAGGAAATATCCCTGTTCGAAGGTCGCCGAATTGATGCGATGGTCAGTTGGCGCGGCCTTGCCTCTGCCCACCGTTCCCGCGAAAAGCCTGTCCCCGCGCAGGCGGGGACGGGAATCCAATTATCCCCTCAACACGCTCCGTCCTCGGCTGTTGCGGATTGAAGAGTCGACTGACAAAACGAGCGCCAATAGGGTCGGATTGGCCAATGGGCACCCGCTTCCGCGGGTGAGGTGCCAAGAGGCTGTCCTTACGCGCAGATTTCTCGCGCCCAGAGCGGCGCAAATCGGCAAGAAGTGTGCATCCCCTAGCGCTTCACGCGGGGAAGGTGCGGATCGGGAGGCAATTGGGCAATCCAATCGCCGTCCGACCCCCGGAAGCGCCCGGATAGAACGCATTGATCAAATCGACAAGCCAATGGACCGCCCGGACAAGCCGGGCGGTGACGAAGACGGGAAAGGTGGTGATACCCGGGCGAAGCGTGGAACCCGTTGTCCCGCGACAACTCCGGCCGCGAAAGCGTCATTGACATGATCGCCTGCGGCAACGGCGCCGAATTGGACCCGACAGCAATCGGCGATCACACGAAGGCGGCGCCGTCCGGGTGCTCGCGCAGAAGCGCGGCCTTGAGCTTCTCCAGCGCCCGGTTCTCGATCTGGCGGACGCGCTCCTTGGAAATGCCGAGCTTCTGGCCGAGCGCCTCGAGCGTCACCGTTTCGTCGGACAGGCGGCGTTCGCGGACGATGTCGAGCTCGCGCTCGTTGAGCACGCCAAGCGCCGCCTTGAGCCAGGCCGACCGGCGCTCGCCGTCGATCGCCTCGCCGATCGTCTCGTCCTGCAGCGGCCGGTCGCAGACCAGGAAGTCCATGCGGTCGGCACTGGTGCCGTCGGACTCGTTGACCGGAATGTTGAGCGAGGCGTCGGGGCCGGAAAGCCGCGAATCCATCTTCGCCACCTCGTCGGGCGAAACACCGATCGCGGCGGCGATCTCGGTGTACATCTGCGAGGCCGGCATCGGTTCGCTGCCCTGGGACAGGCGCGCCCGCAGCCGGCGCAGATTGAAGAACAGCGCCTTCTGCGTCGAACTCGTGCCGCCGCGCACGATCGACCAGTTTCGCAGGATGTAGTCCTGGATCGAGGCGCGGATCCACCACGTCGCGTAGGTGGAAAAACGGACATTGCGCTCGGGCTCAAACCGGGCGGCCGCCTCCAACAGGCCGACATGGCCCTCCTGGATGAGATCGCTCATCGGCAGCCCGAAATTGCGGAACCGCGCGGCCAGCGCGATGACCAGCCGCATATGCGCCGAGGTCAGGCGATGCAGCGCCGCATCGTCATTGTTGCTGCGCCAGCGGACGGCCAAATCGTGCTCCTCATCCCGCTCGAGATAGGGGGCCTCCATCGCCGCCTTGACGAACATCCGCCGCGTGCTCATCGATCTGGACATCTCAGGCCTCGCTTAATCGTTAATGATCCCTCTTCACCGGCTTACTACGGCCGTCCGTGCCGATCGGATCATATTTTATAATTCTTATAATGTGCAGTTTTAACGGCTGCCGGCAGTGAAGGCAATACACGAGCGCGTGTACGAAAAAGGCCCGGCGCTGAACCGGGCCTTCCTCGCGTCTCTTTATGGTCTCGTTATGGTCTCGCGGGAGCGGGGAATCCTGCGCCTTTTCAGGCGCTTGCCGCTCCCGGCGTCAGGCCGCCTCTTCCTGGGCTTCGTCGGTTTCGTCGGCCGATTTCTGGTTCCGCTTCGGGCTCTTTTCCAGGTTCTGCTCGATCTTGCGGATCACCTCGGTCTCGGTGATCTTGGCGACCGCGGCGATCTCGCGGGCCATCCGGTCGAGCGCCGCCTCGTAGAGCTGGCGTTCGCTGTAGGACTGTTCGGGCTGGGTGTCGGACCGATAGAGGTCGCGCACCACTTCGGCGATCGAAATCAGATCGCCGGAGTTGATCTTGGTCTCGTATTCCTGCGCCCGGCGGCTCCACATGGTGCGCTTGATGCGCGCGCGGCCGCGGACGATCTCATAGGCCTTTTCCACGAGATCCGGCTCGGACAGCTTGCGCATGCCGACGGTCTTGATCTTGGCGATCGGCACCCGTAGCGTCATCTTGTCTTTTTCGAAGTTGATCACGAACAGCTCGAGCTTGATCCCGGCGATCTCCTGCTCTTCGATGTCCACGATCTGGCCGACTCCATGCGCCGGATAGACGATGAATTCATTCGTCTTGAAGCCCTGACGCTGTGCGACCTTCTTTGCGGTTGCCATACTCCGGTATACTCCTGCATCTGGTCCGGCACCCGGGCGCGGCCCGGTCCGGCTCATTGTTTGCCTCCGCCGCTGAGGCGCGCCTGTCTCGTGCGCCCCTTCCAGCGAAGCGCAATCGCCGTCGGTCATTGCCCGGCGCCCGAGGTTTTCAGTCGAGGTGAGATGTGCTTCCGTTTTGCAGCAACGCAAGGTCTTGCGTCATTCAAATTTCCTGCCGAGCCGTTTCGAACAAAAATACTGCCCCCGGGATGGGGGCGCTGCGGTGCGGCAAGCACAAATCGACTGTGTCGTGCCTTATACCACGAATCAGTCGATTTTCAAAGGGATAACGGAATAAACCTTAATGCTCCGGCGGGTTTGCCCGGGAATATGACGATCTTATTGCATTGCAACATATTCACCGGCGACGGTGTTGCGCCGCCGGTCACCACCTCAGTCGCCTTCGCCGGGCGCGGCGGAGAAATATTTCTCCATCTTGCCCTCTTCGCCGTCGAACTCCGCGGCATCGGCGGGCGGTTCCTTCTTCTGGGTGATGTTCGGCCACTTGCCGGCATATTCGGCGTTGATCTCGACCCAGCGCTCCAACCCGTCTTCGGTATCCGGCTTGATCGCTTCGGCGGGACATTCCGGTTCGCAGACGCCGCAGTCGATGCACTCATCCGGGTGGATGACGAGCATGTTTTCGCCTTCATAGAAGCAGTCGACCGGGCAGACCTCGACGCAGTCCGTATATTTACATTTGATGCAGTTGTCGGTGACGACATAAGTCATCGTTGCTCTCCAGGACGTCTCACGCAATGCGACCGGCGCGGCGCCCCGAGAGCGCGGCCGGCCAACACGGCAGGTTAGCTAGCCGGTTTAGACGCCGGACGCAACCACCTGCGGCATCGCGTCCGACTGCATTTTCGCGACAATGCGATTGTCCTGATTTATGACGATACGTGACACGACTCTTTCTGTACAAAAGGTCGGAATACAATCATAGGGCATTGGGATGGGTCCATGTTCGAGATCTTCAAGGTTATGGGCCGGGAGCTGAAAGAACCGGACTTCACACCGATCGTCGACAAGGCGATTACGCTCTTTGCCGTCTATACCGGCGCGACGCTGACATTCTTTGTCAAAGGGTTTCTGTTTTCGGAAAAGAATTTTAATGATTTCAATAGCCTGTCGGACTGGATAGAGAATTGGCATCTGTATGCGACGATTGCCGTCGCGGCTCTGCTGCTGCGCTACATCATCGGCAGCGCAGCACATTTGCGCCACACCTATATTCCCAAAACGATCAAAGAGACTGCAGAGGACGGAACGATAACCGAAAGGAAAGGACCCTACTCGAAGGACATCTCATCATTATTCTTCGACCTTCTATATCTATTCGTGTTCGGTTTGCTCGCCATATTTATAACGATCAGCACCGACAACATCAGTGATTTGATGCACGCATCGCTCTATCTGCTCGTGGCGGGGGCGGTATGGTCGGTGTTCGGACTGGGTCGACCCGGCCAGGGTTGGATCGCGCGGGCATGGCTTGAAATCGACGCGGTACAAATCGTGCTCACCCTCGGGATCATCTTCCTTCCGGACGTGGTCCCCGGCGTCACCGAGGTGTTTCAGGCGGTGCTGCTCAGCGCCCTCTTTCTCGTCGCCCTGTTCATCGACATCAAGATCGTCACGGCCATGGTCAGTGAGAAACCGCCCAAGGACGCTTAGAATTTATCGTCTGCGTTCTGAGACCAAGCGGAATTGACCGCAATTCACGATAAGCTGACGACCGAACGGTATCGTCGTCATCGATTCAGTCCGGGGCGGCAAAAAGAACACTGCCGTGCCGGCAGGCTTTACCCTCCCCCTTGTGGGGAGGGTGGACGGCGCGTTAGCGCCGGCCGGGTGGGGGTAAAACCGAAACAGCGACAATCACCCGAAGGTATTGTTTTTCTTTTCTTTCTAACCCCCACCCCCGACCCCTCTCCACAAGGGGGAGGGGAGCGGTGCTGCAATCTCGTTATTCTTTCGCGGCCGTCATTGCGAGTGGAACGTGGCAGCCCAGTTCATTGATTTGTTTCACGGGATTGCCGCGGCGCCTGTCGGCGCCTCGCAATGACGGCGCCGGGTTCGCCTGTAATGCCAATCGGCCGTTGAAAGCGCCGCTTGGTATGACGTCACGTCCGGCGTTCCAGCGCCGCCAGTTCGCCGAGCAGGGCGTCGACGACGCCATCCATATCGGCCGCCGAAAAATCCAGGGGCGGCCGGCTTGCCGAGGCCGAGAGCATCGGGTTGAAGCTCGCCCGGCCCTCCTTGTCGGCGGCGCGGAAATCGGTGCGGAAGACGAGACAAGGCTTGTCCCGGCCATAGGCGTAGCCGCATTCCCATGCGGTGCCGGAATCCGGGTCCGGCCCGTCCATATTGGCGACCACCACATCGGCGCGGTCGATCGCGGCGACATCGTCGACGAAGATGTCGCGGGCGGTCTTGTCCGCGGTCTCGAACTCCTGGGGCAGCAGCACCTCGTGGCCCGCCTGGCGCAGGCGGTCGGCGAGGTCCGCGTTAAAGCGGCGTTCGGCCAGGGTGAAGAGCGGTCCGGCAAGATAGATGATCATGGCAACAGGTCCTTGTCGACAGCATCGCGCAGCCGGTCGATCCGGCGCCGGTCGCGCTTGGTCGGGCGTCCGGTTCCGGCGTCGCGCCGGCCCGGCTCGGCGGGCAGCGGCGGCGGCAGCGGCGGCGGCGACAGATCGGTATAGAGCCCTTGCGCCTCCGCCGCCGGCCCGCGCCGCTTGCCGAGGTCCTCGATCCGAAGCACCAGGACCCGCCGGCCGAGGCCGATCGTCAGCACGTCGCCGATCCTGACCGGGCGGCTGACCGTCGTGGTCTTCTCCCGGTTGAGGCGGACGCGGCCCTCGGCGATCAGCTTCTGTGCGCGGCTGCGGGTCTTCGCCACCCGGGCGTACCACAGCCATTTGTCAAGGCGCTGCCGAGGGCCCGCCATGGCCGGTGCATCAGCCATCCTTGCCGCGCGATTCCAGGTCCTTCTTCAGGGCGGCCAGTGCGGCGAACGGGGAATCCGGGTCCGGTCCGCGCCGCTCCGGCTTGGCCGGCCTTTGCGGCTTGCCGCCATGGGTCTTGGCGGCATGGTGCGCGCCGTCCTTGCCGCGGTCCTTGCGGCCGCGCTTGGTCGCCCGACCGCCGGCCGGACGGCCATTGTTTTTGTCCTCGCCGGCCGAAGCGACCCGCGCTGCCGGCTTGCGGCCGCGGTGACCATGGTCGAAACGGCCGGGCCGCCAGACATCGATCTCGACCTCTTCTTCTGCAGCCGACGCGGCTTCGGGAGCGGCTTCGGCTGCAGGCGCGGCTTCGCCGTCTCCAGCAGATGCGGTTTCGGCTGCGCCGCCCGGCGCAACTTCATCCTCTCCCGCGGGCGCGGCAGGGGCAGCGGCATCGCCGGCTTCGGCGCTTTCGGTCGGCGTCGTATCGGTCGCGACATCATCGGTTACTGCGGCCGGTTCCGGCGCGGCAGCCGGCTCTGCCTCTGCAGCCGGTTCCGGTGCGGCGTCCGCCGGCGCGGTTTCCGCGAGCGCGGATTCCGCAAGCGCTGCCGGTTCGGGCTCAGCGATGGCTTCCGCGACGGGTGGTGCCGCTTCTGGCTCAGACGTGACCTCGGCGACGGGTGCCGGTTCGGCCTCGCACGAAGTCTTATCGTCGCTCGCCGCCGCTGCGGTTTCCGTTTGGGCTTCCGGCTTTGCGTCGGCGTCCGCCGCGCCCGGCTGCGGCGCCGCGTCGCCGCGCCCGGTGACCGGACGCTTGACCTTGCGTTTCTCCGACCGGTAGCCGAGCGATTTCAGGATCGAGGCGAAATCCTCGCCGGCACAGCCGACCAGCGAGGTCATCGCCACGGTTGCGGCGAAGCCGCGGCCGTCGACGGCGCCCTCGGGCGGTGCCTCGCCGCCGCTCGGCCGCCACGCGAGGAGCGGCCGGATCAGATCGGCGAGCCGTTCGAGAATGTCGACGCGCACGGCGCGTTCGCCGCAGATGCGGTAGCCGACCAGGCGGTAGAGCAGCTTCGGCAGATCGTGGTCGATGGGGATCGAGGTGCGGCCGGAATGGGCGAGATGGGGCAGTTCGTCGAGTCCGGGCTGGTCGAGGCCGCCATTCTGCAACGCCCAGAGCATGACGATGAGGCCGCGCGGCCCCGGCTTCATCAGCGCCGGCAGGTAGATGTGGTAGGCGCCGAAACGGACGCCATATTTACGCATGCCCGCGCGCGCGGTCTGGTCGAGCGCGCGAATGTCCTCGGCCACGGTCTTGCGGTCGAGGATGCCGAGCGCCTCGACAATCCGGAAGGCGACCCCGCGGGCGATGCCGTCGAGATTTTCGGCCTTGGCCAGATCGACCAGGGGCCCGAGCAGGCCGGCGACATGATGGCCGATCCAGGCCAGGAGCCGCGCCTCGACGCGTTCGCGGGCGACGCCGGTGAGCTGTTCGTCGGCGAGCAGCACGATGGACGGCGCCAGCGTGTCGGCCCCGGCGGCGAGCTTGGCGACCGCCTCGCCGCGCCAGCGCAGGCTGCCGTCGGAGCCGAGCACCAGATCCTCGTTCGGCGCCACGGCGACCCGTTCGGCGCGCCGGTCGATCTCGCTGGCGAGCGCCTTCTGCGCGGCCGCCCGCAGCGCCTTCGCCTCGGGCCCGTCGGCGCCGGCATCGGGCGCGAACCGAAAGCCGTGCAGATGACCCACATGCTGGTTCTCGACCAGCACGTCTCCCGATGACGTCACTTCCGCTTCAAGCATGGCGTTTTCTCTCAACCGCCTCATCAATACACTGGTGCGCCGATCGACGAAACGTTGCATCAGCCGCTGGTGCAGGGCGTCGGACAATTTGTCCTCGATCTGCCGGGTCCGCTCCTGCCAATGGCCGGGATCGGCGAGCCAGTCGGGCCGGTGGGCGAGGAACGTCCAGGTGCGGATATGCGCGATCCGGTTGGCGATCGTATCGATATCCCCTTCGACCTGATCGCAATAGGCGACCTGCCGGTCGAACCAGTCCTCGGCGATGACGTCGTCGCGCATGAGATAGGTGTAAAGCTGGGCGACCAGATCGGCGTGGTTGGCCGGCGCGATGCGGCGGTAGTCGGGCACCTGACAGACTTCCCACAGCAATGCCACATGGTTTTCGCCGACCGCCAGTTCGGCGATTTCGCGGTCGCGGGCGAGGATCTCCAGCGCCTCGACGTCGATCGCCGGCGGCGCCCGGGTCAGCCCCGGGTCCTTCGGGATCCGCTCCAGGCTCCTGCGCAGCGCCGCAAGGCTCGACGCGTCGATCTCGCGGTTGCGCCATTGCAGCACCCGGACCGGGTCGAAATGATGGGTCTCGAGGGTCTCGACCAGCTTGTCGTCGAACGGTTCGCCGCGGGAGGTGACGCCGAACGTGCCGTCGCTCGTGTGGCGGCCGGCGCGGCCGGCGACCTGGCCGAGTTCGGCCGGCGTCAACTGGCGATGCTGGAAACCGTCGAACTTCCGGGTCGAGGCAAACGCGATATGGTCGACGTCGAGATTGAGGCCCATGCCGATGGCGTCGGTGGCGACGAGGAAATCGACCTCGCCGGACTGGTAGAGCGCCACCTGGGCGTTGCGGGTGCGCGGGCTGAGCGAGCCGAGCACGACGGCGGCGCCGCCGCGCTGACGGCGGATCAGCTCGGCGATGGCGTAGACCTCGTCGGCGGAAAACGCGACGATTGCCGAGCGGCGCGGCAGCCGGGTGAGCTTTTTGGAGCCGGCATAGGCCAGTTGCGACATGCGCGGCCGCGTCACCACGTCGACGCCGGGCAAGAGCTTTTCGATGATCGGTTGCATGGTGGCGGCGCCGAGCAGCAGGGTTTCCGAAACACCGCGCAGATGCAGCAGCCGGTCGGTGAAGACGTGGCCGCGCTCCAGATCGCCGGCGAGCTGGATTTCGTCGATGGCGGCGAAGTCCGCGTCGGTCTCGCGCGGCATCGCCTCGACGGTGCAGACCGAGAAGCGCGGGTTTTCCGGCTTGATCTTCTCCTCGCCGGTGATCAGCGCGACCTGATCGGCGCCGATGCGCTCGACGATGCGGCCATAGACCTCGCGCGCCAAGAGGCGCAGCGGCAGGCCGATAATGCCGGTCTCGTGGCCGAGCATGCGCTCGATCGCCAGATGGGTCTTGCCGGTATTCGTCGGGCCGAGCACGGCGGTGACGTTGCGGGCCCGCTGGCGCGGCACGGCGATGGTTTTTTCGGAGGTGTTCATCGGGCTCGGGCGAACTCCGTCGTCCGGCTGGTGTCGCGATCGTCCGCCAGTTTCGGCAGGTGCCGGACGGCGTCTCGGCGCCCGTGTGTATCACAAGGGAACGGCCGGTGCGCGGTTTTTTTAACCGGCAGAACACGGCACGAACAAATCCTGTCCGAATCGCTGACTTGGCGATTTTCGGACTCTGTTCGCTACGATATCTGGCAAAAAAATCCGAGCGACCCCAACATGTTGAATCAGGCAATGCGCGCCTGCGGCGTCTTGCCCGGGCGCGGTTAACCGATCGGCATGTTCGGGAACATGCGGCGGTCCTGGCGGCGGTTAACGGCGCCTTGCCGGGCCCGTTCAATACGTGTTGCGGCGATTAACCTTTCCGGCCGGAACGGGAACAGAGCATCGACGAATCAGTGCTTTAGCGATGTTCCGTTTCCGGTCCACCACGATCTTGTGGCCGGCGGGCCGGGCGATACCAGATCGGGCCGGCCGAACGCTGCCGCCGAGGCCGGCCGCTTCTGCCGAATTAACCGATCCGTCCGATTGGGGGACACCCTCAATTGATCTCGGTGAGGAACTCCTCGGCTTCGGCCACGGCCGGTCCGAAAGCCGTTCCCACATGGACGCGGATCGGGGCGAAGAAACCAGTGTTGCCGAGCGGCGCGATCCAGATCTCCATGTCGCGGTTCTTGATCATGTACTGAATCGCCTTGCGGCCGGGCCGATAGCCCGAGATCGGCCGGAACCGCGCCTTGCAGACATAGGCCGGGGCGGTGTAGCCGTTCATCTTGGCGGTCACCCGCACGGTGTGGCTGTAGTTGAGCGCAAGGTCGAAGCGCTGCAGCCCGTCGAAGATCGAGACGGTGCGGTTGCACACGCCCTGGCCGGTCGCCGATTGCGGCTTGCCCATGAAGGCGCTCATCGGATCGAGCACGTTCTCCAGGTGCGCCGGTTCGACCGGAATGCGGTCGGGACGGTCCGGTTGCGGCGGCGCGTGGACGACATTGGTGACCTTGCCGGCGGCGAGGTTGATGTTGACGCTCTCGGCGCCCTCCTTGTCGGTGATCGACAGCGCATAGCCGTCGGATTTCAGCCGGCCGTCGACGATGGTGCCGTTGCTTCTTGCGTCACCGCGGGAATCGGTGAAGAACTTTGCCACGCCCGCCACCACGCCGGTGCTTGCCAGCGCGTAGGCATCGTTGGAAAAACTGGCGATGATACCGGCCTTGCCGATTTTCACGCCGGCGAAATAGACGCGGTAGAAGCCGCGAAATTTGGCGTCGGCGGCGGCCTGGCTGCCGGTAGCGACGGCGGCGGCGAAGACGCCCGCGGCGATTGCGAGGGACGGAATCGAGGTTTGAAATCGAATTCGGGGCATCTATGGTGAAATCCTGTTTTCGAGCTGACGGAACGCGTCCCGACCGCGCGATTAACGATGGAATTGGACAATAGTAAGATTGGCAAACACCGAAGCCGCGGCGTGAACTAGACGTCAAGCGATCGCGGGGGTGTCCCGCGATATTGCCGGCGGAATTGCTCGGACAGATTAGGCCAGTGGAAGGACCGGAATGTCCACCGAACAGATCATTCTCTTCGGCCTTTTCGGCATCGTTTTCGCCGCACTCCTCTGGGGTCGCTGGCGATACGATCTCATTGCCTTTCTCGCCCTGGTGGTCGCGCTTCTGCTCGGCGTGGTGCCCAAGGAGGCGGCGTTTTCCGGTTTCGGCCATCCGGCGACGGTGATCGTCGCCCTGGTGCTCGTCGTCTCGCGCGGCCTGATCAATTCGGGTGCCGTCGAATTCATCACCAGGCGGCTGGTCGATGTCGGCCGCGGGCTCGCCGCCCATATCGGCGTCATGGCCGGGATAGGCGGCGCGCTTTCGGCGTTCATGAACAATGTCGCAGCACTTGCGCTGTTGATGCCGGTGGAACTGCAGGCCTCGGCCAAGGCCGGGCGCAGCCCGTCGCTGTCGCTGATGCCGCTTGCGTTTGCCACCATTCTCGGCGGCCTCGTCACGCTGATCGGCACGCCGCCCAACATCATCATCGCCGCGTTCCGCGAAACCGCGCTCGGCGAACCGTTCCAGATGTTCGATTTCGCGCCGGTCGGCTTCGTCGCAGCACTGGCCGGCATCGCCTTCATTGCGACCATCGGCTGGCGGCTGATCCCCGGTGACCGCGCCAACAAGGACACGACGAAGGAGCTGTTTTCGATCGACGACTATATCGCCGAACTGGTGGTGCCGGAGAATTCGCCGGTCATCGGCAAGCTGGTCTCCGAACTGGACGCCCAGGCCGACGAAGCGGATGTGGCGATCATCGGCCTGGTGCGGCGCGGCAAGCGGCTGCCCGGCGGCGCGCGGATGGTGGAAATCCGAAAAGGAGACATGCTCGTCGTCGAAGCCGCGCCGGCGGCGATAGACCGGGTCGTCGGCGCCCTGAAACTTCGCTATGACGGCGGCGAGAAGCACCAGGCCGCGGCCGGCGGCGGCATGTCGCTGGTCGAGGCGGTGGTGCCGAAGGATGGGCGCATTGCCGGACGCTCGGCGATGTCGGTGCGGCTGCTCTCGCGCCGCGGCGTGACGCTGCTCGGCGTGTCGCGCCAGGGGCGGCGCTTTCGCGACCGGGTCCGGCGGCTCGAAATCCGCGCCGGCGACGTGCTGCTGCTGCTCGGGCCGACCAGCCATATCAGCGACACGATCTCCTGGCTGGGGGCGCTGCCGCTCGCCGATCGCGGGCACTCGGTCACCCAGTATCATCGCGCCGCGCTCGCGGCGGGCGTGTTCGCGATTGCGGTTGCGCTCGCCAGTTTCGGCATCGTCTATCTGCCGGTGGCGCTGGCCGCCGTCGTCGCGCTCTATGTCGCCACCGACATCGTGCCGATCCGGGAGGTCTACGAGAACGTCGAATGGCCGGTCGTGGTCCTGCTCGGATCGATGATCCCGCTCGGTGCCGCGCTCGAGGCGTCGAACGGCACGGCGCTGATCGCCAACGGCATCGTCGATCTCACCGAAGGCTTCGGGCCGGTATTCGTGCTGACCGTGCTGATGGTGGTGACGATGACGCTGTCGGATGTGCTCAACAACACCGCGACGACGGTGATCGCGGCGCCGATCGCCGTCGACATCGCCAATCGTCTGAACGTCAACGCCGATCCGTTCCTGATGGCGGTGGCGATCGCCGCCTCCTGCGCGTTCCTGACGCCGATCGGGCACAAGAACAACACCTTGATCATGGGACCGGGCGGCTATTCCTTCGGCGATTACTGGCGCATGGGGCTGCCGCTGGAGATTCTCATCGTCGCGGTCTCGGTGCCGATGATTACCGTGGTCTGGCCGTTTTAGGGAACCGTGAAGAAAAGTCCTTCGCTGCGCTCAGTGTACTTTTCTTCATTTTGGAAAATTGAGTTGGCGCATCTTGAGGCGGCTCTGCGATGCGCCAACACATCATTGTTTTCTGATCATGGCCGATGGCCATGATCAGGCCGAAGACATGTCAAATCAGCGGCCGATGTTTAAACGGAAACGCCGCCGCGGATGCGCTCAGTCGCGCTGCAGCAGGTAGAAGGCGTAGCCGTAATCGTCGCTGAAGGCCGCGAAAAGGCGCATTTCCTGCAAAGTATCGGCGATGACGGCGGCAATGACCGGCGCTTCCGCCGTCTCCCGATCGAGCGCGTCGATGCGGGCCTTGAGCGGATCGAAATAGCCCTCCCACCACGCCGATGCCGGCAGCTTGAAGGTGTCGAGCGTCCGGTAGCCGGCGGCTGCGGCGCGGGCCGTGTTTTCGGCGATCGTCCCCATTCCGGGATATCCGGTCTTAAAATAGCTATTCGCTTCTGCGGCCGGAGCGTCGGTGAACCAGGAGAGTTCAGAGGCGACGAGGACGCCGCCGGGGCGGAGAAGTTTTCGCCATTGCTCCAGCCCCGCCTGAAACCCGAGCAGGTAGATCGCGCCCTCCGACCAGATCAGGTCGGCGCCGGCTTCGGCCAGGTCGAGCGCCCCGAAATCGCCGACACGGGGCGCGATATGGCGGCTCAGTCCCCGCTCGGCCGCGGTCCGGCGCAGCAGATCGATATAGGGCGCGTACATGTCAACGGCGATGATCGGCGCGGCCAGGGCGTCGCTCAAGGCTTCCGCCAGCGTCAGCGTCGAGGCGCCGGCGCCGCAGCCGAGATCGACAACGCGCGGATTTGCGGGGAGGAGACCGCGGACGCGGTCGAGCGCGGTGCGGGTCGCGGCATCGCTGCCGGGGCCGAGCCGGTGCAGCCCCTCATGCAAGGTGCAGAGCGCGGCGATATAGGCGTCTTCTTCGCTATCTGTCATTGCTGCGCTGAATGGTCCCGGTGAATTTCGGCTTCTTGGCGGCGCGCCGCGCGGTCTGCCAGCCGGTAATCGGCTTGCACCAGGATTTGGGTTCGCCGAACCCGTAGCGCTTTCCGCAGGCGCTTGCCTGCGGCGGAATCCGCGTCTTTTCGAAAATGTCGTAGCCTTGCTTGAGGTTGCGCCAGAAGCCGATCCACTGGCTGCCGGGGTGTTCCCTGAACGCCTTTTCGGTCATCCGGAACGGAAAGATGTGGACGGGAATGCCCGGCTGTCCGTCGATCAGCGCCTTCTCGACGATGCCGTAGATTTCCTCGATCGCCGGATCGGTCATCGCGTAGCAGCCGACCGAGGCGCAGGCGCCGTGCACCATCAGGAACGACCCGGTGCGGTCATGGGCTTTGTCGAAGGCGTTGGGATAGCCGACATTGAAGGCGCGGTGATAGTCGCTGTTGGGCTTCAACTGGCTGCGGTCGACGACGTAGAATCCCTCCGGGCTCTGGAAGTCGCCCTCGCGTAGCTTGGGGCCGAGCGAGCCGGACCAGGCGCAGATCGGGTAGGTGCGGGCGAGCTTGAATTCGCCGCCGCGGCTGTACCAGAGTTCGAGCGCGCTTTCCTGCTTGAAGATGCGGACAAAGACGTGGAACGGCCCGTCTTCGAAGAGGTGGGTGATCGGGCGCGGCACCGGCAGCGGCGGATCGACGAGCGGAGACGTCATGACGGGTGCGGGCGCCGCGGCGGGCTCGGTTGGGGTCGCCGCGGGCTCGGTCGGTGCCGCGGCGGGCTCGGTCGGCGTCGCGGCGGGCTCGGTCGGCGTCGCGGCGGTTTCGGCGGGGGCGGCTGCGGCACCGGCGTCTTCAGCCGCTTCAGCGGGTACATCCTCGCCGTCGGCTGCGGGCGCTGTGCCGGAGACTTCGGCGGAATCGTCTTCTGAAGCGACAGCAGGCGCGGGTCTCGGCGTCGGTTCGGGGAACGTATCGGGCGCTTGTTCCGCGGTTGCGGGGGTCGGGACCGAAGGCTTCGGCGGCGGTGCGGTCTCGGCCGCTGCCGGCAGCGCCGGTGAAAGCCCGAACACCAATAGTCCGGACATCAGTATCAGCGTGGCGCGAATGCCGATCATGTCGTCTTCCGTCGTTCTGCCGCCGCGGCATCGTTCGGGCCGTGTGCACATCGGCCGTCATCGGTGGTGCCGCGAATCCCGCGGCTGAGACTGACATATTAATCTAAGCGAAGATTAACCGCGTCCGGTAGGGGCCGGTTCGGCCGATAAAGATATCGTGAGCCGGTGCGCGGTTGCCGCGGTTCATCGAACCGTTCTCTTTGGTCATTGCCCGCTTCATGCGGGCAATCCAATGGCCTTTCAGTGCCTGGAAGCGTTTGAATTTCTTCACCAAGGCGTTGGTCACGCGGATAAGCCAATGGACCACCCGGACAAGCCGGGTGGAGACGAGGGAGGGGGCGGTGGTGACGGAGGGGGCGGTGATGACGAATGTGTCGGGGAGTGTGGTCGATTACTAATACCGCGGGTATCAGTCGGTGGAAGAAAAGACCGAGAGGACAGAGCCGACGATCCCGCCTTTCTTTTTCGGCGGTTCGGCATCGGCCGTGTTTTCGTCCGTGCGCCGCGGGTTCGATTCCGGCAGTACCGCGGCCCCATCGCCGGCCGGTTCGGGGTTCTCGGCGGCCGCGGCCTCGCTGCGCCGGAACAGGCGGCGGAAGAACGGCCGGGTCTTTGCGTCCTGATCGGTTTCGGCGGTCGGGCGATACGCGGTCGCGGCGTCGATCGTTCCGGTATAGGCGACCGTGTCGGGATTCTCGGCCGGGAGCGCCTCGGCGGTGACGGTGGTTTCGGCGCCGGTGTCGTCGTCCGCTTCGTCGCTCCGGCTTGTGCCGATTTCGGCCAGGCCGTCGAACACGCCGGCAATGGCGGCGGTCGTCTTTTCGATCTTCTTCTGGCGCTCTTCGCGGCGCTCGGCGATCTGCTGCTTGCGTTCCGCCTCGGCCTTGCGCTCGGCGATGATCGTCTCGACCGCCTGATCGTCGCTGCGGGCCTTTTCGGCGACGGCGAGCGCGATCGCATCCGGCACCTCATAGGCCGGGCATCTGCCGCCCGGATTGAACGCCCTGACCCCGTCGGGAAGCGAGGCGTTGAAGACGTAGCGCCGTTCGCACACATCGACCGACGGCGCCCGCCGGCTGATCTCGAAATGGTCGTGGCCTTCCTTCAGATTGCGCCAGAACGGCATGTTCGGATTGTCCTGGTGGCGGACCAGGTTTTCCGGCGTCATGCGGAACGGAAAGGCGTGGACGTGGAAGGCGCGCTGGCCGCCGTTGAAGGCGTCGCGGGCGATCGAATAGATCTCCCGGATCTGCTCGTCGGTCATGGCGTAGCAGCCGGCCGAGGAGCAGGCGCCGTGCACCATCAAATGCTTGCCGGTGCGGCCATGGGCGCGGTCGAAAGTGTTCGGATAGCCGAGGTTGAACGACAGGTGATAGCTCGACTTCGGATTCATCTGCGCCGGGGTGACGACGTAGAAGCCCTCCGGCGCCTGCTTGTCGCCTTCCCTCAGCTTGGGGCCGAGCTGGCCGGACCATTTGCAGATGTCGTAGGTCTTGAGCAGGGCGTAGCTGCCGTCCTTGGTCTCTTTCCATATCTCGAGCGCCGATTCCTGCTTGAACACCCGAACCAGGATCGGCGCGTGCTTGCCCGAGCCGATGTCCTTCATCTTGTCGACGATCTCGGCGCTGAGCGGCGCCAGATGCTTGGGCCCGTAGCTGTCGGTGTTGCAGCCGGCGACGAGCGCCGCCAGCAGCAAAGGCGCCAATATCCGCATAAGGGCGCCGGGCCGGCACCCCTCAATCATGGTGACGAGAGCTGAACGCAAAACCAATCCCAACCCCACTGCGGGACATCGTCCCTGAACGGCCGCGTCGAAACCGACGCCGCTGGTGTTTCCCGTGAAACGCAGAACGCCGCAGTCTCCATTACTTCGGATTCTGGCGAAAGCGTGGCGGAACGCCGAACTGACGTCGGAAAGGTAGATTGTGCGACGGTAATTCACAAGTTTCGGCCGATCGCCAGGAATTTGCGCCGTCTTTCGCGGCGCACGGCCTTGGCCTCCAATTCGTCGAGTTCGGACAGCGCCCGTCCGATCGCCGCGCCGGTCGCCGCAATCGCCGCCTCCGGGTCGCGATGGGCGCCGCCGAGCGGTTCATCGATGATTTCGTCGATGGCCTTGAACTTGATCAAATCCTGGGCGGTGATCTTCATGTTCATCGCCGCGTCCTGGGCCCGGGCCGGGTCGCGCCACAGGATCGAGGCGGCGCCTTCCGGCGAGATCACGCTGTAGATCGCGTGTTCCAGCATCAGCACGCGATTGGCCGTGGCGATCGCGATCGCACCGCCCGAGCCGCCCTCGCCGATGATCACCGCGACATTGGGGACGCGGAGCGCCAGGCAGCGTTCGGTGGAGCGGGCGATCGCCTCGGCCTGGCCGCGTTCCTCCGCGCCGATGCCCGGATAGGCGCCGGCGGTGTCGATGAAGCTGATCACCGGCAGGCCGAAACGGTCGGCCATGTCCATGATGCGGACCGCCTTGCGGTAGCCCTCCGGCCGGGCCATGCCGAAATTGTGCTTGATGCGGGCCTCGGTCGAGGCGCCCTTCTCGTGGCCGATAACCGCCACCGGCACGCCGCCGAAGCGGCCGAGCCCGGCGATGATTGCCGCGTCCTCGGCAAATTTGCGGTCGCCGGCGAGCGGGGTGAACTCGTCGATAAGCCGGCCGATATAGCTCAGCGTCTGCGGCCGGTCCGGATGGCGGGCGACCTGGGTCTTCTGCCACGGCGTCAGCTTGGCGTAGATTTCGCCGAGCGTCTGTTCCGCTTTGGCCCGCAGCCTGCCGATTTCCTCCTCGATCGCGGCCGAATCGCCGTCTTCGGCGATCGCCCGCAATTCCTGCACCTTGCCTTCCAGGTCGGCGACGGGGCGTTCGAATTCGAGATAGCTGCGCATTGCGGGCAAGAATCTTTCGGCTAGAGCGCTTCTCGTTCGAACTTATACCAACCGTCGTGGGATTTGACCCCATCAGATGAGTCAAACTCCGCGACGGTTGGTATTCGTCACTTGGAAGCGCTCTATCTATTTTATTGTCGCGTATTCTTATCCCAAAACCGGTTCCCACTTTTCGGGAATACGCTCTAGCGCACGGAAATCGCCCGAACGGACAATCTTCCGTTTCGGCGGCGGCACATTTGCCTTTCGGCCCGGTGCTGTCAAGCGCGGGGCGCGACATCGGCCAAGCGATGGAGGACGATGGGGTCTGCCGGCTGCGGTCGCGGCCGCGCGGACAAGCCCAAAAATTAAGCGCCCAGTCCCGGGGGAGAGACTGGGCGCTTGCGCCTGTCGTGCGCGGAGCGCTGGGAGGGAAATCCAGCGCCGGCAGGACCGTCCGCGGCAAGACGGGGGGCACTGCCGTTTGAAAGGCCGGCCCTACCTATTGGCGAGAAATGGTGGACGTTGAGAACGAATCAAGCCCCACCTCTCGATTTCTTGAAAAAGATTTGCATATGCAGTCGCGAAAGTAAATGAGCGTTTATCCGGCGTACTGATTTGCGTCGCCGATGATGGGGAAAACTGCTTCGGTGTGTCTGGTTTCTTACGGAAATAAGGATTTCCGCGGGGCCGCAATGGGGTTCGGTTTATTCGGTTTTGGGATGGCTTCGACAACTTGTCCGTCGAGTTGCCCGCCGCGAACGGCCCGGATAGACCATCTGCCGTCCAATCCGCACATCGCCTGCGAAAGCGGGGAACCATTGGCATTGGCGACAAATTCCAGATTCAGTTGATAATTTCGAGACATCGCCCGGATCGCAACCGAAATACCGTGTAGAGCGGGGCAATAGGCTCCCGCTTTCGCGGGAGCGGTGGGTGGTGTGGGCGCTTGCGTGAACGACGCCGAGAGGAACTGGAAATCGGAGCGCAAGAGCCTGCACCAGACAGGAACACGCGCGCTCCCGAAACTCGCTACCGGTCGCCGTTGGTGCGGCGGGTCATATGGTCGATCCAGAACCATTTCGGATTGGCCGGCTTGCCCGATTCGACCTCGTAGAGGGCGATCGAGGTGGCCAGCCCCTGCGCATCGGTAATGGTCCATTCCTTCAGTTCCGACGAGTTGCGATCGAAGCGCAGGGCGATCCGGCCGGTGCCGAGCGGCGTCTCCTCCTCGACGACGACTTCGAGGCTGTCGCTGTCCGGCGTCACCGACAGCACCTTGGTGTCACGGGCGAGATCGATATCGTCGGTGAGCAGGAACCGCAGCGGCGTCTTGGACAGCGGGTAGAGGTCCTGGGTCTTCAGCTTCTTGTCGCGGATGACGACCGCCTTGCCGTCGGCGACGATCTCGATCGGCACCGGATTTTCATAGCGGAACAGCAGCCGCCCCGGGCGGCTGATGACGAACACGCCGCTGACCTGGCGGCCGTCGGGGCCGGTCTGGGTGAACCTGCCCTGCAGCGTGGTAATCGCATTGATGTAGGCGGTGACCTGCTTGATCGCGTCGCGCTGCTCGGGATTGAAGGCGGCCGCAGTCGCGGCCGGCACGGCAACGGCGACGGCAATGGCAACGATCGCGGCCAGGGGCAGGCATTTCCGGTAGAAGGGTTTGGCGCGGAACACGGGTCGTTGATCCTTTCACATTGGCTTTCGGAGACCGCCGGGTTTGGCGCGGTCCTCTTGCGATTTTCTCACCGTCATGCGCTTTCGCCGATCCTGTCCATGCTGGCATCGCGTTGTGGCGAAAGCGCGGCTTCAATCCTCAGTCGATCTCCGGTTCCTCGCCGTCGACCAGTATCTCCCGCTTGCCGGCGTGATTGGCCGGACTGACGATGCCGTCCTGCTCCATGCGCTCGATGATCGAGGCGGCCCGGTTGTAGCCGATCGACAGCCGGCGCTGGATATAGCTGGTCGAGGCCTTGCGGTCGCGCAGCACGATCGCCACCGCCTGGTCGTAAAGCTCGGCCCCTTCGCCGCCGCCGCCGGACAGCATGTCGAGATAGTCGCCCGCGGCCGCATCTTCCTCCTCGGTGACCGCATCGAGGTAGTCCGGCGCCCCTTGCGCCTTCAGATGGGCGACGACCTGCTCGACCTCGTCGTCGGCAACGAACGGGCCGTGCACCCGCTTGATGCGGCCGCCGCCGGCCATATAGAGCATGTCGCCCTGGCCGAGAAGCTGTTCGGCGCCCTGTTCGCCGAGAATCGTGCGGCTGTCGATCTTGGAGGTGACCTGGAACGAGATGCGGGTCGGGAAATTGGCCTTGATGGTGCCGGTGATGACGTCGACAGAGGGGCGCTGGGTGGCCATGACGATATGGATGCCGGCGGCACGCGCCATCTGCGCCAGCCGCTGGATCGCGCCCTCGATCTCCTTGCCGGCGACCATCATCAGATCGGCCATCTCGTCGACGATGACGACGATGAAGGGCATCGGCTCCAGATCGAGGTCTTCCTGCTCGTAGACCGCCTCGCCGGTCTCCCTGTCGAAGCCGGTCTGGATCGTCCGGGTGACGGCCTCGCCGCGCTTGATCGCCTGCTCGACGCGGGTGTTGTAGCCGTCGACATTGCGCACGCCGAGCTTCGACATGCGGCGATAGCGCTCCTCCATCTCGCGCACCGTCCATTTCAGCGCGACGACCGCCTTCTTGGGGTCGGTGACGACCGGCGACAACAGGTGCGGAATGCCGTCATAGACCGAAAGCTCCAGCATTTTCGGATCGATCATGATCAGCTTGCAGCGGTCCGGCCCGAGCCGGTAGAGCAGCGACAGCACCATGGTGTTAATCGCCACCGACTTGCCCGAGCCGGTGGTGCCGGCGATCAGCAGGTGCGGCATGCGGGCGAGATCGGCGATCACCGGCTCGCCGTTGATGGTCTTGCCGAGGCACAGCGGCAGCTTCGCCTTCGACTTCTCGAAATCCTCCGCCGCCAGCAGTTCGCGCAGAAAAACCATCTCGCGGCGCTGGTTGGGCAGTTCGATGCCGATCGCGTTCTTGCCGGGAATGACGGCGACGCGGGCCGAGATCGCGCTCATCGAGCGGGCGATATCGTCGGCAAGGCCGATCACCCGCGACGATTTGATGCCGGGCGCCGGTTCGAGTTCGTAAAGGGTGACGACCGGTCCGGGGCGGACGTGAATGATGGCGCCCTTGACGCCGAAATCCTCCAGCACGCCTTCGAGCAGCCGCGCATTCTGCTCCAGGGCGTCGGGGCTGAGCCCGGCGTCGCCGCGGCGGCGCTTGGGCTCGGCGAGCAGACGCAGCGGCGGCAGCTCGAACCGGTCGAGATCGAGGAAGGAGGGCTGCGCCTCGCGGACGATCCGCTTGCCCGTCTTCGGCGGCGGCGCCTGCGGCTGCACCCGCTCCGAATAGTCGGCGTCGATGACGTCGCCGTCGAGCTGCGCCGGTTCGCCGTGAAGCAGCGGCTCGCGGCGGTCGGCGGCCGGAACCGCGTCCAGTTCGTCTTCGCTCAAAAGCCGGCGCCAAAGCCCGGGCTCGGGGCGGTGCATCGCCGGCTGCTGCTCGCGGGAGCCGCGGACAAGCCGGGTAAAGGTCGCACGCAGCGAAAGCAGCCCGTGGGCGAGGTAGCCAAGGGTCAGATTGGCATTGTCGCCGACATGGTCGTCGTCCTCGATATCGTCCTCGAATTCGGCATCGGCACTCTCCGCCCGCTCCGCGCTTCCGGTCCGGCCGGCATAGACGAAGAGGACGAGCGCACCGGCGAGCAGCAGGGGGAAGAGAACGATATCGGCAAAGCCGCCGAAACCGGCCAGCAGGCTGGCCGGGACCGCACGAATGAGGTCGCCGAGCGCGCCGCCGAGCCCGGTCGGCAGCGGCCAGCGGCCGAACACCGGCAGGCAGGCGGCCGCGGTTGCCGCGACGATCGTCGCTGCCGGCCAGGCCACGAGCCGCAATCGGCCGACACTGGTGCGGACGCCGAACAGAAGCTGGCCGCCCCAGACCGCGACCGGAACGAGGAAGAGGGCGGCGGCGAGCCCGACCATCTGCATCAAAAGATCGGCGATGATCGCGCCCGGCCGGCCGAGCACGTTGCGCACCGGGCCGTCGACGGCGTGGTTGAGGCTCGGATCGGTGACCGACCACGTGGCGAGGCTGACGGCGGCGGCCGCCGCACCGGCGATCATGGCCAGGCCGATCAGGCCCTTGGCGTTGCGCTTCAGCGCCGGGCCGAGGCCTTCGGTGTCGGGCAGGAAATCGGTGAGGGATCTCGATGAACGCATGGGGGGCTTACGTGTTCCGATCGGGGTTCGCGGGGCCGAGGCAGTCGACGAGACGGCAGAGCGCCGTCTCGGTCGTCGCCAGATCGTTGACCATGGCGAGACGCAGGAAGGGCAGGCCGGGATTGCGGCCATGCCCGTCTTCAGAGGCGAGGAAGCCGCCGGGAACGGCGCGAAGGCCGGCCTCGGCCCAGAGCCGGCGGGCGACCGCCTCGCCGCCGCCATAATCGGCGACGTCGAGCCAGACGAAGAAGCCGCCGTCGGGCGTGCGATAGCCGAAGCTATTACCGATATGCCGTTCGGCGGCGGCGAATTTCTCGTTATAGAGGCGGCGGTTCTCGACCACGTGAACCTCGTCGTTGAAGGCGGCAATCGCCGCGCGCTGCACCGGGATCGGCACTTGCGGCGCGGCCATGTTGCGGAAGGTCGAGAGGAAATCGAGAAAGTCGGGATCACCGGCGGCGAAGCCGCAGCGCAGGCCGGCCAGGTTCGACCGCTTGGAGAGCGAGTTGAAGACCAGCAGATGGCCGAAATCGCCGTCGGCGAGCGCCGCCTGCAGGGCGCCCGGCGGCGGCGCCTCGCGATAGATCTCCGAATAGCATTCATCGGCAAAGACGAAGAAGCGGTGGCGGCGGGCGAGCGCCAGAAGCTCGTGCCAGAACTCGACCGGGGCGACGGAGCCTTGCGGATTGGCCGGCGAGGCGACGTAAGCCGCAATCGTGCGGTCGAGCAGGGCCGGATCAAGGCCGGCGATATCGGGCAAATCGTCGGCCTCGGCACCCATCAGCACCGGTTCGGCATCGGCCATCACCGCGCCGGCGGCATAGGCCTGGTAGAACGGGTTCGGCAAAAGCACCGCGGGCGGGCCGGGTTTTTCCGCGAAATAGCGTCGGGCGGCAAGGGCGGCGAAGAAGAGCCCTTCGCGCGAGCCGCTCAAGGCCACGACCATGCGCGCCGGATCGATGCGGCCGGCCAAAGCATAGCGGCGGTCGAGCCAGGCGGCAATGGCGGCGCGGAAGTCGTCAATGCCGCGGATCGGCGGATAGCGGCTGAACTCGGCATTGGCTTTTGCGAGCACCGGGGCGATGAAATCGGGCACGGCGTGGCGCGGTTCGCCGACGGAAAGGTCGATCGGGTCCGCGCCGGGCGCGATGTCGGCCAGCATCGCCGCCAGCCGCACGAATGGCGAACCGGCGGAGAAGATCATCGCATCATATGCGCCTTGCGCGTTGCCCTGCATCGCTGCCCGCACTGCCTTTCCGGTGTCGGAGGCGCACGCCTCCAATCTGGACCGAACGGTAGCGGCCTTTGGTTAAGCCGGCATTAACCAAAGGGGGTGGGGGGAGGCGTGTTTGAGATGATGGCTGGGTAGGGTGCGATAGCGAAGCGTATCGCACCGTTTGGGATTTACGGGTGATGAATGGTTGATTGGTGCGTTACGCCGCTTGCGCGACTAACGCACCCTACTTGCTTCTGTTTCCAATCAATTGCAGTTCAGCAAGTGCGAAAATTGAGCGTCTTTACGAAATTTGATTGCAACAAGTGAGTAACTAAATTAAATTTGAATCATTCGATCTCCACTGAATCAGTAAACCGACAGAAAATCAGAACGATGAACAACAATAAAACTCTCGATTTGTGTGATAAACTCGATATCGCAAGATGGATACTTCTCCAAATATTGTTGACTACATTTTTGTTAATATTGCTAATGAGGTCATGTTATTCTTTCGAGTCGAACTCATTCTCTGATATTATTCAAAACGCTAAAGACGGCGTGGTCAGCGTTACAACTACTGTTGAAGTGCCCAGGAAAATCGCAGCACCGAATCTCCAAGCTGATTCTCAGTTTCAACAATTTTTCGATGGTTTTCATAAAGAAGAAAATCAACCCCAAACAATACAATCACTAGGATCAGGATTTGTAGTATCTAAGAACGGATATATAGTTACAAGATACAGTCTTATTAAAGACATGGATGAGATAGATATCAAAGCAATAACTGTGGTATTTTCCAATAGAAAAACGTATTTCGCAAATATTGTTGGTTATGATAGAAAAATGAATATTGCACTTCTAAAAATTAACTCAGGCGACCCGTTCCAACCGCTGAAGTTCGGAAATTCGGATCAAATCCGTATTGGGGATTGGGTCGTTTCAATGGAAGTCGACGTCGAATACGAAGTCTCAGCGTCCCACGGCATAGTTTCCGGGCTTCACCGAAAAGCAAAATTTGGTCCCTATGACCGGTTTATTCAAACCAATGCGCTGATCAAACGAAGCGGACTGGGTGGACCACTTCTGAACGATCGAGGAGAGGTTATTGGCATCATTTCGATGATCCGCTCGCGTTCGAGCATGTGGGAGGGAACGGGATTAGCGATCCCATCAAATCTCGCGGTTATAATCATTGAGCACCTTAAATATCGCGGCAAGCTTCGCGGCGGATGGACGGGGATGCGGATTCAGCCTGTCACCGAAGAAATCGCGAAAAAATTTGGTCTAGACGCACCTCGTGGTGCACTCGTCGCTGGTCTCTCCTCCGACGGACCCGCAGACCGCGCTGGCATAAAGCGCGACGATATCATTCTAGCAATTGATGGTGCAGACGTTGCTGAGATGCGTGAATTACCAAGGATGACTGCTGAAATTCCTCCTGGTAAGGAGGTTGATTTCGTTGTTTTTCGCAATCGTCGGAAGGTTACCGTGAAGGTGGTGCTTGGAGAACTAAAATCAGTTGAATCACCGAAATTACCAATAAAAAAACCGTAGAGGTTCCGCGGAATGAGAATGTCTAAGATAACATCAATTTCTAGGAAGGAACTCGCTATCAACAGAGGTGTTAAGGGTGTTTTAATAACAGATGTTAGAGCCTGATTCAAAAGTTTATGAGACATAGCAATATGTTGCGAGCCTGCGGATGATGATCCTGATGCTGGCGATGTTTGCCCAAGCCGTAGAGCTTTCGATCGATCGCTCCCAATCCTTGGCCAGTCTCCGGCAGCGTCCGAGCCAGGCGAATGTCCGTTCGACAACCCAGCGGCGCGGCAAGACCTCAAAGCCCTCGGCCGTGTCGGAGCGTTTGATGATCTCGATCGTCCAGTGGCCTTGGCCCTTGAGAGCGGTCTCCAGAGCGTAGGGTGCGTTAGCCGTGCCAGCGGCGTAACGCACCGTTCGGGCGCCGTTTCGATCAGCCCTCTACAGGTCCGTTACGCTGCGCTAATACGCCCGACCATTCGAACTGTGATGGAATTTCCCGAAATGCCCGGCGGCACCCCCTTTGCGATCACCGGTCAATGGCGCGGAACCTATACGGAAAAGCTGACGGTTATCGCCGTTTGCGGTGAATTGACGCCTTATTCTCCGCAATTCATGCGGTGAATAATCTTGCATTTGCGGTGAATAACAAACATAATCTCCGCAGAAGGTGCGGAGATTATGTCCTATATCCATGAACGAGACGATTGGCCTGCCTTCCGCTGGGATGAAAGCGCGATTGCCGCAAAGCTGGCTGCCGCGCGGCATCGCCAGGGCCGGTTGCTCGGGCGCATGGAAGGGCTCGGCTTTGATCTGCGCAATGAAGCGATGCTGCGCACCCTGACGCAGGATGTCGTCAAGTCCAGTGAAATCGAAGGCGAAATCCTCGATATCGATCAGGTGCGCTCATCGATCGCGCGGCGTCTCGGCATCGACATCGGCGCGCTGACGCCGGCGGACCGCGATGTCGAAGGCGTTGTCGAGATGATGCTCGATGCGACGAGGGGCTTCGACAAACCTCTGACCGCAGACCGCCTGTTCGATTGGCATGCGGCCTTGTTCCCGACCGGACGCAGCGGGATGAGCCGTATCATTGTCGGTGCATGGCGTGATGATAGATCGGGGCCGATGCAGGTCGTCTCCGGTCCGATCGGCCGTGAAAATGTTCATTATCAGGCGCCGGACGCGGGTCGTCTCAACGCAGAGATGGCGGCGTTTCTGGAGTGGTTTGATCGGAAGGCCAAGATCGATCCGGTGCTGAAAGCGGCCATCGCGCATCTCTGGTTCGTCACCATCCATCCCTTCGCAGATGGCAATGGCCGGATAGCGCGCGCGATCGCCGATATGGCCCTGGCGCGCTCGGAGGGAAGCGCGCAGCGCTTCTACAGCATGTCTGCGCAGATTCGGCACGAGCGCAATGCCTACTACGATCGGCTGGAAGCAACGCAAAAGGGCGATCTGGATATCACGCCCTGGCTGGACTGGTTTCTGAGTTGCCTCGGTCGTGCCTTCGAGGGTGCAGAAGCCATTCTTGCCAATGTGCTTTTCAAAGCCCGATTCTGGGAAAAGCATATTCAGGCGCCGTTCAACCCGCGTCAGCGCGATATGCTCAATCGCCTTCTGGACGGCTTTGAAGGCAAGCTGACCTCTTCGAAATGGGCGAAGATCGAACAGTGCTCGCCCGATACGGCGCTGCGGGACATCACCGAACTGATCGATCAAGGCGTTCTGCAAAAGGACCCCGGCGGCGGCCGCAGCACCAGCTACTCGCTGGTCGAGAACATCGCCTGATATGCGGTCCTTTCGGTCGTGACGTGGGGATGTTTCAAAGCGCCGCGTGCCTCAGTGCCGAAATCAATCGAGGCAATGCGCGTGAGGGCAAAGACAAGCGGCGCACGACTTGTCGCCCTGCGCCGCCGGTCGGTCTTTAGAATTTGCTCGCCCGGAGGGTGCTCCCTCCGGGCGCCGCGGTTCGGGGCGGACGGGACAGCCGTTCCCGAAACCACGGTTATTGCACGACCTCGCCATGCAGATTGATGTCGAGGCCCTCGATCTCCACGTCCTTGGTGACCCGGAGCCCGATCGTCCAGTCGATCAGCTTGAGGATCACCAGCGAGGCGACGGCGGTCCACACGATGGTGGCGACGATGCCGTAGACCTGGGTGAAGACCTGGCCGGCATTGCCTTCCAAGAGGCCCGGCGCGCCGCCGATCGCCTCGACCGCGAAGACGCCGGTGAGGATGGCGCCGACAATGCCGCCGATGGCGTGGACGCCGAAGGCATCGAGCGAGTCGTCATAGCCGAGCATCGGCTTCATCCAGACGACGGCAATCAGGCAGACGATGCCGGCGGCAATACCGATGATCAGCGCCCCCATCGGGTCGACGAAGCCGGAGGCCGGGGTGATGGCGACGAGGCCGGAGACGGCGCCGGAGACGATGCCGAGCACGCTCGGCTTGCCGCGGGCGACCCATTCGCCGAACATCCAGGCCAGCGCCGCCGCGGCGGTGGCGATCTGGGTGACGGCCATGGCCATGCCGGCAGCACCATTGGCGGCCACCGCCGAACCGGCGTTGAAGCCGAACCAGCCGACCCACAGCATCGAGGCGCCGATGACGGAGAGCACCAGATTGTGCGGCGCCATGTTCTCGGAGCCGAAGCCGTTGCGGCGGCCGAGCACCAGCGCGGCGACGAGACCGGCGACGCCGGCATTGATGTGGACGACCGTGCCGCCGGCGAAATCGAGCACGCCGGCCTCGGACAGGAAGCCGCCGCCCCACACCCAGTGGGTCACCGGCGCATAAACGATGATGCTCCACAGGCCCAGATACCAGAGCATCGCCGAAAACTTCATGCGGTCGGCAAACGCGCCGGCGATCAGCGCCGGGGTGATGATCGCAAACGTCATCTGAAAGGTCATGAACACGGATTCGGGGATGGTGCCGCTCATCGCGTCGGCGCCCATGCCGGCGAGGAACATCTTGGAGAAGCCGCCGACATAGGCGTTGAAACCGCCGCCGTCGGTGAAGGCGAGCGAATAGCCGACGACCATCCAGATAATCGTCATCAGACAGGCGACGGTGAAGCTTTGCATCACGGTGGCGAGCACGTTCTTCTTGCGCACCATGCCGCCGTAGAACAGCGCCAGGCCCGGTATCGTCATCATCAGGACCAGCGCGGTGGAGGTCAGCATCCAGGCGGTATCACCGGTGTCGAGCGTCGGCCCGGCCTCTTCCGCTGCGGGCGCGGCTTCCGCCGCGGGTGCGGCGGTGTCCTGGGCAAGGGCCGGGTCAATCAGTGCGACGATGGCCGGTATCGCCAGGCCCAGCGCCGCAAATCGTTTCAGTTCAAACATCAAATCCACTCCTGAATTCAGCGGAGGTTCGGGCCGGTGGCGTTCCGACGGTTTCCTCCGGTCATGGGATCTCCCGGATCGGGGGTTTGCGTCGCGTCTAGAGCGCCTGGGCGTCGGCCTCGCCGGTGCGGATGCGCACCGCGCGCTCGATGTCGAAGACGAAGACCTTGCCGTCGCCGATCTGGCCGGTCTTGGCCGCCCCGACGATCGCCTCGACGGCGGCGTCGGCGCGGTCGGCGGGAACCGCCGCTTCGATCTTGATTTTCGGCAGAAAGCTCACCGCGTATTCGGCGCCGCGGTAAATCTCGGTGTGGCCCTTTTGACGCCCGTAACCCTTGACCTCGGTCACGGTTATGCCCTCGACGCCGACACTGGTGAGGGCGTCGCGCACCTCGTCCAGCTTGAACGGTTTAATGATCGCCATCACGATTTTCATTGTGTCCTTCCTCTTGCGGGGAGCGGCGATCCGCCGGCTTCGAAGTCCTGCCGGCGGATCACGCTCGTTTAAGCGCATGCTTCGACGGCCGATGGCGCCGGCCGAAGAGACTGCGACGGTTAATTCAAGCCTTGTGCCAGTTTTGGTGCGGCGCGATAAAAGTCTGCTGTAATTGAGGAATTCGGAACCGCGAGAGGAAATTCCGACGGGAAATGACGACGCGGAAGCTCAAAAAATAGGCAATATCGGATTGTTGTCTAATATTTGATCAAAGGCGGCGCGCCACCCGCGCCGGTCAGTCGCCGTCGACCCGGCGGATCAGCCCTTCCTGGGTGACGGAGGCGACCAGAATGCCGTCGCGGGTGTAGACCGAGCCGCGGTTGAAGCCGCGGGCGGCCGCGGTGCTCGGGCTGTCCTGGGCATAGAGCAGCCAGTCGTCGGCGCGGAACGGCCGGTGGAACCAGATCGCGTGGTCGAGGCTCGCCAGCCGCAGATCCTTGTCGAAGATGCTGCGGCCGTGGGCGAGCAGGGAGGTGTCGAGCAGCGTCATGTCGGAGGCGTAGCCGAGCACGCATTGGTGGATGCGGACATCGTCGGGCAACGGCCCGGTGGCGCGGAACCAGATGTTCTGCAGCGGCGGCCGCTCCGAGCGCACCAAATGGCGGGAGAGGTCGACGAAGCGGAGCTCGATCGGCCGCTCGCGCTCCCAATAGCGGCGCACATTCTCCGGCACCTTGTCGATGAACTTCGCCTTCAGTTCGGCCTCGCTCGGCAGCTTCTCCGGCGGCGGCACGTCGGGCATGTCGATCTGGTGGTCAAGGCCGTCCTCGGCGATCTGGAACGACGCCGCCATGGAGAAGATCGCCCGCCCGTGCTGGAGCGCGACGACGCGGCGGGTGGTGAAGCTGCGGCCGTCGCGGATGCGGTCGACGTCGTAGACGATCGGCGCTGCCGGATCGCCGGGGCGCAGGAAATAGCCGTGCATGGAATGCAGGCCGCGGTCCTTGACGGTGCGCGCGGCCGCCATAAGTGCCTGACCGATAACGAGGCCGCCATAGACGCGCTGCCAGCCGACTTGCGGGCTGATGCCGCGAAAGAGGTTGTGTTCGAGCACCTCCAGATCGAGTATCTTCAAAAGAGTGTCGATGGCGGACGGCATGGTATCGACTTTCGCAAACGGTCCGGCGGCGCGGGCGCCGGTCGGCATGACGGGCCGTTTGCAGCAGTCGGCCGAAGTGAAGTCAAGCCGTGACGCCACGTCACCCGGGAGAAAAAATGTCGGACATTGATAATCGGGACGCCGAGCCGCGCGATGTCGTCATTGCCGGCGGCGGCTATGTCGGCCTGTCGCTGGCGCTTGCACTGAAGACGGCCGACCCGGCGATCAGCATCACCGTCGTCGATATCCGGCCGGCCGAAGTGGTCGACCGCGATCTGCGCGCCTCGGCGATCGCGGCGTCCGCCTGCCGCATGCTGACGGCGCTCGGCGTGTGGCCGGAAATCGCGGCCGAAGCGCAGCCGATCACCGACATGGTGATCACCGATTCCCGCACCAGCGACGTGGTCCGGCCGGTGTTCCTGACCTTTGCCGGCGAGGTCGAGGAGGGCGAGCCGTTCGCCCATATGGTGCCGAACGGCAGCATGGTGGCGGCGCTGAGGAACCAGGCGCTTGCCGTCGGCGTCGAACTGGTGGCGCCGGACGCCGTCACCGGCTTTGAGAGCGGGCCCCATGCGATCCGCTGCAGCTTGCGGTCGGGCATCGCCTATTCCGCCGCGCTGCTCGTTGCCGCCGACGGCGTGCGCTCGCGGCTGCGCGATCTCGCCGGCATCCGCACCATCGGCTGGGCCTACGGGCAGGCGGGCATCGTCACGACGGTCGCCCATGAGCGGCCGCATAACGGCCGCGCCGAAGAGCATTTCCTGCCGTCCGGACCGTTCGCCATCCTGCCGCTCACCGGCAACCGCTCGTCGCTGGTGTGGACCGAGAGCGAGCGCGTCGCCCGGCGGCTGGTCGACGGCGACGACTTCACCTTCCAGCTCGAACTGGAGCGCCGCTTCGGCCGCCATCTCGGGGCGCTCGAGGTGATCGGCGGCCGCCACGCCTTTCCGCTGCAATTGCGGCTGGCGCGCCGCTTCGTCAAGCCGCGCTTCGCGCTCGCCGGCGACGCCGCCCACGGCATCCATCCGATCGCCGGCCAGGGCCTCAATATGGGCTATCGCGACGTCGCAGCACTGGCCGAGACGCTGATTGCGGCGCGACGCATCGGCGTCGATATCGGCTCGCTCGAAGTGCTGGAGCGCTATCAGCGCTGGCGCCGTTTCGACACCGTGCAGATGGGCCTCGTCACCGATGTCATCAATCGGCTGTTCTCCAATGACAGCGATGCTTTGCGGATATTCCGCGATGTCGGCCTCGGCATCGTCGACCGGCTGCCGCCGCTGAAGGATATGTTCGTGCGCGAGGCGGCGGGCGTGAACGGCGACCTGCCGCGGCTGATGCGCGGCGAGCCGATCTGAGCGGGTTTGCGCCCGCCCTATTCGGCGCTCAGCGCAGCGCCGCCTCGATATTGCCGCCGTCGACGGTGGTGATGTGGGCCGTGGTCCGCTCCGAGCGGGCGAGCGCCACGAAGGCGTCGGCCACGTGCCGCGCCTCGACCTCGGCCTTCAAGAGATTGCCGGCCATGTAGTCGGCCTCCGACACGCCTCTCGCCTTGGCGCGGCCGCTGATGAAATCGTCGGTCAGGAGGCCGGAACGGATGCGGTCGGCATTGACGCCGTTGACGCGGATGCCGTCGCCGCCGAGTTCGAGCGCCAGCTGGCGGACGAGGAAGAAGGTCGCCGCCTTGGGCAGGCCGTAGGCGCCGAAACCCTTGCCCGGATTGACCGCCTGCTTGGAGACGTTGAAGAGCATCTGGCCGCCATGGTTCTGGGCCTTCAAAACGGCGCCGACCGCCCGCGCCATCGCCAGATGGGAAAAGAAGTTGAGTTCGAAGCTCTGGCGCAGTTCGGCCTCGTCGAGATCGAGCAGATTGCCCTGGAGCGCCGAACCGGCATTGGAGACGAGCACGTCGACGCCGCCGAACCGGCGGATGATGCGCCGGACCACGTCGGCCGCGGCGCCAGGCTTGGTGAGGTCGGCGCCGATCGCGAGGCAATGCCGCCCGACGCTCGCGGCCGCCTCGGCGCAGGCCGTCTCGTTCAGATCGACAAGGGCGATGGCGGCGCCCTCGGCGGCGAACGCCCGCGCGGTGGCAAGACCGATCGTTCCGGCGCCGCCGGTGACGACGACGATCCGGCCGGCCATCGGTTTCGCCGAGGATTTCTTGAGTTTGGCCTGTTCCAGCGACCAGTATTCGATGTCGAAGAGATCGTCGGCTTCGATCGGGCGGAAGCCGCCGCTCGCCTCGCCGAGCGTCATGACTTCCACCGTCTGCTCGGCGAGGTCGGCAATCGCCGACGCCGCGGCCGCATCCTTGCCGGCGCCGACAATGCCGAGCCCCGGCACCCAGATGACGCAAGGGTGCGGTTCGAGCATGATCTTGCCGCCGCCGATGCGGCCGTTCTGGTTTTCGAATTCCGAACGGTAGCGCGCCGTGTAGTCTTCGACCTTGCGCGCGATCGCGTCAGCGCCGGCGGCGACATCATCATTGGTCAGGATCAGCATCCGGCCCTTGGTGCGGATGACGTGATCGGGGGAGGCGACGCCGCGGCCCGACAGTTCGTCGAGATCGTCGCGTTTCAGAAAGGCGTCGATGGTCTCGCCGGCACGGGTGTCGAGTACGACGGGCAGGGGATCGCCGCCGCCATGATCGCCGCGGATTTTTGCGATGGCGCCGCGCAGCGCCGGAAGCACGGTTTCGGCAACGTCCTCCCGGCCGCTGCGCATGGCGTGGACCGTTGAGGAAAACCGCCTTCCAGCCGCGTTTCCGGCCAGATAGTCCTCGACCAGATTGGTATGGTCGATCATCCGCTCATAGCTTTCCCTTGCGCTCGCGCCGAAGGTGAAATGGCCATGCTTGAGCAGCACCAGGCCTTCGACGGAAGGATCGGCCTCGAACACTTCCGCCGCCTTCTTCGCCAGCGCAAAGCCCGGCATGATGTAGGGCACGACGCCGACGCGGCCGCCGAAAATCTCGCGGATCACCGACACCGCATCGGGCAGATTGCCGAGCGCCAGGAATGCGGTCGCATGGGTGTGGTCGACGAAGACATGGGGCAGATAGGCGTGCAGCAGCGCCTCGACGGAGGGGTTGGGCGCGGTCGAATCGATGAGGCTTGAGCGCTGCATGTTGACCATGTCCTCGTCGGACAGGGCATCGAGGGCACGCAGCCGCAGCAGCGGGTCGATGCGCACGCCCGGCAGGCCGGGCGCTTCGAGCGTATCGAGATCCCAGCCGCTGCCCTTGACGTGCAGGACGTCAATCTCCTCACCGAGCAGGTCCCTGCGCTTGACCTTGACCGAGGTGTTGCCGCCGCCATGCATGACCAGATCGGGGTCGGCGCCGATCAGCCGCGAAGTGTAGACCCGAAGCGCGAGCGCCTGATCGGCGGGATCGCTGCCGGCCGCGGCGATCCACTTCTGCGCCTCGTCGTCGTTCCACTTGTTCTGTCGCATGTCGGTCTCCGCTGGCGTGGCCGTGTCGGCTCAAGAAATGTTCGGTACGCCCAATCGATGCACACGGCAAGCTGATCGTCGCATCGGCGCTTTTCTGAGAATGCAAGTAAAGAGAATTTTCAAGTTTTTCGCGGACACTTGCTGCAGAACCGGATTGGCAGTCACCGCAATTTCCGAGACTCCTGCTCGGATTGCGCAAAAACAGTGGTTGCGTTTGGGTGAATTCGGTGGGAGGTGTTGTGCGTAAGAACCGAAACGCGGCGGTGCGAGGAAGGCCATCCTATGCACACCTGCCGGCAAATCCCGACATTGATGAGACGCAGACCGAGCGGATCTGTTCGGCGATAACGGCGCTTGCGGCAGCATCGTCGCCGGCCAACAGAACCTGCGATTTCTTCAGGGACTGCGTTCGGCATCTGGCGACCGCCTACCGCACCAAATTCGCGTTCATCGGTGTTTTCGCCGACGACGAAAAGACCAAGATCCAGACGCGTGCCGTGTGTGCCGACGGCGAGATCGTCGACAACTTCACTTACGATCTGGCTGCAACACCGTGCAACGACGTCATGGACACCGGCAGTGTCTTTATTCCCGACAGCGTCGCTGCGGCCTATCCGGACGACGAGTTGCTCGTCGAAATGGGGCTGGAAAGCTATTTCGGCACGACGCTGATTGTGCCGTCGGGCGAGGTCATCGGCCTTGTGGTGGTCACCGATGTTGCCCCGATGAAGAAAGACCCGTGGGTCGATCCGGTGCTCGGCCTGTTTGCCGACAGGATCGCGTTCGAGCTGGAGCGCGAAACGGCGGAACAGAACACCCGCCTCGCGGCCAGCGTCTTCGGGGGCAGCAACGAAGCGATCATGATCTACGGCCGCGATCTGAAGATTTGCGCGGTCAACGACGCCTTCACCAAGATCACCGGCTGGGCGCGCACCGACATCGAAGGGCAGCCGACCACGGTAATGTGCTCGCACCGTCATGACGAAGCGTTCTATGGCGAAATCGACGCCGCGTTGGAACGGGACGGCCACTGGGAAGGCGAGGTCTGGACCCGGAACCAGGCCGGCGGCGTATTCCCGGCGCAGCTCAAGGTCGACGCCGTCCGCGACGCGGCAAGCAATGAAATCAACCACTATGTCAGCGTTTTCGCGGACATTTCAGAGCGCAAATACTCCGAAAAGCGCATCTATCGGCTGGCCTATTACGATCAGCTCACCGATATTCCCAACCGGATGTTTTTCCAGGAGAAGCTTGCGGGTGTCATATCCGAAGCGCGACGGGACGGCAGCCGGTTCGGGCTGATCACGCTTGATCTCGATCAGTTCAAGACGGTCAACGACATGTGGGGGCACGCGGTTGGTGACCGGCTGCTGCGCCTGGTCGCGCAGCGGCTCCTGCAACTGCCGGCGGACAGTTTCTTCCCGGCGAGGCTCGGCGGCGACGAGTTCGCGATCATCTGGCGGGACATCGACGATCTCATCGATGACCGCACGGCGTGCCAAAGGCGACTTCTGGATATCACCGAGTATCTGTCGCAGCCGCACATGATCAACGGCGAGGCCATTCACACATCGGTCAGCCTCGGTGTCGGGTTCTTTCCGGCCGACGGCAAGGATGCGCAAAGCCTGATCAAGTGCTCCGATCTGGCCGCCTTCTCGGCCAAGAAGAAAGGGCGGGACCGTTGCGAATTCTATAACGCGACGATGGCCAACAAGGCGGGAAACCAGGTCGCGCTGATCGCCATGCTGCGCAAGGCGATCCGTGAAGAACAGTTCGTCCTGCACTACCAGTCAAAACACGCCGCGGACGATCACCGGGTCGTCGGCTATGAGGCGCTGCTGCGCTGGACCCCGGAGCAGGACGTGATCGTCGGCCCCGGCAATTTCATTCCGATCGCCGAGGAAACGGGTCTCATTGTTCCGATCGGCGCCTGGGTGTTCCGCAAAGTCTGCGAACAGGCCGTGCGCTGGCAGGCGGAGGGATTCGAATTCGGCCGGCTCGCGATAAACATCTCCGGACGGCAATTCATCGATTCCGGTTTTCTCGATTTCGCGCGCGCAATCATCGAGGAGACGAAGGTCGATCCCTCGAGGATTGAGCTGGAGATCACCGAAACCTGGTTGATGGAAGATCCCGATCTCTCCGCGACCGCCCTGTCGATACTGCGCGACATGGGATTCTACCTGTCGATCGACGATTTCGGCATCGCCTATTCGTCGATGAACTATCTGAAGCATTTCCCCGTCACCAAGATCAAGATCGACCGGGCGTTTACGCGCGACGTCTGCACCGACAAGGACACCGCGGCGATCATTGCGGCGGTCGTGGCGATGGGGCAAAGCCTCGGCATAACGATCCTTGCCGAGGGCGTCGAAACCGCCGAGCAGTTAGAGTGCTTGACGTCGGTGGGCTGTGAGGAAGTTCAGGGCTTCTACTTCTCCAAACCCGTGCCGGTCGATGAGATCTTCGACTCCGAACGAGAGGGCCCGGCGCGGAACGCCCGGGAAATCGCATAAAATCGCCGCCCGTGCCGACGGCGCGGCATTCCCCTTCATCGTATCCCTGCTTGATTGCGGCGCGCGAATGGCTTTGAGTGCGTGCCCGCAACCCTTGCGGCGATGGAGGCGAAACATGGATCTTGGACTGTCGGACAAGCGGGCGCTGGTGCTCGCCTCGACCAAGGGGCTCGGCCGCGGCATCGCCGACGCGCTGGCCGCCGACGGCGCGACCGTCACCGTCTCAGGGCGCTCGGGGGCGGAAGCCGCGGCAAGCGACATCGCCGCGGCCACCGGCGCAACCGTTTACGGCGTCGATTGCGACCTCTTCGACCGGGCGGCGGTGGACCTTCTGGTCGACGCGGCGCTTCACAAGATGGGCGGCGTCGACATTCTGGTGCTCAATGGCGGCGGTCCGCCGCCGGGCCCGGCGGCCGGCTTCTCGGCGGACGACTGGCGGCTCTGGTTCGACCGCATGGTCGCCACCAACATCCACATCGCCGGGCGGCTGTTGCCGGCGATGCGGGCGCGCGGCTGGGGCCGGCTGTTGACGGTCGCCTCGATATCGGTGGTCGAGCCGATACCGATCCTTGCGCTCTCCAACGGGCTGCGCTCGGCGCTGCTTGCCTGGAGCAAGACGCTGGCCGGCGAGATTGCCGGCGACGGCGTCACCTGCAATCTGATCCTGCCGGGGCGGATCGACACCGATCGGGTTGTCGCGATCGACAATTCCGTGGCCGAGAGCAGCGGCAAATCGGTCGATGAGGTCAAAGCGGCGGCAAGCGCGGCGATCCCGGTCGGGCGCTACGGCACGATCGCCGAATTCGGCGCCGTCGGCGCCTTTCTCTGCTCGGAGCGGGCCAGCTACGTCACCGGCAGCGCGATCCGGGTCGATGGCGGGGTGATCAAGACGGTCTGAGGTCGTGCGTTCTCCGTGACACCTCCCCCCGGTTTGTTCGGACGGCCATCGGATTGCCCGCTTGGGAGCGGGCAAGGACGACAAAGCGGGGTCGAAGTCCTTCGGGGCAATCAGGCCAGCCGAACAAACTTCACTTATGGGCGATCTTCAGATCGAAGCTGACGCAAGGGTCGAGCGCCATCAGCAAAAGCGAGAGGCCTTCGTGGAGCCGTTCGCGATTGCTCACCGGCGCGCCGCAAAGACCATGGTAAAGCGGGCCGTGGCCGTGAAAATTCCATTCGGTCGGCGCCAGCACCCGGTATTTCGTCACACGGCCGTCGGCGATCGCCACATGGTGGAAGAGCCGGCCGCGCGCTGTCTCGACGACGCCGGTGCCGCTGCCCGAGCCTGTCAATGCCGCAGCAGCCGCGTCCTCGTCGGCAAGCCGGTCGATATCGCTGCGCAGAGCGGCGGCGAAATCGACCAGATCGATGAGCCGGGCGGCGAATCGCGTAGTCAGGCCGGTGCCGAATTCGGCGCGCAGTTCGGCGATCAGCGGTGCCTGCCAATGGCGCGCGAGCGGCCCGGTCTCATAGACGGTGCCGTCGATCTCGGGCCGGGCGCGGAAGGCGCCGTCATCGTCACTGTCGAGCCTTTGGCCGATCACGGCGGCGTCGAGCGCCGGCATCGGCACGGTCGGGCCGTCGCCGAAGCGGGCGAGGCGCCGGGCGCCGAGCGAACGGAACAGCCGCGCGGACAAGGTATCGGCCTCGGCCATCCAGAACAGGAACCGGTCGGCATCGGCAAGCGGCGAACCGTCGAGGCCGGAGAGGCCGAAGATCTCGTCTTCGATCAGTGCATCGATACGGTCGGCGAGCGCCAGCAGGCCTTTGCGGTTGACCTTGAGCGCGGTTCCGCCGGGCACCGTCCAGGCGCTTTTCTGAAAGATCAGCCGCGGTACCCTGGCGATCGCGGCGCGGGCCGCGCGCAGCGAATCGAAGGCCGGGTCGCGGCCGATCGCGGTCGGCACATCGAGCAGCAACCGCCACAGGATCTGGCCGATCGCCTCGGTGCCGACGAGCACATTGCGGGCGGCGGCTGTCGCCGGCGACACGGTAATGCCGAGCGCCGCTTCCGCCGCCCGCAGCCCGGCGATCCCCTGCGCCTCGCCGCACAGGCTGAACAGCGTCGGCAGCAGGGCGACGGCTTGCGTTACCCCGCGCCCCTCGAGAATGCGGCTTGCCGCCGGCGCCCGGGTCGAGCCGATGTCGACTTCGGCGATGCGGTCCGCGGCGATCGTCACGGTGACGGCGATCGTGCCTTCGGCATTCTGTGCGTTTTCCGCCAAGGGGCTACTCCGGCGCCCGCCCGCGAAAAAGGTCGCGCCGGCTCATGCCGGCCTTGCCGGCGTCGGCGTCCTCGGGCGGCGGCGTCATCAGCGCCTTCAGCCGGGCTTCGGCCGCGGCGCGGGCGGCATCCTGGCTGTCGAAGCCGAACATCGGCGAGAACAGCGAAAGCGATTTAAAGGCGCCGACCGCCTCGTCGCCGCCCCATTTGAAACGCTGCGGCCCGGACGGCAGCACGATTTCCGCCTTCTTTCCCATCCGGTTCATCTCCATCGGCTCCGCCGCAACGGGCAGCGCGATGACGTTCATGAACCAGGGCGTGATGACGACGCCGATCAGATCGTCGCCATAGCGGCGGAACCCGAGCGCCTCGACGACAAGCGCTTCGTTATAGAGCGGCAGGTCGCGCATCGCCGTCTCGCCGATCTCGACAAACCGCGCAACGAGGGTGTCGATGCGCGCGGCATCGGCCGGCGTCATTGCCTGGTCCGCCTGGTCGCTCACCGGGGTTTCCCGTCGGCGGCGTCGAGCGTGTCGATGATCTCGTCGAACAGGCGCAGGGATTCGGCGGCTGTTTCCGCATCCATCCGCTCCACCGCGAACCGGCGCGCCTGGATGATGACGTAATCGCCGACCACCACGTCGTCGGCCAGCAGGGTGAGGTCGACGGTAAGGCGCTCGCCGTAGCGCTCGACATCGGCGGTCATGCCGTCAAGCGAAAGCACCTTTGCGGGTATGGCGAGACACATATGGGGCGTCCTCAGGAAAAATGCGCCGGTCGAGGGCATCGCAACCGTTCAAACGGCCGCGCCGCATCTTAGCAGCGCGCGATTGTCGGCGCGAGGCCTGCCGGCCGGCTCAGGGTCCGCTGCTATCCGGCTTGGTTGGCCAAGGTCGTCACAGGCTATTGTCGTGATGGCATTTTTCGACTGAAGTGAGGCTTGGACACGGGGGCCGGCCTTTCGTCTCGATGCCATCACCCGATCGCTCCCTTGTCACCGCCCAACGCCTCCCTCGTCACCGCCCAACCCCTCCTTCGTCACCACCCGGTTTATCCGGGTGGTCCAATGGCCTGTCGACTTGTCAACGCATTGGTGAAGAAATTCATGCGCTTCTGGATGCCGATAGGCCATTGGATTGCCCGCATGAAGCGGGCAATGACGACGGAGAGAGGTGAGATGGACGGTTGAAACTGTAACCGGACGCCAGTGGCTCAGGGCCGCAGGCTGACGATATAGGCGATGATATCGGTGATCTGCTGCCGGCCGAGCCCTTGCGTCGGCATGGTGGCGTGCGGCGCCGTCAAGTAATTGCTCAGCCGCTGCGGCGACGATGCATACATGGCGGCGATGCCGGCGAAGCTCGGCGCATCGGCAAGTGCCGTAACCTGGACCGGATTGACCACATGGCAGGCGCTGCACCACATCGTCGACAGGCGCAGGCCGTTGACCGGGTCGGGCTTGCGCTTCTGCGCCGATGCGATCCCGGCCGCCGTGGCGATCAGCGCGATCGCGAGGATCGAGGCGGTGAAAACCCTGCGCATCATGGCGACCTCCCCTTATTGCGGACGGCGGAGGAAGGCTAACGCCTGCCGCGGCCCCGACCAAGAGGCTCCGCCCATGCAAAATGCCGCAACGTTCCGGTTAGAGTTATGAAATTGGAGGGAATCACCGCGACGCTGCCGACAATACACGATATGTTGCCGGCCAACATCGCCGCCCGTGTTTCGATGCGTTTTGCCGAAACTCAAGCTGCGGCGCCTTCAAATCAAGTCCAGTTGAGGCGGGCGGGCGGCCCGCCACGGGGAGGTCAGACATGAACATGCTCGTCGAGCCGTTGCAGAAATTCGCCACAAATTCGCTGGAGCAGCATTGGGCGCCGTTCACCGCCAATCGGGATTTCAAAGCCGATCCGCGGCTGATCGTCAAAAGCGAGGGCTGTTCCTTATGGAACCACAAGGGCGACCGGGTGATCGACGGCTCCTCCGGGCTCTTCAACGTTGCCGCCGGCCACGGCCGCCGCGAGATCGCCGATGCGGTGTTCGCGCAGATGCAGGCGAACGACTACACGCCGCATTTCCAGATCGGCCATCCCGGCTCGTTCGCGCTCGCCGCCAAGCTCTCGGCGATCCTGCCGGAGCCGATCAACCACGTCTTTTTCACCAATTCCGGATCCGAATCGATCGACACGGCGCTGAAGATCGCCATGGCCTATCACCGCGCCCGCGGCGACGGCCAGCGCATCCGCTTCGTCTCGCGCGAGCGCGCCTATCACGGCGTCAACATGGGCGGCGTGTCGCTGTCCGGCATGGTCAAGAACCGCGAGACCTTCCCGGTGGTGATGCCGAACGTGGTGATGATGCGCCACACCTGGACGCCGGAGAACACATTCGTGCGCGGCCAGCCGGAAACCGGCGCCGAACTCGCCGACGATCTGCAGCGTGCGGTCGACACCTATGGCGGCAGCACGATTGCCGCGGTCTTCGTCGAGCCGGTCGCCGGCTCGACCGGAACGCTGGTGCCGCCGAAGGGCTATCTGGAACGGCTCCGGGAAATCTGCGACGCGCACGGCATCCTGCTCGTCTTCGACGAAGTGATCACCGGTTTCGGCAGGATCGGAAAGCCGTTCGCGGCCGATTTATTCGGCGTCACCCCGGACATCATGACCATGGCCAAGGCGCTGACCAATGGCGCGCTGCCGATGGGTGCGGTCGCGGTCCGCGACGAGATCTACGAGACGGTCACGGGTGCTGCGCCCGACGAGGCGATCGAATTCTTCCACGGCTACACCTATTCGGCCCATCCGGCGGCTTGCGCGGCGGGTCTCGCCACCCTCGACATCTACGAGCGCGAGGGGCTTTTCGAAAAGGCCGCGGCGAACGCCGACTATTTCCTCGACGCCATATGGAGTCTGAAGGACCTCGACGCGGTGTTCGATCTGCGCGGCATCGGGCTTCTGGCCGGCGTCGAGGTGCATCCGGTGCCGGGCAAGCCGGGCGTCCGCGGCACGGCGCTGCAGAAAAAGCTGTTCTGGGCCGGGCTGCACGTGAAGTTCACCGGCGACACCGGGATCGTCGCGCCGCCGCTCATCGCCGAGCGCAGCGATATCGACGAGATCGTCGATATTCTGCGCAAGGTGCTCGGCGCGGAAGCCTGAGGCGAATTTGCGGACAAGCCTGCATCCCGCCTGAACCGGGGCGGGGACCGGTTGTCGTGCGGGAACAGATACGCTCCGATACCCAACGGCCCTCGGTTTCGGGCGCTGCCGCGCGGGTGTCCGGTTCAATTCGACGCGGTCGCCGCAGGTGAAAGAGTCGGTGCAGTCCCATAGCCCCCTACCCGGACGATGGCGGCTTCATGCGCGCGGGGCGGACGAGAATGGCCCGGAAGTCGTTGACGTTCGTCAGCGTCGGCCCGGTCACGACCTGGCCGCCGACAGCGGCAAAAAAGCCATGGCTGTCATTGCGGCGCAGCGCTTGCGCCGGATCGATCCCGGCGTCGCGCGCCCGTGACAGGGTCCGCTGCGTAACGATCGCGCCGGCGATTTCGGCGGCCCCGTCGACACCGTCGGTGTCGCAGGCAATAAGCGAAATTCCGGGCCTTCCGGCCAGGGTGATCGCCGCCGCGAGGGCGAATTCGGCATTGGGGCCGCCGACACCGCCGCCCCATCCGGTCACGGTGCATTCGCCGCCCGAAAGCAGGGCGACCGGTTGATCGTCTGCGCGCAACCGGGCCTGAACATCGAGCGCAAGCCGCGCCTGGCGCGCACCTTCCTCGCGCGCCTCGCCGTCGATCGCATCGCCCAATATCTCGACCGCATAGCCTTCCCGTTCCGCCAGCTCCCGTGCCGCATCAAGCGATTGCGACGGCGCTGCGACGACCTGGTTGGACACACGGGCCAGCATCGGATCGCCCGGAGCGATCACCGGACGCCCAGCGTCAAGCACTTCGCGCGCACGTGCCGGAAGCGCAATGCCGTATTCGGCGACGATCGCCAGCGCGTCGGCCGCGGTCGTCGCATCGCCGACCGTGGGCCCCGATGCGATATCGGCGGGGTCGTCACCGGAAACGTCGGAGATCAGAAGGGTGCGCAATTTCGCCGGATAGACCGCCGCGGCAAGCTTGCCGCCTTTCACCCGCGACAGATGTTTCCGCACCGTGTTCATCTTTTCGATCGGCGCGCCGGAGTTCAGCAATGCGCGGTGCATGGCCTGCTTGTCTTTGAGCGTCATCGGTTCGGCCGGCGCGCATAAAAGCGCCGAGCCGCCGCCCGACATCAGGGCGAGGACCGTATCGGCTTCGTCCAATCCCGCGACCATGTCGAGCATTCTTTCGGTGGCCTGATGGCCGGCGGCATCGGGAACCGGATGGCCGGCCTCGACAATCTCGATGCCTTGGCAGGGGCGGGCATAGCCATAGCGGGTGATGACCAGGCCGGCGCACGGCCCCCAGCGGGATTCGACGGCTTCGGCCATGCGCGCCGAGGCCTTGCCGGCACCGATGACGATCAGGCGGCCTTCGGGCCGTTCGCCCAGCACCGCCGGGATCACCTGCATCGGGTCGGCGACGGCGACGGCCGCGTCGAAAAGGCGTCGAAGTAGTTCGGTGTCCGAGAACGACATGACGGTATTCGATCAGTTCGCGGTGACCGATCAAGCGATTGCTCGACCGGTCGGCACGGAAACCGACCTATTTCCCCTCAATTTCGGCAACCGGGGCATGGCGGATTTGCAGCTTCTTCACGTTCAATTTCTGCCCCAAAGCTACTCACCCTCACCAAGCGGCTTGCTTCACCGCGCAGTCCGCATAGATTTCGACGGCGGCATAATGTATCTGAAGTCGTCATGGCCCCGTAGCTCAGCAGGATAGAGCAACGGATTCCTAATCCGTAGGTCACAGGTTCGAATCCTGTCGGGGTCACCATTTTTCATCGGTCACAATGCTGCGCAGTTCAATGCCGATGTCGTGCCAGGATGCGCCGCTACATCGAGGGCGGCCAGGGCCTCGTCTTCACGACATTGAACTCGTCCAGAGCGTTTTCGAGCCAGCGGATGTCATCGATCATCAGCCGCCGGCTGAGTTCGCCATCCCGGTTCATCATCGCGTCGAGAAGATCGGTATGAAAGTGAATCTGGGTCTTTGAAACCGATACCCCCGATATATCGCGCAGATAGTCGACGAGAATGGTCAAAACGGTCTCGCCGACCGCGCCCAGAATAGCGTTTCCCGACATGCGGACGATCAGGCGGTGAAAACGGAAATTCAGCGCCCGCGCCATTTCGCCGGCCGCGACGGTTTCCTGCGCTTCGTGGAGGGTTTTCGACAGTTCGGCAAAGTCCTCGATGGTGCCGCGCTCGGCGACGCGCGCTGCGGCATAGGGTTCGATGAGGTAACGGACGGCAAACAAATCCCCGATCGGCACCTCGCCGCCGGCGACGAGATGTCTGATCGAATTGATCAGAGGTCGATCATAGTCCTGCGCAACGAAGACGCCGCCCTTGGCGCCGCTCTTGACGTTGACAAAACCGGTAAGCTCCAGAACCCTGACCGCTTCGCGAACGGCGACACGGCTGACACCGAACTGGTCGGCCATTTCACGTTCCGGAGGCAGGCGGTCAAGGCGCTTGAGTTCACCCGCGAAAATGCGATCTTTGATCTGCTCCGCGACCTCCTCGTAGGCTTTCTTCTGGCGATTCAAAGACTTGAACATCTAGAGCCCTTCATGGCATCGCTGATCGTTGTTTTGCTTGATCTTCCTCGTCGGCAACTTCCTTCGGCCATTTGATTTACCGTGATTCCGACGCCGACCAAATCCCGATCGCACACTACACGACACAGTCCTCATCACTATGCCGGATGCGCGGATCAAGGCGACGATCTCAGCCCCCTCACCCTGTCCGTCTCCCCGGCGGGGAGAGGGCACGAAAGCCGCAAAGCATTGAAAGACTTCACCTCTCCCCTCTGGGGAGAGGTCGGCGCGCAAGCGCCGGGTGAGGGGAATAGGGCGGCTATCGGTGCTCTCTGCTTGGCCGCAAATCGGGGTATTAAAGACGATAGTCTCAATAGCGTCGTTTGGTGTGCCCGATCTTCTGAGGTCGGTAAAACGGACCGGTCAGCCTTTTTTGAACCCATCGATCGCTGGCACGCCATTGACAATGCGTCCAACGCCATCATAACATTTGGACTAACCTTTCATCTTTAAAGGAATGACCTTAGGGAAAATAGCCGTTTTGCAACAATTCGCAAGCGGCTGCACCATTAAGGCATTCGACCGGCAACTGCCGAGGAGCGCTGGCCATGACTCCATTGAAAATGACCCGGATTATCGAGGGTGCACGAAACGCCTGCATCAACTGGGCCAATGTCAAACGCGGTGAGGAGGTCCTGATCATCACCGATACGTCCTGCGACTTCGACAATGCCGAGGCGGTCGCCGCCGTGTGCAGCGAAGTCGGTGCAAAGGTCACGACCGTGATCATTCCCATGCAGACCCTGCCCAATCAGGAGCCGCCGCCGCCGGTCGCTGCGGCGATGATGAAAGCCGATGTCATTTTCGCACCGCTCAACTACACGATCAGCCATACCGACGCCCGCTTCAACGCCAATGCCAACGGGGCGCGCTATTTGGGGATGTACGCGTCAACCACCACCGACGCGCTGGAATCGGAAGGCGCGCGCTTCCCGGCCGAAATCATCTTTCTTGTGACCCAAAAGGTTGCCGCCCAATGGTGCGCCGGAAAACGCATCACGATTACCTGTGACAAGGGCACCAATGTCACCGGCGAAATCCGCAACCCGGATGAAAACGTGGTCGGCTGGCACGGCACCGCCGCCCCGCTCGGCTCGTTTGCTCAAGGGGCGGATTCCTGGATGAACAAGTTCGGTAATTTCGCCGGCGGTTTCGGCGTCGTCGGCGTGTGGCCGGAATGGACCGCCGAGGGGGTGATGTATTACGACGCCGCGCACACCTTCAAGGGCCGGCTGAAAACGCCGCTGAAATTCGTCATCAAGGACGGCCGGGTCGTCGACATGGACGGCGACGCGGAAGTCGTCGAGTTTTTCAGAAACCTGCCCGACAAATTCGGTCCCGACGCGCTGCATATCGGCGAGTTCATGATCGGCCTCAATCCCAAGACCCGCATCTTCCTGGAAGACGGCACCCATATGGAGGCCCATCGTCACGCCGGCGCATTGCACACGGCGGTCGGCATGAGCGTCGACCGCAACCGGACGGTCAATCCCGGCATCCATCTGGATCAGTGGATCCAGCGCCCGACGATTTACATCGATGACGATCTCTGCGTGGAAAACGGCAATCTCCGCGTCTACTACGACGACCCGGAAGTCCTCGAATTGCTGGAGAAATACGACGTCACGGTCGACGAATACAAAGGCTAGGGCGGGTCCGGGCCAAGGCGCACACTACACGACACAGCAGGATCTTTTCGACCTGCCGGGCTTGTCCCATTGCTATGCGGTTCTGGCATTTTGGGATGGTTTCGATCCCTCCTCCGTCGTCATTGCCCGGTTTATCCGGGCAATCCAATGGCGGTCCGGCGCCCAGAAGCGCTTGAATTTCTTAACAAATGCGTTGGCAAGTGGACCGGCCAATGGACCACCCGGACAAGCCGGGTGGTGACAACGGAGGGGTGGTGGTGACAACGTAGGGGTGGCGGCTATGACATTTGTGTCGTGTAGTGTGGCCAAGGCGTTTGCGGCACGCAAAGGGTTCTGAAGCGTCGGGCGCGCGCTAGAGCGCTTTTCGTTCAGACTGAATCACTCAAAGCGCTCTATTTCTTTGTTTTGTCGCGTATTCTTATCCGAAAACCGGTTCCCACCCCGGTTCAGGCCCGGGGCAGGCTTTTTCGGGAATACGCTCTATCGGGAATAGCCTTCCGTCCCGGTCGGCAGTTCCTTGAGCAGGAATCTGTTCTGGAGCGCCTCGATCTCCTGAAATCCGATAAACGCCTTGAAGTCGGCCATGGCCATGACCGGCTGCGGCAAGCTTGCTGTCGATCGATCCTTGACCAATTGCGCGAAGTTCCGGCGCAACGCTTCCGCCGTCGACATCAGTGAAACCAGAGGGAAGGTGGCGAGACCGGCCAACTCCTGGATTTCCTCCACCGACAGGCCCGCCTCCAGCCAGCCGAGAATCTGCAATGATAGCGGCTTGCCGCAGGCGTCACGCAGCCGCGCAAGACCGGCGAAATCGTCAAAGCATTTGCTGATCGGCTGAATGAGGTCGGCACCGGCCTCGACATAGGATTTGGCCCTGAGGATCGCCTCGCTTTCCGTCACGGCGTCGGTCCGGGCAACGATGAGCGTATCGGGATCCCGCCGCGCCTCGACGGCTGCGCGGATCTTGCCCGAACCTTCATCGACCGGCAGAACGGCGACATTGCTGGCGACCACCGGACAGCGCTTGGGCGCCTCCTGATCCTCGAAAATGATCGCCGCCACGCCGGCCTGTTCGAACTCCCTCATGGTCCGCATGACGTTGATGGCGTTGCCATATCCCGTGTCGCCGTCGGCGACGACCGGAACCGAGACCGCATTGGCGACATTGCGCACCACGGTAAGGTTTTCCGACATCGTATAGAGTTCCACATCCGGGGCGCCGAGAAACGATGCGGAAACACCGAAACCGGAGGTCATGACCGCCGCAAAACCGGCCTCCTCGGCAAGCTTCGCTGAGAGGGCGTCGTGACACCCGGCGACCCAGATCGTCTCGCCGGCACGGGCCGCAGCCGCAAATGTTCTCTTGTCAAAGCGCTCATTCATGGGCGGCCTCCGCTTTGCCTTCAAGCCGGTTGCGGGCGTGCAGATAGCCGACAATGCCGCCTTCGCCGAGCATCAGCAGGTCGGCATAGGGCAGCGGCTCGAACGACCGCTCGGTATTCTGCGTGTGGTTCCGGATCAGATTGTCTTGCCAGATCACCTCGACCTCATCCCAGCGTTCGACGAAATCGAGGATGCCCGGACAGGGAATCTGCGGGAAACCCATGGCGATCTCGCCGCGCCAATAGCCGGGCGAGAAGCTCTCGGCAATCACGCCGGAAATACCGAGTTTCCGCATCGCGATCATCGGCGGATAGTGGGGATGGCCGTAGCCGAAATTGTGGTTTCCGACCAGCAGGTCGCCCGGCCGCACGGTTTCGCTGAACTGCGGATCGTAGGCCTTCATGGCCAGTCTCGCCAATTCGTCCACGTCGCGGATCTTGATATTCTTGACGCCGATGATCTGATCGACGTCGAAGTCGATATCCTCGAAAATATAGGCGATACGGCCCCTGAGATTTGCCAAAGCCATGGCTGCCTCACAGATAGTTCCGCGGATCGGCGATCCTGCCCTCGATCGCCGAAGCCGCAACCGCGGCGGCATTGACGAGATAAATCTCCGAATCCGGACTGCCCATGCGTCCGCGCACGTTCAGCGTTCCCGTGGAAACGGCGCGCTGGTCTTCGGTCATGACGCCGAGCCGGCCGAAGCAATAGTCACAGGTCGACGAGGTGACGAACGCGCCGGCGGCGATCAGCGTGCTCAGAATGCCCTTTTCGGCCGCCTGCTGCATGATCGCCTGGCTGGTGGGAACGACGTGCAATTGGAATCCCGGCTTTATCTTGCGGCCCTTGAGAACCTCCGCGGCAATCGCCAGATCCTCCAGCCGTCCGGATGCGCATGACCCGAGATAGCCGACCTGAACGTCCTTGCCCAAATGGTCAGCCAGGTCTTGCGTATTTGCCGGGCTCGGCGGCACGACGACAACCGGCTCCAGACTGCCGATGTCGATGTCGTGAACGGCCGCATAATCGGCGTCTTCATCGGAACAGACGGGGTCGAGCGCGATCCGTGCACGCTCCCCGGCGTAGTCGAGCGCTATCTCGTCAGGATTCATGATCGAGGTAATCGCGCCGGTGAACATGGCCAGGCAGTTGATCGTCTGGCGTCCATCAAGCGAAATATGGCGCAACGCCTCGCCGCCGATTTCCAGGACATGGAACCGGCATGCGGACGGACCGAGCGTGCGCACGATGTTGTGAAAGACATCCCGCGCCATGACGCCGGGCGGCAAAGTTCCGCTCAGATTCACCCGCGTCGTTTGCGGCACCTTTATCCGGATATCGTCCCTGACGAAGGCCTCGAGCAAATGCCTGCGAACCCCGATCGCCAGCATGCCGAACGTGCCGAGCTGCGAGATATGGCCATCGAAATGAACCGCAAATCCGCCCGGCACCGCATAGCCGAGTTCCGAGGCCACGTGGTGGCCGATCCCCAGACGCTCATAGACGGGAACGCCGTTCGCGGCGCCCCAGTCGCGCGTGTTCTGATGCAAATCTTCTTCCTGCGCCGTGACCGCCGGGACCATGTGGTCGATGAAGAGCGCGAAGCGTTCCGGCTCGGCGACCGTCTCGATCCCGAATTCGTCTTTCATCTGTTTGAAGATGACGTCGGTATAGCCGGGAAAATCATAGGCGATGACGAAATCGGGTTTGGCGAGGATCTCATCGCCCGCCCTGACGGCATCACGTCCTGCAGCCCGGGCGAGTATTTTTTCCGCAATGGTGAAGCCCATGCCTGTGCCTTCTGTCAGCGCCCGGGAGGCCGATTTCGCGCAACAAACGCGTTGCGATCCTCGCTCCAGCACGGATTCTGACCCGAGGACGGCCGGCCGTGTTTGCGCGCATTGAACGCAATTTAGGTCGCAACGATTGCCGAAAGTCAACGATTAAACTGAATTTCATTGGTTGAAATGGACCTTTGTTTCAGGCCAAAGATCGAGGAGGCGGTCGGACAGGCCCTCGGCGCATTTGAGCAGCCGCGGCAACAATCGGCTTTCGCCATTGCCAAGCACATGAGGTGTCAAGCCGCCGACCGATATGGCCGCGATGACCTTTCCGGAACTGTCGCGCAGCGGCGCCGCCAACGCCGCCAACCCCTCGGCAACGTCATCCTGCGCAAGCGCCCAGCCGCGTTTCCGTATGACTTCCAGTTCGGCCCGCAACGCCTCCGGATCGACCATGCTTTTCGGTGTGAGCTGCTCGAACGGGCTGCGCAGAATGGCTTCACGGCGCTCCTCCGGCAAATGGGCGAAAAGCACTTTCGGTGCCGCGCCGCAATTGAGCGGCAGGGCGCCGCCGACGGACCACCATCGCACCTGAACGGCGGTCTGGCTGTGATAGCGGGCGAGGCAGATGGCGAAATCGTCGCGTTCGATGGAAAGGAACGACGTCGTTCCGGTGTCGGAGGCCAGGGTGACGAGTTCGCTCTCGGTCAAATCGCGCAGCGAACTGCCGTCCGGCACGCCGCTGGCCAGCCGCATCACACCGATGGTAAGGCAGTATCGGCCGCTGCGCTCGTCCTGACGAACCAGGCCGTTGTCGCGCAGCGTGACCAGGATGCGCCGGGTGGTTGCCGGATCAAGATCGGCGCTTTCTGCGATTTCCGCCAGCGATCGATAGGGCAAATCGGAGGTGAAGGCGCGCAGAATAGCGATCGCGCGCGAAACGGCGCGCACGCGCGGCAATGAGCGACCGTCTCTTGGTTGTTTCTTGCTTTTCACGAATGTCGGTTTCCGTCTTCTGATACGCGCAGAGGTTTTGGTTCACGAGTGATTCGGCACTCTTTCTAGCACTTTTTCATGCACGTTTCATCTGTTGAAATCAAGACTACCTGTTGACAATTGCGGTCGGTCCGATGCGATAATGCGCCATACGATATTTCGATATTCCGGCGGGGGAACGCGCCTGTACGGGCAGGCCGTCCAAGCACATCAGGGAGGATCAATCGATGAGAAACGTGACGAAAGGCGTGCTGGCGTCCGCGCTCTTGGCGGCCGCCATGATGGTGACGACGTCGATCGACACCGCGACGGCACAAATGCGCGAATTGCGCTTTGCCGAGTTCGGCCCCAACCGCGGCACCCGTGCCGCCGGCCTGAAATGGCTCGACGAGGAGATGCGCAAACGCTCCAACGGCACTTTGGGCCTCAACATTTCCTGGGGCGGGGCCTTGCTGGGCGCCAAGACGGCCGCGCAGGGGCTTTCCGACGGCGTTGCCGACATGGCCTCGATCGTGCCGGTCTATGCGCCCGGCAAGCTGGTCGCCTATGAGGTCGTCGATACCCTGCAGTTCGGCGACGAGTGGGTCGGCATGATGGCGACCTATGAATTCATGACCGCGAACGAGGACGCCGTTAAGGAGCAGCGGAAATTCAATCTGCGCTATTTCGGCAATTACACCACCGGCCCGACCCAGCTTCTGACCAAGGACAAGGCGGTGACCACCGGCGCCGACCTGAACGGTTTGACGATCCGGGCAACCGGCGCCTTCGTGCCGGCGTTCAAGTCGCAAGGAGCCGCGACCGTCTCCATGTCGCAGCCGAAAGTCTATGAGGCCCTGTCGAACGGGTCGGCCGACGGGTCGACGACCTACTACTACGTCGCCAAGGCGTACAAGCACTACGAAGTGGCGAAGTACATCACCGAACTGAACATGGGCCAGGTGCTCGCCTTCGGCATTGCCATGTATGAGCCGACCTTCCAGAGCCTGTCACCGGAACACCAGAAGCTCATCACCGATCTCGGCAAGGAGTTCACGGTGTATATGGCCGAGCAGATGAACGCCTCGCGGACGAATGTGAAGAAGGAACTGCAGGACGGCATCGACGGCCACAAGATGGAAATCATCGAGCCGACACCCGAACTGCGCCAGGCGCTCGTCGAAGTCGCCGATGCGGACGTCCAGAAGTGGATTGAAAAGGCCAACAAGAAGAGCATGCCGGCGGATAACATCCTCGCAGCTTACAAAGAATTGGTCGCAAAATACGAGAAGGAGCGCGACGAAAAGGGCTATCCCTGGGCTCGTTGACGCTGCCCCAATGGATTTGGGCATCCCGCCTATCGGATGCCCTTGTCCATCGTTGACCCCGGCGCGGACCTTGTTTCCGGCCGGGGCCTTTTTCTCATAGTATCCGACCAACATATCCGACCAACGAGCCGGCGAAAGGGAGGGGGCGTACCGATGGCGTTGCTGCGCTGGATCGAAAAGCTCTCCATGTGGATCGCCGGTCTGGCCCTCTTGGTCATGGGCGCCATCGTCACGACCTCGGTCATCGGCCGCGTCGTCTTCAACGCACCGGTCCCCGACGATCTGATCATGGTCGGGCTGCTCATGGTCTGCACCATCCTGCTGCCGCTCGCCTATATCGAGTCCCAGGCCGGCCACATCGTCGTCACCATAATCGCCGACCGCTTTCCGAAACGCCTTCAGGCCATTTTAAGGGCGAGCGGGGCGCTGGCGATGGGGATATTCTTCGGCACGATCGGCGTGATGGTTGCCGGCAAGGTGCCGCAGGAATTCGCCGAGGACCTCTACTACGACGGACAGCTCGACATCCCCACCTGGCCGATGAAGATCGTGTTCGCTTTCGGCGTCGCCATTCTGGTCCTGCGGCTCGCGGTCACCGTTTTCCAATCGCTTCGGTTCGCGCTTTTCGGTGCGGCAAAGACCGATACCGACACCCCGTCATCGTCGGCCGAGTAAGCAGGGTCGCGTCGTGGACCCGCTGACCATCGGCCTGATCGCACTGCCCAGCGTATTGATCCTGCTGATCCTGCGGGTGCCGATTGCCGCCGCGCTGGGTGTTGTCGCCAGCGCCGGCATTTTCGTCGTCTTCGCCTGGCGGCCCGGTCAGGATTTTCACCCGGAATGGGCCTGGGGCCCGACACTATCGCTGCTGACCAACAGCCCTTACGCGTTCATCACCAGCTACACGCTGTCGACCGTGCCGCTGTTCATCCTCATGGGACACCTTGCCTATGAGGCCGGATTTACCACCGATATATACAAGGCCGCCCGGCTGTGGCTGGCGCGCCTGCCCGGCGGCGTGGCGATGGCCTCGGTCGTCGGCTGCGGCGGCTTTTCGGCAATTACCGGGTCCTCGGTCGCCTGCGCAGCGGCGATGGGGCGTATCGCGATCCCGGAAATGCTGCGCTTCGGATACTCGAAGTCCCTGGCGTCCGGTTCGGTTGCAATCGGCGGCACGCTGGGATCGCTGATCCCGCCGAGTATCCTGTTCATCCTTTACGGCATCTTCTCCGAACAATCGATCGCCAAGCTGTTCATTGCCGCGATTGTTCCCGGCATGGTGTCGCTCACCGCCTATCTGGTGATGATCTTCATCTGGGTGCGGTTCAAGCCGGATGCCGCGCCCAGGCCCGAAGAGGAGATATCGGTCGCGGAGCGTCTGCAGGCGCTCGGCCGGTGTTGGGCGATCGTAACGCTTTTCGTTGTCGTCATCGGCGGCATCTATGCCGGCTTTTTTACCCCGACCGAAGCAGCCGGCATCGGCGCCTACGCCACCCTGGCGTTGGGACTTGCGCTTGGACGGCTCAATATCGCGAAAATCTTCGCGGCGCTCAAGGAAAGCGCATTCCAGACGGCGATGATTTTCGCCATCGCCATAGGCGGCAAGCTGTTCGTCAATTTCATGGCGCTGACGGGCATGGCCAATGCGATCACCGGCTGGATCGAGGCCACCGACGCTTCGATGATCGTCGTGATCGGCCTGATGGTCGTCATGTATATCGTGCTCGGCATGTTCCTCGATCCGATCGGCATTATTCTGCTGACCCTGCCGCTGACCATTCCGATCGTTGAGACTTTCGGTCTGTCCTTGATCTGGTTCGGCGTCGTCGTCGTCAAACTTCTGGAAATCGGCCTGGTGACCCCGCCGATCGGACTGAACGTCTTTGTCATCAAATCGATCGTCGGCGACACGATCAGGCTGGAGTCGATTTTCTTCGGCGTCGCCTGGTTTCTGATCGCCGAGATATTCGTCATGGCGATGATATTGACCCTGCCGATCCTGTCGCTGTGGCTGCCGGGATTTCTGTGAGCGGGCGGTGGCGGCAAATGGGGTGGGCGGCCGGACCATCGGCACACACTACTGTCCGGGCGAAACTCTTTGAACTCCGGTTCGCTGCCCCTCTCTCACGTCATCACCGGGCTTGTCCCAGGGCTGTTCGGTTTAATCGACGCTGTAGCCACAGGCGATGGTGAAAATCGCTTTCCCGACCGGAATTATACCAACCGTCGTGGAGTTTGACTCCTCTGATGGGCTCAAATCGGTTCACTCGGGCAGGCGCGGCGCGCAGCGCGATGTGGGGCATCGGGCAAGCGCCGCA
>JANQEG010000142.1 GCA_028278505.1 Rhodobiaceae bacterium
ATAGATGAAGCCGCTGACCATGCCTTTGCGCGTCAACTTGGCCCAATAGATCGGTGCGGCTGAGATGAAGAACCCCGCAAGCCCGAGGAAAAACAGATATTCCCCGTACCTTATGAATTCGATGATCGCGTTGTTGGTCGTGTAAACCGATTGGGGAAGAAAGAACGCGGCGACCCACGCCGTCAGTTCGCTTTTGCGGGCGCCGGCCAGGAAGGGATCATAGAACGAATAGAGGAGAAGGCCGAAAGGCGTGGCCATCAGGATGCCTTCCAGCATGATCAGCCAGTAGAGGAACCCGACAGCGCCCGATGCCAACCTTTTTCGAATTGATGTCATGGTTGCCTCGATTTGCGGCCGCGCTCCGCGCGATCGTCGACGCGTGTGCCGCAACCTCCGGGCGGCCGGTCCGGTTCACACTTGCCCAAGGGAATTTGATACCGACCCGTTCCGATCAGGAAATCACGATAAAAATCAGTAAATTCTCGTCGTTTGCAAAGTCACGGGCAGATACCACCGGTATTACATCGCGCCGCCGCCCGCGGTCTTCAGCCAGGCGCCGCCGCAGGCCTTGGCGAGTTCGCGGACGCGCAGGATATAGCTCTGGCGCTCGGTCACCGAAATCACCCCGCGCGCATCGAGCAGGTTGAAGATGTGGCTCGCCTTGATGCACTGGTCATAGGCCGGCAGCGCCATCAGGTGCTGATCGGGCGTGTCGCCCTTTTCGATCAGCGCCCGGCACTCGGCCTCCGCCGCGCGAAAATGGCGAAACAGCATCTCGGTGTCGGCGTGTTCGAAATTGTGGCGTGAATATTCCTGCTCGGCCTGCTGGAACACATCGCCATAGGTCACCCGCTCGGCGCCGTCGAGGCCGTTGAAATTGAGGTCGTAGACGTTCTCCACGCCCTGGACGTACATGGCCAGGCGTTCGAGCCCGTAGGTCAGCTCGCCGGAAACCGGCGAGCACTCGAAACCGGCGACCTGCTGGAAATAGGTGAACTGGGACACCTCCATGCCGTCGCACCAGCACTCCCAGCCGAGCCCCCAGGCGCCGAGCGTCGGGCTTTCCCAATCATCCTCGACGAAGCGGATGTCGTGGATTTCCGCGTCGATACCGATCGCATAAAGGCTTTTTAGGTAAAGCTCCTGCAGATCGTCGGGCGACGGCTTCAGGATCACCTGGAACTGGTAGTAGTGCTGCAGCCGGTTGGGGTTTTCGCCGTAGCGCCCGTCCTTGGGCCGGCGCGAGGGCTGAACATAGGCGGCGTTCCAGGGGCGCGGCCCGAGCGAGCGCAGCGTCGTTGCCGGATGGAAGGTGCCGGCGCCGACCTCCATGTCATAGGGCTGCAGGATGACGCAGCCATACTCCGCCCAATAGCGCTGCAGCGTCATGATCAGGCCCTGAAAGGAGCGTGTCGGGTGGAGCGCGTCGGAAGCGGATTCCGCGGTCATTGCCGTGCCTTGAGACGGGATGAAAAAGCCGCGGCGGACGGTAGTGGCTGGCCCGAACCCCGTCAAGGGATCGCCGCGGATCGGCTGAGGCGATCGGCGGGCCGACGCTCTAGCCTGCCGCCAGCAGCCGGCGCACGAACGCAGCCGTCGCCGCCAGCGTCGCCTCGGGCCGGTCGCGGAACGGGGCGTGACTGCAATCGTCCAGGACTTCGACCGTGACCGGCGCCGGACATTCGGCCTCAGCCGCGCGCACCTGATCGAGCGTGCCGTATTCGTCATCGCGGCCCTGTACGACCAGCGCCGGCACATTTACCCGCCGCAGATATTCGCGGATGTCCCAGGCGCGAAAGCCGGGATCGAGCCAGGCGCCGTTCCAGCCCCAAAAGGCACAGTCGACGTTGTCGCCGTGATAGCGCTTGAGCCGCGTGCGCAGATCGGTGGTCTCGTAAGCGGTCTTCGCCGCGGCGATGCTTTCAATCGAGATGTCCTCGACGAAGAAATGCGGCGCCATCAGCACGAGGCCGCGAATCCGGTCGCGGTCGGCGGCGTCGCTGCCGGCATAGATCGTCGCGATCGAGGCGCCGTCGCTGTGGCCGACGAGGAGGCCCGAACGGACCCCGACCGCGTCGATGAGGTCGGGCAGCGCGTCGCGCGCCTCGTCGTGCATGTAAGTCAGCGGGCGCGGCAGCGGCACCGGATCGGAACCGCCATAACCGGCACGGGAATAGACAAAGACGCCGCAGCCGGTCGCGGCCGCGAGCCGGTCGGGAAAGTCGCGCCACATGGAGACGGCGCCGAGCCCCTCATGCAAGAGGAGGAGCGTCGGCGCCGCATCGGGACGCGGTCCGATCATGCGGTATTCGAGCCGGGCGCCGCCGATCTCGATATGTCCGTCATCGGCGATTTCGGTCACCGCCGCTCTCCCCACCCTGGCCCTCTCGCCTGAGGGGAGAGGGAATGAAAACCGCCGGCCCAACGTGCATTTCCCTCTCCCTTCCAGGGAGAAAGCAACGGAGACCCGGTGAGGCGAAGCCGAACCGTTGGTCGAAGTCGGGTGAGGGTGGGCGCGAAGAGTCTATTCCCCCTCACTTGGGCCCTCCCCGGCGGGGAGAGGGCTTTGGAGACCGGGCGCGGCGGCCCGTCCCCTCACATGTTCGGATAGTTCGGCCCGCCGCCGCCCTCGGGTGGCACCCAGGTAATGTTCTGCGCCGGATCCTTGATGTCGCAGGTCTTGCAGTGGACGCAGTTCTGGGCGTTGATGACGAAGCGCGGATTGGAGCCGTCGTCGTCGCGCATCACCTCGTAGACGCCGGCCGGACAGTAGCGCTGCGCCGGCTCGGCATAAAGCGGCAGATTATCGCGGATCGGCACATCGGCGTCGGCGAGCTGCAGATGGACCGGCTGGTCCTCCTCGTGATTGGTGTTGGACAGGAACACCGAGGACAGGCGGTCGAAGGTGAGCTTGCCGTCGGGCTTGGGATAGTCGATCGGCTTGCACTTGTCGGCCGGCTTCAGCGTCGCGTGGTCGGGCTTGCCGTGGCCGAGCGTGCCGAACAGCGAAAATCCGGCGGTGTTGGTCCACATGTCCATGCCGCCGAGCGAAATGCCGAGAAAGGTTCCGAATTTCGACCATAGCGGCTTGGCGTTGCGGACCCGCTTCAGATCGCGGCCGATATCGCTCGCCCGCCACGCCGGGTCGAGATCGGCCAGGTCGTCATTGGCGCGGCCTTCGGCAAGTGCTGCGGCGACGTGCTCGGCGGCGAGCATGCCCGACAGCATGGCGTTGTGGGAGCCCTTGATGCGCGGCACGTTCATGAAGCCGGCCGCGCACCCCAGCAAGGCACCGCCGGGGAAGTTCAATTTCGGCACCGACTGCCAGCCGCCTTCGGTCAGCGCGCGGGCGCCATAGGCGATGCGTTTTGCGCCCTCGAATGTCCCGCTGACCAGCGGGTGGGTCTTGAAGCGCTGGAATTCCTCGAACGGCGACAGATAGGGATTGGTGTAGTTGAGGTGGAGGACGAAGCCGACGGCGACCTGGTTGTCTTCGAAATGATAGAGGAACGAGCCGCCGCCGGTCCGATTGTCGAGCGGCCAGCCGAAAGAGTGCTGCACCAGGCCCTGCTTGTGCCGGGCCGGATCGATCTCCCAGAGTTCCTTCAGCCCGAGGCCGAATTTCTGCGGCTGGCGCCCGGCCGACAGATCGTAGCGGTCGATCAACTGCTTGGCGAGCGAGCCGCGGGCGCCCTCGCCGATCAGCACGTATTTGCCGACAAGCTCCATGCCGCGCATGAAACTGTCCTTCGCCGCGCCGTCGGCGCCGACGCCCATATCGCCGGTGGCGACGCCGAGCACTTCGCCATTGTCGCCGTAGATCAGTTCGGCGGCGGCGAAGCCGGGATAGATCTCGACGCCGAGCGCCTCGGCCTTTTCGGCGAGCCAGCGGCAGACATTGCCGAGGCTGACGACGTAGCAGCCGTGATTGTTCATCAGCGGCGGTAGCGCGAAATTGGGCAGCCGCAGGGCGCCGGCGGGCCCGAGATAGTAGAAGCGGTCGTCGGTCACGGCGGTCTTGATCGGGCTGTCCTCGTCGCGCCAGTCAGGCAACAGCCGGTCGATGGCGATCGGGTCGATGACGGCGCCCGACAATATGTGGGCGCCGACCTCTGAGCCCTTTTCGAGCACGACGACGGAAATCTCCGCGCCGGCCTCGGCCGCGAGCTGTTTCAGGCGGATCGCCGCGGCGAGCCCGGACGGGCCGGCACCGACGATTACCACATCGAAGTCCATCCGCTCGCGCTCCGGCAGTTCCGCGCCCTCATCCGTCATTGCCACCCTCCAAACCGAAGCCGAAATTTTTTGTCGCGCTTCCCGGTTATCCCGCCGACACCCAAGGAATTCGCGGTGCAGCGAGAATTTAGTGCTATCGTCGGCCGACTCTTATCGGAAAAGCACCGGCCGGGAAATGACGGAAGCGGACGGAAATTTGCGGCGGGCGGCGTGGGCCCTCATCGAATGGTATGCGGAGGCGGGCGTCGACGCCTTCCTCGCCGATGCGCCGCAGGACCGCTTTGCCGAAAGCGCGCGGCCGGCGCCGCGGCGGGAGGCGCCGTCGCGCCCGGCACCACCGCCGAGAGCGGCGCCCGCGCCACGGCCGCGGCAGACACCGCCGACGACGGCGATCACCGGCCGGGCGCAGATGCCGACCGACGAAAGCGTGCTGGCGGCGCGCGAGCGGGCGGCGGCCGCCGCCGATCTCGACGAACTGCGCCGGGCGCTCGCCGAATTCGAGGGCTGCGCGCTGCGCTTCACCGCCAAGAATTTGGTCTTTGCCGACGGCAATCCAGAGGCGCCACTGATGTTCGTCGGCGAGGCGCCGGGCCGCGACGAGGACATTCAGGGCCTGCCCTTTGTCGGCCGCTCCGGCCAGCTTCTCGACCGCATGCTCGAGGCGATCGGCCTGGACCGGCAAAGCGCCTATATCGCCAATGTCGTGCCGTGGCGGCCGCCCGGCAACCGGACACCGACGCCGACCGAGACGGAAATCTGCCGGCCGTTCATCGCCCGCCAGATCGAGCTGGTCTCGCCGAAAATTCTCGTCTGCCTCGGCGCCGCCTCGGCGCGCCAGCTTCTGCAGACCACCGAAGGCATTTTGCGCTTACGCGGCAAATGGCTGAGCTATCGCGCCGGCGGCCTCGACATCCGGGCGATGGCGACGCTGCACCCGGCCTATTTGCTCCGCCAACCCCTGCAGAAGCGGCTGTCCTGGCGGGATTTTCGCGAAATTCAAAGGGTGTTGGGGGAATAGGGGGCGGTCACTGCCTGGTGCGTCAACCGCAACGCGTTCGCCGTTTTCGGCACTGCACCGGTGCGTTACGCCTGCGGCTAACGCACCCTACGATATCGCCCACACGCCGCCGTCACCCCCAGCCGCAGCCGAGGCAAGGAAAGCGCCCGTCTTTGCCGGCTCAAGCTAGCTGCCGCGGCAAAGACCGCCCGCGCGGTGATTGCCGAGCTTGATGCCGATCCGGCCGTCCGGCCGGCCGCACAGCTCAAAGCAGCGCGTCCTCGAAGGGAAATCTGGAGAGCAGTTCGATGCCGGTTTCGGTGATCAGCACCTGCTCCTCGAGCTTGACGCCCTCGACGCCGCCGTCCTCGCCGACATAGCTCTCCACGCAGATCGTCATGCCGGGTTCGATCACGCCGTCATAGCCGGCATCCGGAAAGTCGCCGTGGTGATAGAGATAGGGGTATTCGCCGGTCAGCCCGCAGCCATGCGCCGATAAGTAATAGCGGTTCGCATAGTATTTTTCGGGGATCGACCAGGCGCGGTCGGCGTATTCGCGGAAAGTCAGGCCCGGCTTCAATACACCCATATTGTGGTGCACCTGCTCGTGGGCGAGCCGGTAGAGCGTCCTTTGCGCGTCGCTCGGGTTTCCGGGACCGGAATGGAAGGTGCGGGAGAAGTCGGAATAGTAGCCGTGGCAGCCGACGACGTCGGTATCGAGCGCGATCAGTTCGTTCTCGCCGATGATGTTGGGCGCGGCCTCCTGGAACCAGGGATTGGTGCGCTGTCCGGCGTTGATCAGACGGGTCTCGCAATAATCGCCGTTCTGTTCGATTACAGATTGATGGAGCACCGACCACAGCGCGATCTCGGTGATGCCCGGCCGGATCGCCTCGCGCAGCTTGGCGACGGCGATCTCGGTGGCGCGCAATGAGGCGCGGACGCATTTGATCTCTTCCGCCGATTTGATGGCGCGGGCCATCTCGACCGGCTCCTGGGCATCGACGATGTTGAGGCCGAGCTCGTTGAGCGCGATCGCCGTTCCGGCATTCAACCGCTCAAGCCCGAGGGTTGCGCCCCTGCCGGTCAGTTCCACGACGAGATCGGCCATTTCGGCGGCCCAGCGCCGCTCGCGCGCGGCAATCTCCGGGCCGGCGGCGACGAAGCTCGCGGTCATTGCCGGACGCACCTCGTCCACCGTCTCGAAGCCGTCGGCGAGGTGCAGGCAACCGGTAAACTCGAACAGGATCGACCGGTCGGCGGTCATCAGCAGATAGCGCGACGGCGCATTGCGCATGGAAAACACCTGCATGTTGCGGGTGCCGGTGGCGTAGCGGATGTTGATCGGGTCGGACAGGATCACCGCATCGATGCCGCGCTTGGCCATTTCCCGGCGCACGCCGGCCTGGCGGTAGGCGCGGACCGCCTTCAGGTCGATGTCTTCGCTTTCGGGCGCGCAGTCGAGCCGGGCCAGCCCCGCCAAATCGCTGCGGTCGCCGTGCCAATCGAAATTCGCCATCGCCATCCCCCGAGCGGCGCTCTAGCCTCTCGTCTCGATGTCATCACCTAACCCCTCCCTTGTCACCACCCGGTTTATCCGGGTGGTCCATTGGCGCGTCAACTTGCCAACGCTTTGGTGCAGGAATTCAAGCGCTTCTGAGCACCGAAAGGCCATTGGACACACTACACGACACAAACACCATCACCACGACCCCTCCCTCGTCACCACCACCCCTCCTTCGTCACCACCCGGTTTGTCCGGGTGGTCCATTGGCCCGTCCACTTGCCAACGCATTTGTTAAGGAGTTCAAGCGCTTCTGGGTGCCGGACCGCCATTGGATTGCCCGGATAAACCGGGCAATGACGACGGAGGAGAGATCGAAACCATGCCAAAATGCCTGAACCGGGCAGCAGTGGGACATGCCCGGCAGGTCGAAAATATTCTGTTGGGTCGTGTAGTGTGGCCATCGGAATCCCCGCATGAAGCGGGCAATGACGACGGAGCAAGGATCGACACCATCCGAAAACGCCTAAACCGAACGGCAATGGGACAAGCCCGGGCATGACAAGACTATTGCGGTACTTCGATGTCGCCCGCCGACTCAATCGCGAAATCCAATGCCCTAACTCTCCTTGATCTCGGTTGCGGTGATCTCGATGCCGAAGCCTTCGAGGCCGACATAATGGCGCTCCCGCGAGGCGAGCAGCCTGATTGAGGAGATGCCGAGATCCTTCAATATCTGCGCGCCGAGGCCGATCTCGCGCCATTGCTCCTGACGGATTTCGGCGGCCGGGCGTTCGACGTCGAACTCCTCGCGCGGCCGGTGCGGGGCGCCGTAGGCGACGCCGGTCGATCCCTCGCGCAGGTAGACGACGACGCCGCGGCCGCCCTCGCCGATCCGCCGCATGGCGGTGCGGATGCCTTCGCAGTCGCCGAACACGTCGTCGATCACCGATTCCAGATGCAGCCGCACCGGAATGTCGCGGCCGTCGCGGATGTCGCCATAGACGATCGCCAGGTGCTGCATCGGATCCCATGGCGTTGAATAGCTGACCGCCTTGGCCCGGCCGGCAAAGGTGTCGATGTCGACGACACCGACGCGCTCGATCAGATGCTCCTGGCGCTGGCGGTAGGCGATCAGATCGGCGACGGAGACCATCGGCAGGCCGTGCTCCTCGGCAAAGCCGGCAACTTCGGACCCGCGCTTGACCGTGCCGTCATCGTTGACGAGTTCGCAGATGACGCCGACCGGCGCGAGGCCCGCAAGGCGGGCGAGATCGACGGCGGCCTCGGTATGGCCGGAGCGCATCAGCACCCCGCCCTCCTTGGCGATCAGCGGGAAGATGTGGCCGGGGCGGACGAAATCCACCGACCCCGAATTGGGATTGGCGAGCCCGCGCACGGTGGCGCAGCGATCATCGGCTGAAATGCCCGTGGTGGTGCCGTGGCGGTAGTCGACGGAAACCGTAAAGGCGGTGCCGTGGGCGGAATCATTGTCGGCGACCATCGGCTCCAGGTGCAGGCGCCGCGCCTCCTCGCGGGGCATCGGCGTGCAGACGATGCCGCAGGTGTGGCGGATGATGAAGGCCATCTTCTCCGGCGTGGCGAGCGCAGCGGCCATGACCAGATCGCCCTCGTTCTCGCGGTCGTCATCGTCGGTGACGATGACGATCTCGCCCCGTTCGAAGGCCCGGATGGCGTCGACGACGCGGGCGAAATCGATGGTCATACGGTTCTCCTAGAGCGTCGGGCGGTCAGGCGCCGCCGGTCTGTCCCCGATGCCTTAGATAGTGATCGGCGAGCACGCAGGCGAGCATCGCTTCGCCGATCGGCACGGCGCGGATGCCGACACAAGGGTCGTGCCGGCCCTTGGTGACGATGTCGACCTCGCGCCCGGCGCGGTCGATCGTGCGCCGCGGCGTCAGGATCGACGAGGTCGGCTTGACGGCGAACCGGGCGACGATCTGCTGGCCGGTCGAAATGCCGCCGAGGATACCGCCGGCATTGTTGGAGAGGAAATGCGGGCGGCCGTCCTCGATGCGGATTTCGTCGGCATTCTCCTCGCCGGTCAGCGCCGCGGCCGCAAATCCGGCACCGATCTCGACCGCCTTGGCGGCGTTGATCGACATCAGCGCCGCGGCGATGTCGGCATCGAGCTTGCCGTAGACCGGCGCGCCGAGGCCGGCCGGCACGCCGTCGGCGATCACCTCGACGACGGCGCCGAGCGAGGAGCCGTTCTTGCGGACCTCATCGAGCCGGTCGGCCCATTTGGCGACCGTGATCGCGTCCGGGCAGAAGAACGGATTGCGGTCCAGTTCCTCCCACTGCCAGCGGCTGCGATCAACGGCGATGTCGCCGATCTGGATCAGCGCACCGCGCACGACGAGGCCCGGCACGATCTTGCGCGCAACCGCGCCGGCAGCGACCCGCATCGCGGTTTCTCGCGCCGAAGACCGGCCGCCGCCGCGATGGTCGCGAATGCCGTATTTCATGTCGTAGACGATGTCGGCATGGCCGGGCCGGTAGGTCTCGGCGATCTCGGCATAATCCTTGGAGCGCCGGTCGACGTTCTCGATCTTCAAAGCCAGCGGCGTGCCGGTGGTCAGCAGCGGGCCGTCATCGTGTTCGCGGAACACCCCGGAGAGGATCTTCACCTTGTCCGGTTCGCGGCGCTGGGTCGTGTAGCGGGACTGTCCGGGCCGGCGGCGATCGAGTTCGGCCTGGATTTCCGCTTCCGAGATCTCGATCCGCGGCGGACAGCCGTCGATGACGCAGCCGATCTCCGGCCCGTGGCTTTCGCCCCAGGTGGTTACGCGAAACATATGGCCGTAGCTGTTGTGCGACATGAGCTGTTTACTCGACTTCCCCGAAACCGCGATCGCCCTGAAAGCGGTCTGCCGGCGGAAACGCGCCGGTCAGACTGCCCCCACGCCCCGACCGCGCCCGCGCTCCCGACGTTCGTAGCGCGATGTGCTGCACCGGGCAAGCACGGGCCAAAGTGACGCGGGTGGATTGCGCCGGTCCGTTCCAGAGCTTAGACCTGTGCCGAAAAATCGCCACAGCAATTCTTTCCAATGGCGAGGATTGTGCGAATCGCGACGCACGCGCCTCGATTGGTATCGGAGTTGACAAAATGCAAAAGCTTCTGTCCTGCGCCGCCTTCCTCGGCCTCCTGCTCACCGCCGGTGCCGCGGCCGCCGACGACGTTGACGGGACGATCAAGGCAATCGACACGGAAAACGGCATGATCGTGCTGAACGACGGCAGCCAGTTCCAAATCCCCGACGAATTCAACATCGAGGGCCTCAATTCGGGGCAGAAGGTCGTCGTCTTCTTCGACGTGGTCGACGGCAAGAAGACGCTGGCCGATATCGATATTCTCGAATAAACGCGTATTTACAGCCAGCGGCAGCCGCCGTCGTCGATCGCCATCACCAGGTCCTGCGGCACGTGAAGCCGTATCGTCTCCGCCGGGGAAAGGCTGCCGATGTGGCCGCTGAGCACGCGGCCGACGCCGCCATGGGCGACGACAATCGCGGGGCCCGCAATCTCGCCATACCAGGCCCGCACACGCTCCGACAGCATCGCATAGCTTTCGCCGCCCGGCGGCCGATAGGACCATTTGTCGGCCTGGCGCAGCCGATGCGCCTCAGGGTCGTCACGCTTGATCTGGCGGTAGCTGCGCCCCTCCCAGTCGCCGAAGGCGATCTCCATGAGCCGCCGGTCGGTGCGGTAGCCGGCCGCTTCAAGCCCGAGTCCGCCGCGCAAAAGCTCCATCGTCTCGCAGGCGCGCCGGAGCGGGCTGGCGACATAGTCGAAATCGCGCGGATCGTGTCCGGCGTCGGCCAGGACTTCGGCCAGCCGCGCCGCATTGGCGCGCGCCTGGGCGCGGCCGGTTTCGTTGATCAGCGTGTCGGTCTGGCCCTGCAGAAGACCGTCAACATTCCAGTCGGTCTGGCCGTGGCGGAGGAAATAGATCGGCATTGCGATGGCGTCAGATTTCCAGCACGAGCTTGCCGAAATTGCCGCCGCTGAACAGCAGGTTGAGCATGTCCGGATAGGCATCGACGCCGCCGGGGCGGACATCTTCGCGGAATTTCAGCAGTCCGGTCTCGTGCCAGTTCAACAGCGCCTCGACCCCTTCCCGGTAGCGATCGCGGTAGTCGAACACGATGAAGCCCTGCATCTTGAGCCGGTTGACGAGAATCGAGCGGAGATTGTGCGGACCGGGCTGCGGCTCGGTGGCGTTGTATACGGAGATCAGACCGCACACGGGGATGCGCCCGAACGCGTTCATGCGATCGAGCACGGCCTCCAGAATGACGCCGCCGACATTCTCGAAATAGACGTCGATGCCGTCCGGCGTGGCGGCGACGAGATCGGCCTGCAGCCGGCCGGCCTTGTAGTCGACGGCGGCATCGAAACCGAGTTCTTCGGTCAAATACCGGCATTTCTCCTCGCCGCCGGCAATGCCGACGGCGCGGCAGCCGAGGATCTTGGCGATCTGGCCGACCAGCGATCCGACCGCGCCGGAGGCGGCGGAGACGACCACGGTCTCGCCCTTTTTCGGCCGGCCGACATCGGTGAGGCCGAAATAGGCGGTCATGCCCGGCATGCCGAGGCCGCCGATCCAGCACGGCAGCGATGCCCGCTCAGTATCGACCCTTTCGACGTCGCGGCCGTCGCTGACGGCATAGCGCTGAACGCCGAAGAGCCCGGTCACCGCGTCGCCGGGCGAAAACCCGTCATGGTTCGATGCGACCACCTCGCCGACGGCGAGCGCCCGCATGACGTCGCCGAGCGCAACGGGCGGAACATAGGACTTGCCCTCATTCATCCAGCCGCGCATGGCCGGATCGATGGACAGATAGCGCACGCGCACCACGATCTCGTTATCGCCCGGGACCGGCCGCGCCTCATCGGCGATGATGAAATCGTCGCGGGTAACGGCGCCGATGGGGCGGCGGGCGAGGCGGACGGTGCGGTTGCGCTCGGCCATCGCGCTGCCCCGTCTCATACGGCGGCGATGTCCGGGGCGTCAGGCGCCTTCATGCCGACCACGTGATAGCCGGAATCGACATGGTGGACCTCGCCGGTCACAGCGCGCGCGAGATCGGAAAGCAGGTAGAGCGCGGCGTCGCCGACCTCGTCGATGGTCACCGTGCGGCGCATCGGCGCGTTGTATTCGTTCCACTTCAGGATATAGCGGAAATCGCCGATGCCGGAGGCCGCCAGCGTCTTGATCGGCCCGGCCGATACGGCGTTGACGCGGATACTGGACTTGCCGAGATCGGCGGCCAGATAGCGGACGCTGGCCTCAAGCGCCGCCTTGGCGACGCCCATGACGTTGTAGTGCGGCATTACCTTCTCCGCGCCGTAATAGGTCAGCGTCAGCATCGATCCGCCGTCCGTCATCAGCTTTTCGGCGCGCTGGGCGACCGCGGTGAACGAATAGGCCGAGATCAGCATGGTGTTGGTGAAGTTTTCGGCCGAGGTGTCGACATAGCGGCCGGTCAGCTCGTCCTTGTCGGAATAGGCGATGGCGTGGACGACGAAGTCGAGCCCGCCCCAGTTGCGGTCGATCTCGGCAAAGACGGCGTCGAGGGTTTCGGGCTCGGTGACATCGCAATGGCCGGCGACAATGGCGTCGAGTTCGGCGGCCAGCGGCTCGACGCGCTTGCGCAGCGCATCGCCCTGATAGGTGAGGGCGAGTTCCGCCCCCTGCATGCGGCAGGCCTTGGCGACGCCCCAGGCGATCGAGCGGTTGTTGGCCACGCCCATGACAAGCCCGCGCTTGCCCGCCATCAGTCCGCACGCCTCGGCCATGGGGCCCCCCGATCGTTCTTAAAAGGAAGCTTCCTATGGCACAGGGCCGCGGCCCCATCAAGCAGCGCCGATCCGCCGGATGCGCCTCGACGGGCGAAAAACGTGACTATAGAGTGCACCGCAATGACCGCGCGCCAAGCCAATGCAGAGAACATCGTCGAGCGGATTTCCGCCGTCGTCGGCGCCGATCAGGTGCTGCTTTCGGCGGACGACATGGCGCCGCATCTGAGCGAATGGCGCGACCGCTATCAGGGCCGGGCGGCGATGGTGGTGCGCCCGAAGTCGACGGCGGAGGTCGCGGGCGTGCTGGCGATCGCCGATGCGGCGCTCCGCCCGGTCGTGCCGCAGGGCGGAAATACCGGTCTCGTCGGTGGCCAGATTCCGTTTTCCGGCGCCGAAATCGTGCTTTCGCTCAATCGGATGAACAAAATCCGCGCAATCGATGCCGCCGGCTACACGCTGACCGCGGAGGCCGGGGTCGTCCTGCAGCGCATCCAGGAGGCGGCCGACGAAGTCGACCGCCTGTTTCCGCTCAGCCTTGCCGCCGAAGGCAGTTGCCAGATCGGCGGCAACCTCTCCACCAACGCCGGCGGCGTCGGCGTGCTCGCCTATGGCAACAGCCGCGATCTGGTGCTCGGCCTCGAAGTGGTGTTGGCGAATGGCGACATCTGGGACGGGCTGCGGGCGCTGCGCAAGGACAATACCGGTTACGATTTGAAACAATTATTTATCGGCGCCGAGGGCACGCTGGGCGTGATCACCGCCGCCGTGTTGAAGCTTTTCCCGAACCCGAAGGCGCAGGCGACCGCTTTCGTCGGCCTCGATTCGGCCGAGGATGCGCTGGCGCTGTTCGAGATGGCGCGGGCGGCAAGCGGGCCGATGCTGACCGCGTTCGAGCTGATCCCGCGGATCGGCCTCGACTTCGTGCTGCGCCACGGTCCGGGCGCGCGCGACCCGCTTCGCGGCAGCCATCGCTGGTACGTGCTGATCGAACTGTCGTCGCCCGAGCCCGGCAATCGCCTCGACGAAACGCTGGAGACGCTGCTCGGCGAAGCGGCCGAGGCGGGCCGGATCGAAGATGCGGCGATCGCCGCCTCGGTGGCCCAGAGAGAGCAGTTCTGGGCGATGCGGCACGCCCTTTCGGAAGTGCAGAAGCCGGAAGGCGGCTCGATCAAGCACGACGTCTCGGTACCGATCGCGGCGATCCCGGCCTTCCTCGCCGAGGCGTGCGCGGCGGTGGAACGGGCAGTGCCCGGATGCCGGCCGGTGCCGTTCGGCCATATGGGCGACGGCAACATCCACTTCAACATCTCCCAGCCGGTCGGCGCCGACAAGGCCGAGTTCCTCGACCGCTGGGTCGAGGTCAACGCTATCGTGCACGGCATCGTCCAAAACCATTCGGGCTCGATCTCGGCCGAACACGGCATCGGCGTGATGAAACGCGACCTCCTGCCCGGCGTCAAAAGCGCGCTCGAACTGGACCTCATGCACCGCATCAAGCAGGCGTTCGACCCCAACGGCATCCTCAATCCCGGCAAGCTGCTTTAGGCTGGCGCGATTGTTGTTGCCGAAAGACGGCCCGCCGCTATGATCGGCCGCTTTCCGAATGGCCGGAGAGCGCAATGGACAGCCATCTCGATATCGACGAAATCGGCGATGCCGACGCCCAAGCGATTGCCGATCTGTGGCGGCGCGCCGGGCTGACCCGCGCCTGGAACGATCCGAAACGCGATATCACCTTTGCCCGCACCGGGCCGAGTTCAACGATCCTTGTCGGCCGGCTTGCCGGCGCGGCGACGCCGGTTGCCGCGGCCATGGTCGGCCATGACGGCCATCGCGGTGCGGTCTACTACCTCGCCGTCGATCCCGCGCTTCAGGGCCGCGGCCTCGGCCGGCAGATGATGGCTGCCATCGAGGCGTGGCTGCGGGCGCGCGGCGTGTGGAAGCTCAATCTGATGGTCCGTGCCGACAACGACGCCGTCGCCGCGTTCTATGAAGCGCTCGGCTATGCGCGGGAAGAACGGATCAATTTCGCCAAACGGCTCAAGGCGCCGCCATCGGCGGGGTAGAGCATCGGTAGCTATGGTGTGTAACACCCCTTTCCGTTCAAGGGGACGGGTCGGGGGCGGGGGGGCAATTTCAGGAAGTACCCCTGTTCGAACGTCGCCAGATTGACGCGATGGTCAGTTGGCGTTGCCTTGCCTTGGTCCACCTTTCCCGCGAAAGCGGGAATCCAATTATCCCCTCGATACGCTATGTCGTCGGCTATTGCAGGTGGAGATTCGACTGAAAAAACAAGCGCTAACAGTGGCGGATCGGCCAATGGACACCCGCTTTCGCGGGTGAGGTGCCGAGAGGCTGTCCTTGCGCGCAGATTTCTCGCGCCCAGAGCGGCGCAAATCGGCAAGACGTGTGACTCTCATGGCCACAATCGGGAGGGTTTTCTTCCCGCGCCAGGTACACGCAGCGGACAGACAACACTTCGGGCGAAACAAAGCATTTACCCTTTGGCAACGGCGATCGGACACCGTCTGACGACGGACATTTCGGAAGACGTCGATGGCTGTTCGGACCTACGTATTGATGGTTGGGGGACTGCTTGCCGGCATTTCGTCGGGTGCGGGCCCGGCGCACGCGGCGGAGGCCGCCGCCGAGGCCGTCTGCACGCCCTATGAGGCCTGCAAGACCGCCTATCGCTGGACCCGGCAACCGCAGAGAATCGAGAAATGCCGCAGCACCGGAGCAAGGCGCGCCTGCCGCTGGACGATCGAATTCCGGCGCACCAAGGTGCCCTACCAGATCTGCCGGACACGGCAGCGCTGCGCCGATGATTCGGTTGCCGACAGCGCCCCGGCGCAGAATTGATACCAAGCGGCACCGTCTGCGAGTGGGTATTTGGTGAACACTGGGTCACAACTATCGTCATTGCGACCCCGGCGGAGGCCGGGGGAAGCAATCCAGGGCCGCTGGCTCAGGTCTGGATTGCTTCGTCGCCTTCGGCTCCTCGCAATGACGGCGCAGAGATCGTCGGAAACGGCGCAAGTCTTTGAAGCGCCGTTTTATATGAATGCTCTACCCCTTCAGAACAGGCTGCCTTGCGGGTCGACATCGTCGTCGGCTTGCGGCGGATCGGTTTCCGCCTCCGCCGCGGCGGCCGCCGGCGCATCGGGTTCCTGCAGCGACGGATCGTCATTGGAGACGCGGTTGACCCGGCGGCTGACCGGAACCGGCTCGAATGCGTCATCGGGCGCGGGTTTTAAGAGATCGGCAACGTCGCCCGGAGCGTGGCCGGCGGTGTCCAGCCAGGCGTCGAAGGCGGACGGCGGGATGACCGCCGGCATGCGGTCATGGATGTCCGCAAGCCGCCGGTTCGACGCCGTCGTCAGGATCGCCGCCGTCTCGATCTCGCCGCCGTCGCGATCCGACCAGATTTCCCACAAACCGGCAAAGGCAAGGAGGCGGCCATCGGCCGGCCGCACCCAATAGGGCTGCTTGCCGGCGGGCGTCTTCCGCCATTCGTAGAATCCGTTTGCCGGGATGAGACAGCGGCGATGGCGCATCGCCGCGCGAAAGGCCGGCTTTTCCGCCGCGGTTTCGCTGCGGGCATTGATCAGCAGCGGGAAGTCGCCCGGCTCCTTCACCCAGGACGGCAGCAGCCCCCAGCGCACCAGCGCGAAGCGGCGCGTCCCGGCATCGCCCCGGACGATCGCGATCGGCTGCGTCGGCGCGATGTTGTAGCGCGGCGGGAAGTTCGGCGTATCGGCATAGCCAAAGAATGCGCGCACCTTTACCGGTGCCGCGCTCAAACCGTATCTTCCGCACATGGGCGGGCTCCCACCGTTCCAGGCGTTGGCAATCCAACGCAAATCGGCGCCATTATAGAAATTAAACCCGACCGGCGTTATCAAAGACGACGGGAGATGTGACGACATGACCGACGCGGAACAGACAGCGCCGGCGATCGACGCGCCCGGAACGCCATCGAAGGCCTCTTTCCCTGATGCCTCATTCCGCTGAGCCCGATCGGCAATCGCGCCGCCCCGTGCTCGGCGCCAGCATTGCGGTGTGGCGCGGCAAGGACGTGCTGCTCGTTCAGCGCGCAAAACCGCCGCTCAAGGGCATATGGAGCCTGCCCGGCGGCCATGTGGAATTCGGCGAGACCCTGGAAGACGCCGCGCATCGCGAGCTTTTCGAGGAGACCGGCGTTGAAGCGGAAATCGCCGGCCGCGTCGATCTGGTCGAGATCATCCGCGCCGATGACGCCGGCCGGCTCGACCGCCATTTCGTCGTCGCCGTCTTTGCGGCGCGCTGGCTGTCCGGCGAAGCGCGCGCCGGCGACGACGCCATGGACGTGCGCTGGGCGAAGCTCGACGCGCTTTCCGAAATCGCGATGACGGAGGGGACGGCGGAGGTGATCAGGCGGAGTTGGGCGATGGTGCTATGAGGCCGATCATCGCGGGATGAATTCGACGCCGACATAAATTGCACCAAGTAGGATTTTATCCTACCATTTCGGAACAAAATTGGTCCGAAAGCGATGAGATGACGGAAAAGCTCAGCATCACCCTGCCGGAAGATATGGCCAGCGAGATCAAGCGCCGGGTGAAGTCGGGCGCTTATGCGTCGACCAGCGAAGTGTTGCGCGAGGCGATGCGCAACTGGCTGCGGCAGGAAGCGGAACACGAAGCGCGCATGGCCGCAATCCGCGCCAGAATCGAGCATTCGGTCGATGACACGCGACCGAGGCTGAGCAGCGACGAAATGCGCACCTATCTCGATGCGCTCTATGCCAGCCAGGGAAACGACGAGTAGGCGATGCAGCGTCTGCCGGTCGCGTACACGCAGATCGCAAAGGACGACTTGGCGGCGATCTTCGAATACGTGCTGGAAAAGAGCCGCGATTTGATGACCGCCATCGCCTATACGGATCGCATCTATGCCCGCTGCGAGACGATCGGACATGCTCCGCGGGGCGGCGTCATGCGCAACGATTTAGGCAACGGTATCCGCATGGTCCCCTTCGAGAGAAGCGCGGTCATCCTTTATCGGATCGAAGCTGGGACCGTCTTGATCACGAACATTTTCGCCGGCGGCCGGGATTACGAGGCGATTTTGCGGGAGGGCAGTTGAGGTAGCGGAGAATCAAGGCCGTCGGGAAGAACATGTAACCGGCTCGTTTAACGTCGCCCTCACCCCCATTTGACTCACCGTGATTGGCGGTCGCGGCGCCGGCGCCATAGGCTCTTCTTGCATAAAATCCGCCGGAGCCCGATCGTCCGTGTCCCGTTTCGCGATACTCATTGCTGCCGCCCTCCTGGTCGGCGTCGTCGCGACCGCCGGCGCCAATCCGGCGCGATGGACGGCGGAAGGCTGGACCACGGATTTCTCAAAACACGCGGTGCCCTATTCGGAAATCCTTTCCGGCGGGCCGAAAAAGGACGGTATTCCGTCGATCGACGATCCCCAATTCATCGCCGCCAAAGACGACACGACGCTCGGCGACAAGGAGCCGGTCATCAGGCTTGCGATCGGCGACGATGTCCGCGCCTATCCCTTGCGGGTGCTGATCTGGCACGAGATCGTCAACGACACGGTCGGCGACCTACCGGTGGCCGTCACCTATTGCCCGTTATGCAATTCGGCGATCGTCTTCGACCGGCGCATCGACGGCAAAGCGGTCGAATTCGGCACCACCGGGCTGTTGCGCAATTCCGATCTCGTCATGTACGACCGGGCGAGCGAAAGCTGGTGGCAGCAGTTCACCGGCGAAGGCATCGTCGGCCGCCACAGCGGGCGCATGCTGAAGATGATCCCGGCCCGGGTCGAGGCGTTCGAGCGCTTCCGCCGCGACCATCCGCGGGCACAAGTGCTGGTGCCGAACCGGCCGAACCTGCGGCCTTACGGCCGCAACCCCTACGTTGACTATGACAGCCGCGCCCTGCCCTACCCGCTCTTTACCGGCGAACTGCCGGACGACGTGCCGCCGATGGCCCGCGTCGTCGTCGTCAAGGCGGGCGGGATGCCGCGCGGCGTCATGATGTCGGTGCTGCGCAGGAAGGGCCGGGTGCGGCTCGGCGATGTCGAGCTGAGCTGGCAGGAGGGGCAGAATTCGGCGCTCGATACCGCGCAGATATCGGACGGCTACGACGTCGGCAATGTCCGCGCCGTGCGCGCCGGCTCCGGCGGCGAAGACGAGGTCGTTCACGACGTCACCTTCGCCTTCGTCTTCCACGCCTTTCACCCGGACGGCGAACTGATGAAAGAGTGAATGCATCGCCACGGCTTGCCGGCCGCGGCTTCGCCCTATACATCCAAGAGGCGTATTGCAAAGGGTGGAGGCGATGAGCAACGGCCGGTATGCGGTGCTCGCCGAGCGCGGCTTAGCCAAGATTTCGGGCCCGGAGGCGCGGTCCTTCCTGCAGGGCCTCATCACCACGAACATGGACCGCCTGGCGGCCGAAAACGGCGGCCAGGGCGCGCTTCTGTCGCCTCAGGGCAAGGTTCTGTTCGACTTCCTGATCGCGATCGATCATGACGGCTATGTGGTCGACCTGCCGGCGGCGCAGATCGCCGATTTCGTCAAGCGTCTCGGCCTCTACAAGCTGCGGGCCAAGGTCGAGATCGTCGATGTCAGCGACAGCTACCGGGTGATTGCAGCGTGGGGCGGCGAGCAGCGCCCGGCGCTGTTCGAGACCGTCATCTTGCGCGATCCGCGGCTGGCGGCGCTCGGCTGGCGCATCTACCTGCCGGCCGCAGCACCACTGACGCTCCTGGAGGAGTCCGGCTATGCGGAGGCCGACGACGATGACTGGCACGAGCACCGGATCGGGCTCGGCGTGCCGATCGCCGGCCACGACTACGACTATGGCGAGGTGTTTCCCCACGATATCGACATGGACAAGCTCAACGGGCTCGACTTCGCCAAGGGCTGCTATGTCGGCCAGGAGGTGGTGTCGCGCATGGAGCATCGCGGCACGGCGCGCAAGCGCTGTGTCATGGTATCGGCCGACGTCGCGCTGCCGGCACGGGGCACGGAGATCGCCGCGGCCGGCAAGCCGATCGGCACGCTCGGCTCGTCGGCGGGTGCGCGCGGCATCGCCATGATCCGCCTCGACCGGGCCAAGGCCGCGCTCGACGCGGGCGACAAGATCACCGCCGGCGATACGCCATTGGAAATTGCGTTTCCGGACTGGTCCGGCTTTGCCTGGAGCGACGATGCCGGCGCGGCCGAATGACCGGGACGACGCAATTCCGTTAAGACAGACCCCGATGCCCGCACACACCCCGCCATTCCGCGCCTGGCAGCGCATGCTCTCCGGGCGCCGGCTCGACCTGCTCGATCCCTCGCCGCTCGACGTCGAGATCGAAGACATCGCGCGCGGCCTGTCGCGGGTCGCGCGCTGGAACGGACAGACCACCGGCGCCCATCCGCTCTCGGTCGCCCAGCATTCGCTGTTCGTGGAGTGGATTTTCGGGGCGCTGCAGCCGACGGCCGGCAGGGCCTGGCGTCGAGCTGCGCTTCTGCACGATGCCGCCGAATACGTCATCGGCGACATGATCAGCCCGTTCAAGGCGGTCATGGGCGGCGACTATAAATCGGTCGAAGCGCGGCTTTCGGTGGCGATCCATCTGCGCTTCGCGCTGCCGGCCGATCTGCCCGCCGACCTCGCCAAAAAAATCAAGCGCGCCGACCGGATTGCCGCCTATTTCGAGGCGACATTGCGCGCCGGGTTCTCGACGGCCGAGGCCGGAAAGTTCTTCGGCCGGCCGACGGGGATCGGCCGCGACCGGCCGGAAGTCGAGGATTTGCTCGCGCCGATCACCGCGACCAAGGCCGAACGCCTTTTTCTTACGCGCTTCGCCGACCTTTCCGGCGACGGCAGGTCCGGTGAGTAGGGTGGGGCAGCCCGCTCAAGCGCCAACCAAATTCACCGTTCCCGCGGAAGCGAGGACCCATTGCCCCGCTCAACACGGTATGCCGGCCGCGATCCGGTCGATCTCTCGAAATCATCAATAGGACCGGAGCTTGTGGCCCACGCCAATGGTTCCCCGCTTTCGCGGGGAAGGTGCGGGTCGGGAAATAAGCGGGCAAACCGGCACGTTCGAGGCGGAAAACCCATTGCCTTGCCCAACACCCCATACTGGTACCGGACTTAACCACGACAGTAAAAGCGTCAACGTGCAGAACTCCACCCGCATTCATCGCGGCTGGAAAATGGCGACATCGAATCCATATGAAGATTGCTGCCCTATTTTTGACCGCGGCCGATCGGGCCCGCGGATGACCGACAGTGTCATCTGGCGTATGTGTTGGCATGACAGGCTCGCGAATCGCCGCGCCGTTACCGAGACGATCATGACGATATATGTCTGCTCCCTTGCCCGCCTGCACGAAACGGTCGAAGAATCGGGCGCAGAGCGCGTGGTCACGCTGATCAACGAGGGCACCGCGGTTCTGCGGCCGCCGGAAATTTCGCCGGAACACCACCTTTTTCTCGGCATGAACGACATCAATGAGCCGATCGACGGGCTGACGCCGCCGGGCGCCCATCACGTCTCGCGGTTCCTCGATTTCGTCGGCGGCTGGGAGCGCGAGGCGCCGATGGTGGTGCATTGCTGGGCCGGGATCAGTCGCTCGACGGCGGCCGCGTTCATCGCCGTCTGCGCCCTTGCCCCGCACCGGGACGAGATCGAGATCGCCTCGGAAATGCGCCGCAAATCGCCGACGGCGACGCCGAACATGCGGCTGGTGACGTTCGCCGACGATCTGCTCGGGCGGCGCGGCCGGATGATCCGGGCCGTCAGCGGCATCGGCCGCGGCGCGTTCGCGTTTGAGGGCGATCCCTTCGCCATGACGATCGGCAATCGGGGCTGAGCATGGAGCCGCGATCGAAATCGATCGAAATCGGCCTCAATGCGGCGATCGTCGCGGTTGAAAAACTCGAACCGCTGATCCTGGTGACGACGCGCGACGAGGCCGGCGCCGGCGATGCCCGCGACGCGCTGCCGTTCGGCCCGTTCAACCCGCTCGCCCACCGCACGCTGGAGATGGGCCTGCGCTCCTGGGTCGGCGAGCAGGCGGCGCTCGAGCTCGGCCATGTGGAGCAGCTCTACACCTTCGGCGATCGCGGCCGCCATGCCAGCCCCGGCGACGAGGGCCCGCACGTGGTCTCGATCGGCTATCTGGCGCTGTCGCGCATCCGCGAGAACACGCGTGCGACGATCGCCGGCTATCGCGCCGAATGGCGGCCCTGGTACGGCTATTTCCCGTGGGAGGACTGGCGCGACGGCCGCCCGGAAATCCTCGGCGACGTGATCATGCCGCTGTTGCACGACTGGGCCGGCGAGACGCCGGGCCCGGCGGAGCGGCGCCTGGCGCTGCCGCGCGCGGTGCGCTTAAAACTCGCCTTCGGCGAGGATACGAGCCATTGGGACGAGGAGCGGGTGCTCGACCGCTACGAACTGCTCTACGAGGCCGGGCTCGTCGAGGAGGCGCTGCGCGACGGCCGCGCAGCGGCGCTCGACCGGGGCGAGGCGCCGCGGCTCGGCCGGCCGATGCAGTTCGACCACCGGCGGATATTGGCCACCGCCATCAGCCGGCTGCGCGGCAAGCTCAAATACCGGCCGGTGGTGTTCGAGCTGATGCACGACGCCTTCACCCTGACCGAACTGCAGAACACGGTCGAGGCGATTTCCGGCCGGCACCTGCACAAGCAGAATTTCCGCCGTCTCGTCGAAAAGGCCGCATTGGTGGAGCCGACCGGCGCGGTCGCCGCCGCCACCGGCGGACGACCGGCGGCGCTCTACCGCTTCCGCCGCGAAATCCTGGAGGAGCGCCCGGCGCCGGGCTTGCGGGTCGGCGCACGGCATTAGGGGGCCAAGCGGAGGATTGCGGCGGTGTGTCGGCAAATTGGCCGGCGGCGCGTGGGGTCGAGAGCCTGTCACAATTTGTTCAATTACAGACCGGCATTTCCGGCTTCCGCCAAATCCGGATGAGGGGCGGGAAGGGCGCGGAGCGGGTCTTTGATGCAGTCGAAACTAGCGGCCGTTATTCACCCAACTTCGGAGGAAAAATGCTCTAAATGGTGCAGTTGACCCTTGTCGGAAATTTGGGCGGAGGTGTTTCAAGGCAGCACCGCAGGACAAAGCCGACCTTTCATCGCGCTGCCGAGCACGCATGTGCAGATGATACGTTTTCATGAAAGCACAATTAAACAATTGTTAGCTTTGTAATCGCATCCGCAAAATCGAGAGTTATCGACTTTACCAAATAAAAATGATTTCAATTTTTAATTGCCAAGGAATGGTAAATAAACATCAAGAGTTGAGTACTATGCTGGAGAAAGTACTTAAACCGAATGTTATCGAACCGACGCTGATTTTCGTTCTCGCGATCATAATCTGGATGATCGGAGCCGAATACGAAGCGTTCGAGATGTTAGCGGAATTTATGGAAGACCATGAAAGCTGGGAACTCGACGAGCTTTTCCTTGCGGTCGTTGTGCTCGGCCTTGCCGGTTTCTTCAATGCATATCGCTATTATTCCGGTCAGCGCAAGGAAATCGAACGTCGCCTGCAGGCAGAAAGCGACCTCGATTGGCTCTCACGGCATGACAGCCTGACCGGCCTACCTAACCGCCACTATCTCAAACAATTCATCGAGCGCGCCGACCATAGCGCGAAGGAGGACAGCGGCAGGAAGTACGGTCTGGTATCCATCGACCTGGACGGCTTCAAGAAGGCCAATGACCTTCTGGGCCATGCCGGTGGTGACAAACTTCTTAAAGAAGTGGCCGAACGGATTACCTCGAACAAGGCGGTGAAAATGGCCTTCCGTCTAGGCGGAGACGAATTCCTCGCCATTGTTCGTCTCAAGCAGACCACCACACTCGACGAGATCGCCAGACAGCTGCATCGAGACATATCCCAACCCATCCTGATCGACGGCATCACCAACCATATCGGCGCCAGCATCGGTCTGGCCAGATATCCCGAGGACGGCGACAAGCTCAAAGACGCCATTCACTATTCCGACCTTGCCTTGTATAGCGCCAAAAGGTCCGGCAAGAACAACATTGCCTCCTTCGAAACATCCATGCTGGCATTGAGCATCGAGCGATCCAAGCTGGAGCAGGATTTGCTGGCGGCCATGGCCAATGACGAGATCAAGCCTCATTATCAGCCGCTGATCGATCTCAAAACCGGTAAGCTGCGCGGTTTCGAGGCTCTGGCACGCTGGAACCGCAACGGACAAGGTTTCGTCCCACCGGATAAATTCATCTCGGTCGCCGAAGATATCGGTGTCATCACCGAGCTCGCCGACAAACTGTTGTTGGAGGCCTGTCGCGACGCCAAGACATGGCCGGACGATCTGACCCTGTCCTTTAACCTCTCGCCGGTTCAGCTCTCCGACCGTTTGGTCGGTCTGCGGGTGATTTCAACCCTTGCCAAGGCGGCATTCCCTCCGCAGCGTCTGGAGGTGGAAATCACCGAGTCCTCGCTGGTACAGGACATGGATACCGCCAGCGCCATTCTCAAGGGCCTACATAATGCGGGCATACGTATCGCGCTTGACGATTTCGGTACCGGTTACTCCAACCTGTCGCAACTATCCCAGCTCAAATTTGACCGCATCAAGATCGACCGTTGCTTCATCTCCAATTTCGAAACGGACGAGAAACAGATGCGAATCGTAAAGGCGATCCTATCGTTGGGCGAAGGGCTCGGTCTGCACACGACCGCCGAGGGCATCGAGAAAATGGAGCAGTTGTCCATATTGAAAGAACTGGGCTGCCAATTCGGCCAAGGCTACCATCTTGGCAAGCCGGTTGACGCCGAACAGACCGTCCGTTTCATAGATGAACATTTGGGGCGGGACAAAGCCCGTTACGCGTGATCAGACAGTGATCCCGCAAATCATAGTCCACCAAACATAACCGCTCGGCGGGAAGCCCCCTAATCACCAATAGCACGCTGTAGCCGCGCGGCATCGTTGCTGAATATCCATTCAACGCCCCGGTTCAATTCGCGGTATAGGCAATTGCGGGAGCGGATAAATCCGGTGCCGATTTTCTGGCCGGCGCGTTCGTGTTTGCGCCTGATGTCCTCGGTCAGCACTGCATAGTGACCGGTCAAGCCGCCATATCCGGAAGACAGCGCCCTGTCGCTCATTGCGCGAAAATCCGCTTCCGCAACCGGCAGACAACACTGCCGGGGGCGAATGTCGAACATCTCGAACAGGTCCGGTTCAAGCGCCAAGAGATGATAATCCTGCTCAGGTTTCAGCGCGGAAAGGTGGTGATCGAGTATTTGTCTTTGGCGCTCGATGTCGGGGAACCCTTCGCGCTTCAGTTCCAGCATCAAATGGGTTTTGCCGCCGAATTGCCCGACCAGTTCAGCAAGGCTGGGAATTTCGGGAACGGCATGGCGAAGGCTGTCAAAGTCAATATCGGCAATTCTGATCTGCTTGCCGAACACCCGGCCTGCGTCAGGATCATGGATGATCACCGGGACAAGGTCTGCGGTCCAGCGAATGTCCGCCTCGATCCCCCACACACCGGCGTCGTGTGCAATCTGAAAAGCGCGCAGCGTGTTCTCGAAAACCGATCTTTCATGATGCTCGCCGCGATGCGACACGATCTTGCACTGTTTCAGAGCAGCGCGCGTGGGCTTCTTGCGTGGGATCACCGCCATCACAGCGTCGACGATCCCTATTGCGATCCACTGAAGTATCCTGGTCATGGGCACAGAATCCGATCACCGCTTGATATAGTGCCGTTGCGACAGCGGTTGTTCTAACACCGTGACCGGACATGCAGGCGAAATCGAGATCGAGCAAATGGACCAAAAGCCATCGAAGCGGGAACTTATCCAGAAGCTGCTCAAGGGCATTGAGACCGGCGACGCAATGGCGGCGGCCGTCGTCAACGAAGCGAAATACATCCAGCACAATCCGCAGACCCATGAGGGAAGCGAGGGCCTCGCGGTGCTGTTTGCGCGGCTGGCGAAGACGGAACCGCGCGTCACCTTCGTGCGGGTCTTCGAGGACGGCGATTTCGCGTTTGCCCATAACGAGTACGATTTCGCCAGCCTTCGGGTGGCGTTCGAGGTCTTCCGTTTCGAGGATGGTCAGGCCGTCGAACACTGGGACAATATCCAGCCCAGCCGGGGCCCCAATCCCTCCGGCCGCGGGATGCTGGACGGCACAACCGAGATCACCGATCTCGAAATGACCGAGGCCAACAGGGCATTCGCCCGCGCCTTCGTCGAAAACGTGCTTGTTCAACGGCGGCTCGATCTTCTGGAGGACTATGTCGACGGCGGACTGATCCAGCATAATCCGGCGATCGCCGACGGCCTCCCGGCGCTGCGTGCGGCGCTGGAGGCCGCCGACGGTGATGGCTTCGCCATCCAGTACGACAAGCTTCACAAGGTGCTCGCCGAGGGCAATTTCGTTCTTTGCATGAGCGAGGGAACCCGCCGCGGCGTCCATTCAAGCTTTTATGATCTCTTCCGCATCGCCGACGGCTTAATCGTCGAGCACTGGGATACGATCGAGGCGATCGCCCCGCGCAGCGAATGGAAGAACGAGAACGGCAAATTCTGAGGCCGGACCGTTTCACTCAAACCCGGCCATTGACCTCCCCCCTCCGCCACCGTCGATATTCCGCCCCGGTATCGACGTCTTCCAGCACCTCCAGAAACCGCACGTTAAGGCCGCGGCAGTTGGCAAGCGTGTCGGCGAGCGCGTGCTCGGTCGACCAGCGGACATTGCCGAAGATCTGCGGCACGCGCGGGCGGCGCTTCAGCCCGATGAGCCAGTAGCCGCCGTCCGCGGCCGGGCCGAACACCGCATCGGCGGCGCCCAGAAAGCGGAAGGCCTTGCCGATGTGTTCGGGGCGGATGCCCGGAATGTCCGAGCCGATTATGACCACCGGTCCCGGCGGCAGAAGGTCCATCACGCCCTGCATGCGCCGACCCAGATTGCCGGGGCCCTGGCCGATGCGCGGCAAGTCCTGCGGCCAGAACGGTGCTGCGCGCATCCGGTCGGGGGTGACGGCGAGCACGGTCGACCAGCGCCGGTCGCGGCCGAGCCGGCGCAGCAGCGCTGCGGTCGCGACCCGGTAGAAGCGGGCCGCCTCGACCGGCCCGACATCGCGGGCCAGCCGCGATTTCACCCGGCCGACCAGCGGCGCCTTGACCATCACCACAAGGCGGGGCCCGAACCGGTCGGTCATCGATAGGCCCTGGCGATCCGCTCCGGCGCGGCGCCCATAAAATAGAGCAGAAGGCAGCGAGCGTTTTTCGTCATGCGGCGGAAATAGCCGTCGCGGCGATAGCGCTCGGCTTCCGTCGTCGCGGTGGCGCGCAAAAGTTCGAGCCGGCGCCGGCCGAGCCGGCGGACGATATCGACATCCTCCATCAGCGGCAGGTCGGAATATCCGCCGATCTCATCGTAGAGCGTTCGCGAGATGAGCAGGCCCTGATCGCCGTATGGCAGGGCGAAAAGCCGGCAGCGCAGGGCGACGATGCGCTCCAAAAAGCGCGGCTTCCAGCCGGCATCGGCGAGGCGAAAGGCGAAGGCATAAGCCCGGTCGCGGGCATCGGCGCTTCGCGCGCGCCGGGCGATTTCGTCATGCCAGCGCTGCTCCAAAACCGTGTCGGCGTGGAGGAAGAGCAGCCAGTCGCGGCGCGCCGCTTCGGCGCCGCGGCCAAGCTGTCCGCCGCGTCCGGGCGGTCCCGAAACGATTGTGCAGCCGGCCCGATCGGCGATTTCCAGGGTCTCGTCTGTCGATCCGCCGTCGCTGACGATGACCTCGCCGACAACGCCGGCCAGGGTGGCGGGGATGAGCGCCGACAGGGTCGGCGCCAGCGTTTTTTCCGCATTCAATGTCGGGATGACGACGCTGATCATAAGGCTCCGTAACATAAGCTTAGCGCCCGCCCCAACCGGTTATCCCCAGGCCGGGCCACCGGGCTTGCCGGATCGGCCGTTTTGCGCTATGTTCTCTTTATGTTCACGCCGGATGCACAAAAGCGGGCCGAGACGGAGGCGGGCGGCGAGGCGATCGCGCCGGAGCGCCGGCGCGGGCGTGGTTCGGTGTCCAACAGAAGCGGCCGTTTCGAGACCGAGAATTACGTTGCCTTCGACGATGGCTGGGGCACGGTGGAGGAACTGCCGCCGTTTGTCACCGAGGTGCAGATCGAACGGCCGAAGACCATCATCACCCGCAACACCTCGCCGGACATCGCGTTTGACCGCTCGATCAATCCCTATCGCGGCTGCGAGCACGGCTGCGCCTATTGCTATGCGCGACCGTCGCACGCCTTCATGGGGTTGTCGGCGGGGCTCGATTTCGAGAGCCGGCTTTTTGCCAAGCCCGACGCCGCCCGGCTGCTGGAGCGCGAACTCTCGGCAAAGGGCTATACGCCGAAGGTGATCGCGATCGGCACCAACACCGATCCCTACCAGCCGATCGAGCGCGAATACCGGATCATGCGCGAGGTGCTGGAGGTGCTCGACCGGGCCAATCATCCGGTCGCGATCGTCACCAAATCGGCGCTGGTCGCCCGCGACACCGACATCCTGGCATCGATGGCCGAGCGCGGCCTGGCCAAGGTGGCGCTGTCGGTGACCACGCTCGACGCCCGACTGGCGCGCCGGCTGGAGCCGCGCGCGGCCACGCCGCAGCGGCGGCTGGAGGCGATGCGGCGGCTTTCGGCCGCCGGTATCCCGACCGCGGTGATGGTGGCGCCGGTGATCCCCGGCCTCACCGACCAGGAGATCGAGGCGATCCTCGATGCAGCCTCCGTCGCTGGCGCGGTCGAGGCCGGCTACATCATGCTGCGGCTGCCGCGCGAAGTCGCCGATCTCTTCAAGGAATGGCTGCTGAAGCATTACCCGGACCGCTATCGGCGCGTCGTCGGCCTCGTCCGCGATCTGCGCGAGGGCAAGGACAACGATCCCGACTTCCACAGCCGCATGTCGGGAACCGGCCCGTTCGCCTGGATGATCGGCCGCCGCTTCGAGATCGCCTGCGACAGGCTGAAGCTGAACCGGACCAGGCCGGCGCTGCGCACCGATCTGTTCATGGCTCCGTTTTTCGACGATCGGCAACTCGCGCTGTTCTGAACCAACAGACATTCGGGCTTCGAGAACGTTTTTCGCAGCCGCTTGCGGTCGCGCGGCCAAGCGGCCACAGTCCGCCGATGGTCCGCATACTGCCCGAATCGCCCACCCTGTTCGCCCTCGACAGCAGGCCGGACTATGCGGTCGAAACCGCGCTTCAGAAAACCGGCGCGGCGCGCATTGCCGGCATCGACGAGGCCGGACGCGGGCCGCTCGCCGGCCCGGTGGTGGCGGCCGCGGTCATCCTTGATCCGCGCCGCATCCCGGCCGGTCTCAACGATTCGAAAAGGCTGACGGCGCGCCGTCGCGAAAACCTGTTCGACGCCATCATCGCCTCGGCCGAGGTGGCGGTCGCCATGGCCCCGGCGGCGCGGATCGATGCCATGAATATCCGCGCCGCAAGCCTGTGGGCAATGGCGCGGGCCGCCGCCGGGCTTGGTCCCGGATATGCGCTGATCGACGGCCGCGACGTGCCCGACGGCCTGCCCTGCGCGGCGCGCGCGCTCATCAAGGGCGACCGGCGCGCGCTGTCGATCGCGGCTGCCTCCATCGTCGCCAAGGTCACCCGCGACCGGCTGATGGTCCGGCTCGGCCGCGCCTTTCCGGCTTACGGTTTCGAGCGGCATATGGGCTATGGCACCGCGGCGCACCGGCGTGCGCTCGCCGCGCACGGCCCCTGCCCGCATCATCGGCGGAGCTTCGCGCCGGTGCGGGCGGCGGACACGCGCAGCGAAGAATAGCCGACGCGGCGCGTCGCTGCCGCGGTGGATTAATCGGCATTTTACCGATCGCTTTAAATCATCTTTTACCCTGTCCGGTAACCATGACGCTCGAGTGTTGCGTAAAGGTCGTGCGTTATGAGTGCTCCGCGTATCGGGAATGTTGTGCGTACCGGGGAAGCCGGTCCGGATAAAAGGTCTTTGGGGAATCCGGACTGGCTTAACCGGATCCATGTCGGCGATTGCGTCGCCCAGCTCGAAAAGCTGCCGCACGGCTCGATCGATCTCATCTTCGCCGATCCGCCCTACAACCTTCAGCTCGAGGGCGAACTTACCCGGCCCGACCAGTCGAAGGTCGACGCGGTCGACGACCATTGGGACAAGTTCTCCAGTTTCTCCGCCTATGACGATTTCACCCGCGCCTGGCTGCTCGCCTGCCGGCGGGTGCTGAAGCCGAGCGGGACGCTGTGGGTGATTGGCTCCTACCACAACATCTTCCGGGTCGGCGCCAGCCTGCAGGATCTCGGCTTCTGGATCCTCAACGATATCGTCTGGCGCAAGGCCAATCCGATGCCGAACTTCCGCGGCCGCCGCTTCACCAACGCCCATGAGACGCTGATCTGGGCGAGCCGGGATGCAGGCGCGAAAGGCTACACCTTCAATTACGAGGCGCTGAAGGCGGCCAATGACGGCCTGCAGATGCGCTCCGACTGGTTCCTGCCGATCTGCACCGGCGGCGAACGGCTGAAGGACGAAAACGGCCGCAAGACCCACCCGACACAAAAGCCGGAAGCGCTGATCCACCGGATATTGCTCGCGGCAAGCGCGCCCGGCGACGTCGTGCTTGATCCGTTTTTCGGCACCGGCACCACCGGCGCGGTGGCAAAACGGCTCGGCCGCAACTTTGTCGGCATCGAGCGCGACACCGTCTATGCGGACGCGGCGGAAAAGCGGATCGCGGCGATCGACCCGCTTGAAGACGAGGCGGTCGCGGTCAGCCGCGGCAAGCGGGCCGAACCGCGAGTGCCGTTCGGCGCCCTGGTCGAGGCGGGGCTGGTGCCGGCCGGCGCGGTTCTGACCGATGCCAAGCGGCGCCATTCGGCGATCGTACGGGCCGACGGCACGCTTTCGATCGGCACCGATGCCGGCTCGATCCACAAGATGGGCGCCCGGGTTCAGGGGCTTGAGGCGTGCAATGGCTGGACCTTCTGGCACATCGACCGCGGCGACGGCCCGGAGGTGATCGACACGCTGCGGTCGGTCATCCGCGCGCAGATGGCGGCGGCCGGCTAGAGCGTATTCCCCGCCGCTCATTCGGTCATTGCCGGTTGTCCGGACGATCCGCGGTGCCGTCTCATCGGAGGGGACCGTGCCGCCGGCCGTCGGTCACAGACAGGGCGGCCGATTGCGGCGTCGGCGCGATAAGGGCGCTCGGGCGGTTAGCGCAAATTCGGCGCGAATTTCTTCGCCAGCGATTTCAGCATCCCGCCACGGTCATAGACCTGCATCGCCGCGCGCCCGCCAAGGCCGTTGGGGGCAATGACGTTGTAGAGCGGGGTCCGCTCGCAGCCGAGCGACGATTTGTAGCCCTCGTTGCCGATCGTCAGATCGATCACCTCCATGCCGAGCCGTTCGCAGTCCTGAAGCAGTGCCGCGATCGACAGATAGCCGATCGAGTATTTCTCGAAACCGTCGGCCGCCTCGAAGCCGGTGATGATGGTGTAGAGCCGCGTCCCGTTGACCAGGCAGAAATCGGCACACAGGATCCGGCCGTTGAGCCTGCATGCGAACGTCACGACATTGCCGGTTTCGGCTTCGTCGATCGCCAGTCCGAGATAGAATTCGTAGTATTCGTCGCGGTTGAACAGATCACCCGGAAACCGCAGCGCCCGCACCCGGCGCAGGAACGCGAACGCCTCTTTGATCTCGTCCGGATCCTTGAGAACGCGGAAATCCGGCTTGCCGACCTCGCGTTCGAGCTTGCGCCGCTTGCGGGCGATGGTATGGCGCCGGGACGACGACAGTTTCGTCCTCGCCCACGCCTCGTAGCCCATGCTGAAATCGATCGCGTAGGCGGCGTTCTTGTTTTCCGAAACACGCGGCCGATCGAGCAGTTTTGCGATATCGAAGGCCGCCGGATGCTGTTTCCGGAACAGCAGCAGATCATAAGGCGCGAGTGCGGCGTTCAACTGCCGGCGAAACCCGGCCTGACGGCTCAGCTTTTCGAGCCGGTCGGCGTCGCCGACAATGGCGTTATAGTCGGAAACGCCGATGTCTGCAGGTTGCAGGACGGTTACGCCGAACCGCGTCTGGCGGACGAGCGGCAGCACGAAGACGAGCTGCCGCGACACCACATCGCGGGCGACGACGATCGCCGGTTCGGCGTCGAGCCTCGGCGCCAGTCGCCGATAGAGCGCCTCGAGCCAGAACGGGCTCTGGAACACCGAGGGGCCGCCGCGTTGAAAGAGGTCGGCATATCCCTTTGAGCGGAAGTCAAACCGCGGCTCGACGGTCAGGTCGACCGCGATATCCTCTCCCGCGACCGGGAATGCGAGATCGTTCATCGTCCGACTTCACCTCCCGAACAGCAGTTCCGGCCACCGGCGGGCCTGCACATGGCCGCGCCAGATGGCCGCCACGGCACCGACGCTGATCCCCAATGCCGCGCCCATGATGATGAGAATGAGCGTGCGCGGCGGCCAGCTTCGCTTCAGCGGCGGCGACGGTTCGGAAATGACCTGGATATTGGTGGTGTTGATGCGCTCGCGTTCGTTCATCTGCTTGGCGCGGGCAAGGAACGCTTCGTAGATGGCCGCCTTGGTGGTCGCGTCGCGCCTCAATTCGCGCAGCCTGACCTCGGCGGCATTGTCGACGGCGACATTTGACTGGGCCGCTGCCGCGTCCTGATTGAGGTCCTCGACCACCGCAGCCGCCTGCTCATAGTCCGCCTTGGCGTTCTCGACGATCCGCGCCATCTCCGTTGCAATCAGTTTTCGCGTGGTTTCGACGCGCGACCGGGCCGCAATCAGTGTCGGATGTCGCGCCCCAAGCGTCAGCGACAGCGTCTCGGCGTCCTGCAGCCGGTCCGAATATTCGTTGCGCAGGGCATTCAGGGTCGGCGAACCCGCCGCCGCCGCGGTGTAGACACCGTCCCGCATCTCCACGATCAGATTGTCGTAGAAGGCCTTGGTCTCGGCCAGCTTCTGCTTCGCCGCCGCAAGCTGCCGGTTGAGCTGGGTCATGGAGATCGTGCTGACCAGTTCGCCGCCGCTGAGTTGCAGCCTGTTGTCCCGGCGGAAGCTCTCCATCGCCTCCTCGGCGTTGGTCACGTCATTCTTGAGTTGAACCAGCCGGGCGCTCAACTCCTGCGCCGCCCGGTTGGCGCGGTTCGAATCGGCGCGGGCCAGTTCGTCCCTGAACGCCGCAACGATCGCCTCCGACACCCGTACCGACTTGGCCGGCTCCTTGGTCGTCACCGACATCGTCACGACGAACGAGCGCTCGTCGCGGCTCGCCCGGACCTGCTGCAACAGCGTGTCGAGAGCGCGCAGATCGCGCGGCGTGTGGGCGCCGGTCAATCCCAGCAGTGATTTGATGTCGAATCCGCCGACATATTCGGGGTCCGATGTCAGCTCCAGATTGGCGATCGCCTTGTTGAGGACGTTGCTCGAAATGAGGATGCGCATCTTGCTTTCGACATTCAGGATCTGCGCATTCCGCTGGGTGTCGGTCGACAGCAGATTGTCGCGCACGACGTTGAGTTCGGCCGGATCGATGAGGATTTCCGTCGACGCCGTGTATTTCGCCGGCAGCACAGCCGACGCGCCAAGGGCGAGGCCGATGCCGAGTGCTGCACAGATGAACACCAGCTTGATGTTGTCGAGCAGATAGCCGAGCAGCGCTTCCAGATCGAACTGCAGATGAGAATCGTCGTCTTCCGGGGCGGAATGCCGCGGACGGTATCGCTCTCTACGCCGGTTGTAGAGATGGGTCACTACGTCCGCCATCTGACCGTGTCCTTTGCTGCAGCCGCTTTGCACATAGGATAAAAACGCTCCGACATCATTGTTAACATTAGGATTTAGTTAATATCCGGGTCTGGCGAAAAGCGGCTCTACGACCGTGCTTCGCCGCGGTTTCGGGCGGACAACGCGGCGCACGAGCGAGAACGCGATTGCCAGATAGAGCAGGAAGAACAGATCGGTGGAGCGGCCGAAATCGTTCTCCATGAAATTGTGGGCGATGATCATGCAAAAGACGCTGAACCCGAAGATGTCGTACCGGTCCCAGGTGAGGGCGCGCCGGTAGAGATGCATGAAATTCGCGACCAGGGTCGAGATCAAGAGCGCGATGCCGACCAGCCCGCCTTCGATCAGAACGGTCAGATAGCCGTTGTGGAAATTGTCCAGCACCCAGCCATGATCCCGTTTGAACAGCGCCAGCCGCTCCGGCGTCCAGAAGCCCGAAAGGCCGTAGCCGAAAAATTCCTGCCCGCTCAGATGCTTCAGCCCGTAGGCCCAGATGGTGGTGCGGCTGCTGGTATCGAAGGTCATGCCGTAAATGCCGAGCTGCGTCGCGTCGCTGTAATAGGTGAAGACGCCGAGCGGAACGAGCGGCACGGCGACGATCGGCACCAGGAGGAGGATAACGGTCCGAAGGCGCGCCGGGAGGAAAAGGAACCCGGCCGAGGCGAGGCCCACGGCGCAGATGAACTGGCCGCCGCGCGAGCCCGACATCAGGAGGCAATAGACGAAAAAGAGAACGAGGCTCAGCGGCAGGAGCGTCGAGCGCCGTCCGTTCGCCTTGATGCGGCCGAGGCTCAGGATCACGATGCCGACGACGGCGAGCGCGGCGAGCGCGCCATAACCGTTCTTCTGGCTGGACAGGCCGCGCCATTTGCCCTCAAGCAGCCAGCCGGTCTCGACCCCGATCGAGGGCACGGCCAGGGCGACGACCGCGCCGGCGGCAACGAACAGCGCGCACAGGACGACGACGATGGTGAGGAAGCTGCGCCGCGACCAGATGGCCGAGATCGCCAGGGTGACGGCGAGCGCGGTTGCGATCAGGACCGCCTTCATCCCCGCCGTCGCCAGGTTTGCGCTCCAGGCGGCGGACAGGCAGGTGTAGAGCACCGAGGCAAGAAGCAGGGCCGGGCCGGCCGGTATCTGCAGAACCGAACCACTGCGGTAGGCGGCGGCGCCGCAGAGCAGAACGATCAGGGCGGAGAGGCCGGCGAACAGCGCATAGCGCACATATTCGGCGGCGTTGCGGGCCTCCGCGTCGACGCTTCCGGCATCCCAGATCACGGCGGCCAAGAACAGGACGACCAATATGGTGAGTAATCGACTTGCCGTAATCATCGCCGCGAATTCCGCATATCGATCAACCCGGATAATCCCGTGCTACCAGGCGCCTGAACTTTTTTCCCATCCGTTTCAACGCGTTAAGTTGTCCGGGCCGGCGCCGGCCGGACGCAGTGATGCGCAGTGTCTGGTTTTCATGAAACGATGGCCTCACTCGTTGCCCTGGAGAAAACACCGTATTCGTGTTATTTTCAATGAATTGGAACTGTTAAGGTTATCAGTAAACCTTAAGCGTTCATGGTTAAGGTAACCATGCCCAAGACTATTGCTTCAGATTTACGCAGCTTCGTCTATAAGTTCTATCGAACGGAATTGCGGACGACCAATCGTGAAAATCATTCAGGTGCAGACCCAGGCCGAGGCCGCCGGCGCGCAGCGCATATCTGACATGGTCGGCGCCGGCCTGCAGGCGCGCGGCCACGATGTGCGCACCGTCTTCATGTACCGCAAGACGGATGTCTATGACGGCGACCCAAATGCGGATTTCATTCTGCGATCGACGCCGCGCGGTCCCGCCGGCCGGGCGCGGGCGGCCTTCGGCCTCATCCGCTATCTGATCCGGGAACGGCCGGACGCCGTCATCACCTATCAGTATTGGGGCAATCTGTTCGGCACGATCGGCGGCCGCCTCGCCGGGGCCCGGCATCTGATCGCCAATCAGAGCGGCCAGCCGATGACGCGCGGCCTTCTCGGCATCGCCTCCAGGCTCGACCGGCTGATCGGCGCCTGGGGCTTTTATCACCACAACATCGTCAATTCGGCCTGGACGCTCGCTCAATTCGCCGCCTATCCGGTTGCTTATCGCCGCCGCCTCCGCCGCATCGATCACGGCGTTGCCGGACCTGATCGCCGCACCAACAAGGCTGCGGCGCGCGCCGCGTTCGGCCTGCCGGCGGGGGCAAGGCTCGTCGTCAGCACCGGCCGGCTGACGCCGGAAAAGAACCCGCACGTGCTCGTCCGTGCGCTCGGCCTCTTGCCGGACGTCCATGTGGCGATTGCCGGCACCGGCCCGAGCCGCGACGACCTCGCGGCAATCGCAAAGGAAGCGGGCGTCAGCGACCGCCTGCATCTGGTCGGCGAAGTTCCGCCCGCCCGCATCTTCGAATTCCTCGCCGCGGGCGACCTGTTCGCCTTTGCCTCTAGGTTCGAGACCTTCGGCCTTTCAGCCGCCGAGGCGGCGATTTCCGGCCTACCGGTGGTCGCGAGCGACCTGCCCGTGCTTCACGAAGTGCTGAAGACTAGTGACGGCCGCCCGGCCGCGCTTTTCGCCGCTGGCGGCAGCGTCACGGCGTTTGCCGAAAAGATCGGAACCGTCTTCGCGGATCCGGAAATGGCGGCACGGCTTGCGGCCGCCGGCCGCGACCTGGCGGCCCGATACGCGCCTGAGGCCATGTGCCTTGAATATGAGAGATTGCTTCAGGTGGACGATCCGACGCGGTTTCGCGCCCACGGCGCCGGAAAGCTGAAGGTCGAAAGGCCCTAACCTCTGATTGGCACCTCGGCGATCCCGTCGATGACTTCGAGCCGGCCGCACCGGTTGAGCGTGTGGATCATCGGATAAGGCCAGCAGCCTTCGGTTTCGATTGGCTTCGGCGGCGCAAGCTCGACCGCCTCGGTCGTCAACCGATGAAGCTGCGACAGGCCGAGCCCGCCGCCATATCTTCTGGTGCCGTCCTGCACCGGCAGCAGCAGCCGCCCTTCGGCCTTGACGAACGCCCCGCCCGGTCGCGCCCTTCGGCAGTCGATCATCACCGGATTGGCCGGATGCGGCCGCCACGGCCCGTCGAGCCGGTCGGCGAAATAGACGACAAGCATGTCCGACGTGCTGCCGCCGCCGTCCCGATCGGTGGCAAACAGCCACAGCCGGCCGTCATGGTCGAGCAGCGTCGCATCGGAGAGCGCGCGGCCTTCGACCAGAACAGCATGGCGGACCCAGCGATCGGGAAACTGGGTGCAGCGGTAAAGCACGAGGCGGTTCGCGGCGCAGCCTTCCGGCAGCATCCAGATGGCGCCGTCGCGCCAAAACACCTGCGGATAGGAGAGATGGTGATCTTCCGCGATCACCGGCCGCGGCGGCCCGGCATTGCCGGCCGCATCGAGCTCACTCACCGAGATCACGGCCTTGCCGTCGGCGTGAACGAAATCCTCCACGAAGATGAACAATTGTCCGTCATGCTCGAACGGAAAGGGATCGGCGTAGAAGCGGCGGCCGTCATCGGGAAGCACCGACCATGAGAGGCCGGAAAGGTCGCCGGTTTCGGCGACACCAGGGCCGTCAATGAGGCGGTAGCCGACGCGCCAATGGGCCTGGCGGTAGCGCTGCCGCCGCACCATTTCGCGCGCCAGGCGCGGCAGGCTCCGGCCGAGATAGGCGCGGGCGAAGGAGCGCGGCGCGGCAGCATCCGTGTGATCGGTTCCGTGGCTATCTGCCGGCGCCGAACCGCCGACGGCTGCATCAACAAGCGAAACCGCCCGGGCCAGCACGTCCTCGATGCCGTGCACCAGCGAGGCGCGATTGTCGATCATCGGCCGCGCCTCGGCGACGATCCGGCCGGCATGATCGACGACATGCATGCGCGGCAGCCCGCCGGCGGCGATCGATGCGGCGATTTCCGTGAAACTGCGGCCGCCGTCGAAGACGAGGCGAAGCCACGGGCCGCGAAGGCTGCGGGCGGACCCGGTCAGGTCGATGGTGAGGTCGGCGGCGCCATTCGATGCGGCCGTCTTTATCGCGACCGGATCGGAGAGACGTGCGCCGCTCGGGCCGGTCAGCCGGCCGCCATATTTGAGCACGCCGTCGACGAACGGGGTCTTCGGCTCGCGCACTCCGGCAATGCCGCGAACGGCGTGGCCGGCGCGCTGAAGTCGCCGCAGGATTTCCGCATGCCAGCGGCGGGCGCCGGCCTCCGGCACGACGATTTCAAGCACGCTCACCGGAGCCTCGCCCGGCGCTCTCCGGCGCCGCCTGTCGCGCTCCGCGGCCGAAGACCAGCCGGGCGATCGAGCCGTCGATCCCGGTCAGCCGCTTGGCCGAATGGCGCAGCGCGATCGCCATGAAGACGAAGGAGAAGGCGGTCGCGGCAACCGCGCCGGTCACCTGGAAGAGGGGGATGAGCACGAAGAAGCCGATCACCCGCATCGACAGGGTCGCGACCGTGATCATGAGGCTCCGGCTTTCATGTCCGGTCAGCATCAGCACCGGCGCCGACGGTCCCGCTGCGGCGACGGCGGCGGTGCCGATGCACAGCAGGATCAGCACCGCATGATAGGAAACATAGGCCTCGCTGAAGATCAGCAGCATCCAGTGTCCGCCGAAGACGACGACGACGATGCCGGCGGCAATGAGCGCGAAGGTCGCCTTGGCGATCGAATCGAGCAGCAGTTCGAGGCGCTCGAATTCCGCCCGGTAATAAAGGGCCGGGATGTGGCGGCTGGAGAACATGTACATGCCGTCGGCGGCGACCGCGAACATGTTGGCGAGCCGGGTGATGATGAAATAGGCGCCGGCCACCGAAGGCGTCATCAACAGGCCGACGATCAGCACGTCCACATACTGGTTCGACGCTTCCAGCCCGTTGGAAATCCAAAGCTTCAGCGACCGCATCGGCCACGCGGCCAGATCGAAGCGCGGTACGGTGCCGGCGAGGCCCGGGAACAGCCGGCGGATCTTGAGCGCTATGGCTCCGAGGTGAATGGCGACAGCGGCGCCGGTCCCGGCGGAAAACATGACGAAAAGCGTCGCCAGATCGCCGCCGCTGCCGGTCAAATGGCAGAAGAGCAGGTAGAGGATCGGCGGCGCCAGCGTCAGCGTGTTGCCGATGCCGTCGCCGACGCCGATGCCGATCGCGGTCCGCACCAGATGCATGGTCACGAGCTGCAGGCCGTAAAGCGCCATGTAGAGGGTGACCGCCACGGCAAGCACCGCCGGGACGATCGCCGAAAGGACGGCATAGAAGAGGACGGAGCCGATCAGCGCCGCGCCGGCATAGCCGGCCGCGGCGAACATCAGCGCGCCCTTCAGGCGCGGCAGATCCTCCTGTGCCGCATATTCGTTCCACGACCGCATCAACAGCACCTGCTGCCCGCTTGTGGCAAAGACCGAGACCAGCCCGGCGGCACTGAACAGCATCGAGAAGGTGCCGAAATCGTGGGCGCCGAGCACCCAGGCGGCGAGCGTGAACAGCGTCAAGGCGAGCACCACCGCGCCGGCCTTGAGGGCCAGGACGCCGCCGATGTCGACCAGCGCGCCGATGCGGCTCGCGGCGAGTTCGCGGAAAAAGGCGGTTGCGGCGGTCAAAAAATGTCCTTTCGGGGCGGCGCTAATGCGACCGCGTCAGCATCAAATACATCGCCGTCGGATTGGTGGTCAGGTAGCGCCAGGCGAGGCGCCTCGGTTCGAGCAGGACGCGGAACGCCCATTCGATCCCGATCCGCTGCATCCAGCCCGGCGCCCGCGGATTGGTCCCCGACAGGAAGTTGAACAGCCCGCCCGAGGTCTTGATCAGCCCGACATTGGACAGTTTGGCGGCGTGGTCGCGCACGAACAATTGCTCGCGCGGCACGCCCATGGCGAGCCACAGAATGTCGGGCGCGAGCCGGTCGATCTCGGCGAGCTTGTCGTCGAGTTCGATTCCGGCGAGATAGCCGTGGCAGTTGCCGACGAGCCGCAGCCGCGGATAGGCGGCGCGGACGGCGGAAGCGGCCTGCGCGTTTTCATCGGGGTTCGCGCCGAGCATGTAGAAGGTCCGGCCGCTCGCCTCGGCCCGCCGCGCGACGTCGTGGAAAAGATCGGTGGTCGCGACCCGTTCGGGCAGCCGACATTGCGTCAGCCAGCGCGAGGCGATCACCATCGGCTGGCCGTCGGCGACGATCTGGTCGGCGCTGCGAAAGAGCGCATCGATCTCCGGATCGGCATTCGCCCGGGCGATCACCTCGCCATTGGCGGAGGTGAAGTAGAGCGGCCGGTCGCCGCGCGCGTGGTTTGCCGCCGCGTCGAGCATGATTTCGGCCGCTTCGGCGCGATCGACCACGGCGATCGGCAGGCCGCCAATGGTCACGGTCGGCACCGCCGCAAGGCGCGCTGCGGCCGGGCTGTGGAGATCGAAGAGCGGCGCGTGACCGTGCATTTTTTGCAAAGCCCTGTCATTGTCCGTTCGAAGGCGATCGCCGCCGCTGTCGCGGCGTTCGCCCATAGGCGGTCCGGCCGGTCCCGGCCGCCTCGGCGGTCGGTTTCGTGCAGCAATGGTGCCGGGATGTTCCGTCTTCAGGCAGGGGATGCGCCGCAAAGACCGTCAGCCGTAAACATCGCCGCAAATCTACCGTGACCGCCGTAGAAATACGGGCGCGCGGGCGCGATTCAAAGCTCGTTCGCAAGACGGGGTTAATATTAATCGTTAATTTTCAAGGCCTTCCGTCGCCCGCGTCCAGGGCGCACCATTTTCGGGCAAATGCGCTCCGTTTCGCCGTCCTTCTCGGAGTCATCACCGGGCTTGTTATCCGGGTGGTCCATTGGCTTGTCGGTTTGGCCAAAGCACTGGTGAAGATATTCAGGCGCTTCGGAGCGCGGAAAGGCCATTGGATTGCCCGCATAAAGCGGGCAATGACGATGGAGAGGGGTCAGAAAGAGCGTGAATCCGCTTCAACCGGAAAGCGCCGGAGAAAGACCGGGTGCGTTACCGCCGGTCGCGGGTGGCGAGCTCGACCGTATAGCCGGCGAGCCCGTCGAGGGCGTCCCAGGCCGCCTTCATGTTGCCGGCCTCGGCCGCATCCGCGAGCGCGGTGTGAAAATCGGCGATGCGCTGGCGGTCGCGGCTGCGATAGGTGATCATGTTCATCAAGGGCTGCATCGCCTCGACGACGCCGGCCATCTGGAAGGAGAGCACCGGATTGCCGGCGGCATCGACCAGCGCCCGGTGAAAGCGCACATCGGAGGCGCAGAACTCCTCGTCGGAGAGGGAATCGCTCTGTTGCGCCTCGATTTCGCGGCGCATCGCCTGCAGATGGGCGTTTGAGCGACGCACGACGGCGAGCGGCAGGCAGGCGCGTTCCAGCGTGAAGCGCGCCTCGGCCACGGCCTCGAACGCGATCGCGTTCATGCCGAGCAGCAGCGTCGACACGGTGACCAGCGCATCATGGGCCTCGGACCAGGAAATGCGGTTGACGAAGGCGCCGCCGGCCGGGCCGCGCTGGGTGCGGATCAGATTCTGTGCGGCGAGCCGCTTCAGCGCCTCGCGCACGGTCGGCCGCGACACCCCGAAGCGCTCGGCAAGCTCGGTCTCGCTTGGCAGCCTTTCGTCGACGACAAGCCGGCCCTCGATGATCGCCGTCCGGATCTCGTCGGCGATCTGCGTGGACAGTCCCGCCTTGGTGATCGTTTCATATTCGATCGCCATGCCGATGCCTTTTCGCCGAACGTAGCCTCGCGCCTCTCCGAGGCCGGAAATCCGTTCAGCGCGTGAATCCGGCCCTCCGGCTCTTTTTTCTTAAGAGAATCGGGGTTGCCGGTCAATTGTCTGACAAATTGTTGTTTGACAACTCCCGGGGTTTTCCCCACTCTCCCGCCGACGCGAGGACGGCGGGCGGGACACACCCCATGTCACAATTGACGGCAGCGATAAACGGCAGCGTATGGCGCTGGTCCGGCTTTTTCGCCGCAATTATCGCCGCCTGGGCCGCGCTCTATGCCATGGCCGCGGACCTGTCCGCCGCATCCGCGCTGTTCGGGCCGGAACTCTGGGCCGCGCTTTGCGCCGAGGATGCCGGTTTTGCCGCGCTCTTTGCCATGTGGGCGCTGATGGCGGCGGCGATGATGGCGCCCTCCGTGCTGCCGATGCTGAAAACCTACGAGGATCTGATCTATGCCGGCGCCGGCACGGCCGCCGGCTTCTGGGCGCTCGTCGCCGGCTATCTTGCGGTGTGGATCGGCTTTGCGGCGCTTGCGGCGCTGGCGCAGATCGGCCTGTCCGATGCCGAAATCGTCGATGGGTTCGGCCGCTCGACCTCGCTCGGGTTCAATGCCGGCCTCTTCGCCCTTGCCGGGCTCTATCAGTTTTCGGCCTTGAAAGAAGCCTGCCTCAGCCGCTGCCGCTCGCCGATGATGGTGTTCATGGCCGACTGGCGGCCGGGCCTTGCCGGCGCCGCCCATATGGGCGTCCGCCACGGCCTTTACTGCCTCGGCTGCTGCGTCGCGCTGATGCTTCTCGCCTTTGTCGGCGGCACCATGAATCTCATCTGGATGGGTGTGGCGATGGTGCTGATGACGCTGGAAAAACTGCCCCGTCTCGGGCGGCCTTTGACGGTGCCGCTCGGCCTTGTGCTGATCGGGGCGGCGGCCGCTGCCACCGTCACCGCGCTTGTGACCTGATATTTTGGAGGAATGCGATGGAATCCTGGGCGATCAAAGGGGAGCTGATCCTCAACTGTAACTGTACCGTGTTCTGCCCCTGCGTGATCTCGCTCGGCAAGCACCCGCCGACCGAGGGTGACTGCAAGGGCTGGGCCGGCATTCGCATCGATGACGGGCACTATGGCGATGAAAGCCTCGCCGGGCTCAATGTCGGCCTGCTTCTGGAAATCCCCGGGCTGATGGCGCGCGGCAACTGGAAGGCGGCGGCCTATATCGACGAGCGCGCCAGCGAGGCCGCCTTTGACGGGCTGGTGAAAATCATGTCGGGCCAGGCACGCGGCACGACGGGCCTCTTCAAGGTTCTGGTCAGCGAGTTTCTCTGCGCCGAGCGGGCGCCGGTCGAGTTCGAGACCGAAGGCGACAAGCGCCGCCTGATCGTCGGCAAGACGATCCAGGGTGAGATTCAGCCGATCCGCGGCAAGCAGCCGGGCGAAGAGGTCAAAGTGGTCAACACCGAGTACTGGATGGGCCCGGAAGTTACGGTGGCCACCGCGACCAAGGGCCGGGTCCGCGCCTTCGGCCGGGTTTGGGATTTCGATGGCCGCTCGGCCGAGATCTGCCAGATCGACTGGTCGGGCCCCAATTGATCGGCCCCAAACCGCCCGCCTGAATCTGAAAAACACTTTCAAGGACACGCTCATGACCTTCAATGCCCTGATCGTCGACAAGGCCGAGGACGGCCGCGTCAGCGCCGCCATCGAACCGATCACCGAAGACCGCCTGCCCGAGGGCAACGTCACCGTGGCCGTCGAATACTCGACGCTCAATTACAAGGATGGCCTCTGCCTGACCGGCAAGGGCGGGCTTGTGCGCAATTATCCCCATGTGCCCGGCATCGATTTCGCCGGCACGGTCGAGGCGTCTTCGGACGACCGTTATAAGCCGGGCGACAAGGTGGTGCTGACCGGCTGGCGCGTCGGCGAGGTGCACTGGGGCGGCTATGCGCAAAAGGCGCGGGTCAAGGGCGACTGGCTGGTGCCGTTGCCCGACGGATTGACGCCGCGCCAGGCGATGGCCGTCGGCACCGCCGGGTTCACCGCGATGCTCGCCGTCATTGCGCTCGAGGCGCACGGCACGGTGCCCGGCGAGGGCGAGGTGCTGGTCACGGGTGCGGCCGGCGGCGTCGGCTCGGTGGCGACCGCGATCCTCGCCAAGCTCGGCCACGGCGTTGCCGCGGTCACCGGCCGGCCGGAGACCGCCGATTATCTGACCGGGCTCGGGGCGACGACGATCGTTCCGCGCGAGGAACTGGCCGAGGCGTCACCGAGACCGCTCGAATCGGAGCGCTGGTCGGGCTGCGTCGATGCGGTCGGCGGCACCATGCTCGGCCGCGTGCTGAAGCAGATGCAATATGGCCGCGCGGTCGCCGCCGTCGGCCTTGCCGGCGGCGCCGCGGTCGAGGGTTTCACCGTGGTGCCGTTTCTGCTGCGCGGCGTCAGCCTGCTCGGCATCGATTCGGTGATGTGCCCGGCCGCGCCGCGGCTGGAGGCGTGGCGGCGGGTCGCCGCCGATCTGCCGCTCGACAGGCTCGAAGCGATGATCGAGGACCGGAAATTGTCAGACCTACCGGCACTCGGCCCGGCAATCTTGAAGGGCCAGGTCAAGGGCCGCGTCGTCATCGACGTCAACGGGTAAGGGATTGGGCCGTGGGAGGCGGCGGTCTTTCGGCCGCCTATTCCCGTTCCCTCCCGATAGGCCGGTCTGATTATGTACATTATTTCCTTGATGTTCACGCAAATAATGTACATATTAAAGTCGTCGAAGGGGAACGGGGCGCCGTGCAGTATGCCGAAAGCAAGCGTCGGGCGAACATCGAAAAGCATGGTATCGATCTGAAAGACGCCGAACGGTTCGATTGGGATACGGTTGTGTTCATAAAGACCGATTTCATTGACCACGAGCAACGCGAAACAGTCATCGGTTTTGTCGACGGCGAACTCCGCGCGCTGGTGTATGTCGAGCTCGACGATGATTGGCGCGCAATATCGTTGCGGCGCCCGACCAACCACGAAATCCGCACCTGGGACAGGGAACACTGAAATGGCCGAGCGACAGAAAATCCGCTTGAACACGCCGGAAGAGGAAGCGGAAATCCTCGCCGCGGCATTTGCCGATCCGGACAATCCTCCGTTGACCGAGGCGCAGCTCGCCAGGGCGCACCGCGATCCGGAAAAGGCGGCGCGCATGAAAAAGAAGACCCGCGGGCCGCAGAAGGCGCCGACCAAGGTCGACGTCCACATCAAGCTCGATCCGGACGTGATTGCGCACTTCAAGGCGGATGGCGGTGGCTGGCAGACGCGGGTGAATGCCGCGCTGCGCACGGCCGCCGGTCTCGACCGGCCGGCAAACGTGAAAAAGGCAGGGTAGGCGCGAGCTTCCCGCAAACGGCGCCGGCTTCCCCTCTCGGGAGGATCAGGGTGAGGGATCCGACTTCCGTCCTCGCTCCCCGTTCATGATCCCCGCAAGCCGCGTCACCCGCCGGTCGTCTCCGAGCTCTTCGACCGCGACCGGCAGCCGCCGGCACCAGTTCGGGTGCCCGTCGACGGTGCCGGGCAGATTGGCCTGCTCGACCTCGCCGAGCGCGTCTTCCAGGCGCAGGGCCGCGAGCGCGGCGGGCGATTGCGCCAGCCGCCGATGCAGCCGCTCGACGACCAAGTCGGGCACGACTTCGCCATCGGGCGCGCATGAAGCCGGATCGTTGGGCGAGAGCAACGCGGCGAGCTGCCGGCGCTCCTCCGCCCGTTCCCGGCGGTCGGCGGCAACCGCCTCGGCCGCCCGTCCGTTGCGCTCGCGCCAGTCGATGTCGCGGCCGGCCCAGAAACCGGCAAGCGTCGGCAGGTCGTGGGTGCCGATAGCGGCGATCACCCGGCACGGATAGTGCTCCGGCGGCCGGAACCGCCCGTCCCACTCCTTTTCGAAATAGACGACGCGGCAACCGAGAATGTCGGTTTCCTCCATCCGCCCGCGCAGGCCCTCGGGCACATTGCCGAGGTCCTCACCGACGATCACGGTTCCGGCGCGGCGCGATTCGATCGCCGCCACCGCCAGCAGATCGTCGAGCGGAAACCGCACATAGGCGCCCGGCAGCCCGCCCTCCGGGATCCAGAAATTGCGGGCAAGACCCAGCACGTGGTCGATGCGGATGAGCCCGGCATGACGCATGACCGCGGCAAGCAGCGCTGCGAACGGTTCAAAGCCGCGGTCGGCGAGCGCCCGCGGGTTGAACGGCACGATCGACCAGTTCTGGCCGTTCGGCGCAAAGGCGTCCGGCGGCGCGCCGAGCGAGACGCCGCGGCCATAGGCGCCCGGATCGCTCCAGGTCTCGGCGCCGCCCGGCGTCGCGCCGATGGCAAGGTCGAGATAGAGGCCGAACGCCATGCCGGCGGCCTTCGCCCGCACCTGCGCCGTGTCGAGCTGTTCGTCGGCGAGCCATTGCAGATAGGTATAAAAGCCGACCCGGTCGGCGTGCTCGGCGGCGAAGCGGGCAACCGCAGGGTTTTGCGAATTGCGATAGGCGTCCGGCCAGTCGCCGCTTCCCGAAAACCCTCGCTCAGGCGCGGCGAAATGCTCGGCCAGCGCGTCGTAGATCGCCTGGCGCCGCAGCCGAATGCCGCCGCGGGTGCAGAATGCCGTAAACGCCGCCCGGCGATCGTCGGCGGCTGCGGTCTTGAAACGGTCGTAGAGGATTTCGAAAAGCGGCCGCAGGATCGCGTCGACGGCGCCATAGTCGACGAGATCGCCGGCCCGCACGGCCTTAAGCCCTTCCGCGTTCCGAGCAAGATGGTCCTCGGCCGCCGCATTCCCGGCGAACTCGGCGACGCGGTCCGGCGCGATATGGGCGGTGTTGAGGAAAAGCCGGTTCGACGGCGAATAGGGGCTCGCGCGCCAGGGTTCGCCCGGATAGAGCGCGTGCACCGGATTGATGCCGAGGAAATCGGCGCCGCGCCCGGCAAGGACCTCCGCAAGCGCTGCGAGGTCGGAATAATCACCGATGCCGAAATTCCGGGCCGAGCGCAGGCCGTAGAGTGGCGCGGTCGCGCCCCAGAGCCGCGCGTCCTGCCCGGCGGCGGCGGCAACGCCATAGGCCTTGTCCGGCGGCACGATCAGCGTGGTGAAAGTTTGCGCCGAGCCGAGCCGGAGTTCGAGCCGGTGGCGGCCGAGCGGCAGGGGATTTGGCGGCCGGAATAGCCGGCGGCCGGAAGTGTCGTCGCACCAGGGAAGCGCGGAGAAGAAATCGCCGCCTTCGACGACTTCGCCGGCTTCCGTCTCGATGCGCCAGTCGAGCGCATCGCGATCTCCGGCGCCGGCCGCCGGCAAGGGCAGCACCTGTTCGCCGGACGCCGGCAGCCGGTAGCACGGCGGCAGCAACCGCGTCCGCTCGTCCGCCTCAATTTCCTCAAGCGTTTCGCGCCGCTCCGGCGCGCTCCCCGCTTGAAATCCCATTGCCGAAAGGAGCGCGATCACCGTGTCGTCGGGTGCATGATATTCGCGGCCGGAGACATCCCAGTAGCGCCGCTCGATGCCGACGCGGTCGGCGAGGCGGTCGATCGGATCGGGCCCGCCGCTCATGCGCTCATCGGCTCCTCGATGAAGGCGATGAGGCTCCGTTCGGCAAGCATGAAGGCGTCGCCGGGGCGGCGCGCCAATGGCGATGACGGCAGGCCGTCGGGGCGGTCGGTGGTCAGCACCGCCTGCCAGTGATGGCCCGGCAAGGCCCGGGGGGCAAAGAACCGGACCGGTTTTGCGCCGGCATTGAAGGCGAGGAACATCGCCTCGTCGCAGGATTCATAGTCAGGCGCTTCGGCGACGCCGCGGAGCACGGCGCCGACTGCATGCAGCGCCGGGTCCTGCCACGCCGCCGGGGTCATCTCGCCGCCGCCCGCCGCCACCCAGACCACGTCCTTGTGGCCGTCGGCGGGACGCTCGCGGCCGTGCAGGAACCAGCGCTGGCGCAGCACTTTGTGGGCGCGGCGGAAGCCGACGACACGCGCGAAAAATTCTCGGAACGCTTCATCGTCCGGGGCGAGATCGTCCCAGGAGATCCAGCCGGTTTCGTTGTCCTGGCAATAGGCATTGTTGTTGCCGCCCTGGCTGTTGCCGATCTCGTCGCCGGCCAAAAGCATCGGCGTGCCCTGGGCGACGAGCAGGGTGGCCAGCATGTTGCGCTTCTGACGTTGGCGCAGCGCCAGGATCGCCGTGTCGTCGGTGGCGCCCTCGACGCCCCAATTGGCGCTGAAATTGCGAGGATGGCCGTCGCGCCCGCCCTCGCCATTGGCGTCGTTGTGCTTGCGCTCATAGGCAACCAGATCGGCAAGCGTGAAGCCGTCATGGGCGGTGACGTAGTTGACGCTCGCGGTCGGGCGGCGGCCATAGCGGTCGAACAAATTGGCCGAGCCGAGCAGGCCGGTGGCGAAATCGGCCGCCACCCCGGAATCGCCGCGCCAGAACCGGCGCACCGTGTCGCGGAAGCGGTCGTTCCACTCGCCGAAGCCGGGTGGAAACCCGCCGAGCCGATAGCCGTCGAAACCGGTATCCCAAGGTTCGGCGATCAGCTTTTTGGTGGCAAGGATCGGATCCTGGCGCAGCGCATTGAGGAAATCCGAGGACGGATCGAAGCCGGCGTGCCCGCGGGCCAGCGCCGGCGCCAGATCGAAACGGAATCCGTCCACATGCATGACCGTGCACCAATAGCGGAGCGAATCGAGCACCAATTGGATGACCCGCGGATGGCTAAGGTCGAGCGTGTTGCCGCAACCGGTATAGTCGAGATAGCGGCGCGGATCGGCCGGATCGAGCCGGTAATAGCTGACATTGTCAATGCCGCGGAACGACAATGTCGGGCCGAACTGGTTGCCCTCGGCGGTGTGGTTGTAGACGACGTCGAGGATGATTTCGAGGCCGGCATCGTGCAGCGCCCGCACCGCCGTCTGCACTTCGGCGATGCCGCCGCCGGACAGATAGCGCGGATCGGGGGCGAAGAAGCCGATCGAATTGTAGCCCCAGAAATTGACGAGGCCGCGCTCGACGAGGAAGCGCTCGTCGACAAAGGCGTGGACCGGCAGAAGCTCGATCGCGGTGACGCCGAGCTTGACGAAATGCTCGATCATGGCCGGATGGGCAAGGGCGGAAAACCGGCCGGCGTCGGCATCGGCAACGCCTGGAAATCTCAGCGTCGCGCCGCGCAGATTCATCTCGTAGATCACGGTTTCCGACCACGGCCGGTCCGGCGGCGCGTCCGGCCCCCACGAAAAGCTCGGATCGACGACCACCGATTTCGGTACCGCAGAAGCGCTGTCGCGATCATCGAAGGACAGATCGGCCTGGCTCGAGCCGACCCGATAGCCCATCAGCGCATCGTCCCAGAAGACGCGGCCGAAGAGCGCTTTCGCATATGGGTCGATCAAGAGCTTGTTCTTGTTGAAGCGATAGCCGGTCTCGGGCGCGTAAAGGCCGTCGACGCGATAGCCGTAGAGCGTGTTCGGGCCGATGCCGGGAAGATAGCCGTGCCAGACCTCGTCGGTGCGCTCCGGCAGCACCAGCCGCGCCGTTTCGCGGGCGCCGTTTTCGCTGAACAGGCAGAGTTCGACCGCGGTCGCATGGGCCGAAAACAACGCGAAATTGGTGCCGGCGCCATCAAAGGTGGCGCCAAGCGGATAGGGTCGGCCCGGGCGTAGCTCCAAAACGGCCATGGATCAATTGGTATCCACTTGGCCGCCATCGACAAGCCGGCGATAGAGTTCGGAATAGACCAGGGCCGAGCGATCCCAGTTGAACATCTGCGCCATGCCGTGGAGCTGCATCTGCCGCCAATTGGCGGCGTCGGCAAAAAGCTCAAACGCGCGTTCGATGGCAAAGCCGAGCGCCTCCGCGGTCACCGGCGAGAACTGCAGGCCGGTCGCCGCGCCCTCGGCAAGTGCGGCCGGATTGGCGTCGATGACGGTATCGGCGAGCCCGCCGGTGCGGCCGACGATCGGAACGGCGCCATAGCGCAGCGCGTAGAGCTGGGTCAGCCCGCACGGCTCGAACCGCGACGGCACCAGGAGCGCATCGGCGCCAGCCTGGATCATGTGGGCGAGCCCTTCATCGTAGTCGATGCGCACCCTGATCCGTCCGGGATGCTTGGCGGCGGCGGCGCGCAGCCCCTGCTCCAGATGGCGTTCGCCGGTGCCGATCAGGGCGAGCTGACCGCCGCGCTCCAGGATCAGCGGCAGCGACTCGAGCAGCAGGTCGATTCCCTTCTGGTGAGTTAGCCGGCTTATGACACCGAAAAGCAATGCCGAATCGTCCGCATCGAGCCCGAATGCCTCCTGCAGCGCGATCCGGTTGCGATGCCGCGGCGCCATCTTGAACCGGGAAAAACTGGCGGCAAGATGCGGGTCGGACTGCGGATCCCAGACCGCGTCGTCGATGCCGTTCAACACCCCGACGAGGCGGTCGGCGCGTTCCTGCAGGACGCCCTCCAGGCCGTGACCGAAAGCCGGCGTACGAATCTCACGGGCATAGGTCGGGCTGACCGTGGTGATCATGTCGGCATAGACGAGCGCCGCCTTCAGCGCATTGATGCGGCCCCAGAACTCGACCCCGTCGGCGCTGTACTGATCGGTTTCGAGCCGGATGTCGGCGAGCACGTCGGCGGGAAAGATGCCCTGATAGGCCATGTTGTGGATGGTCGCGACGATCGGCGGGCGCGGCGCCGAGGACTGCGCGATATAGGCGGGGACAAGCGCCGCCTGCCAGTCATGGACGTGAACGATGTCGGGGCGCCAGCGTCCGGCGCCGTGGCGCGCCAGGTGCGCGCCGACCAGGTCGAGTGCGGCGAACCGCAGATGATTGTCCGGCCAGTCGTCGCCCGCCTCGTCGACATAAGGATTGCCGGGGCGGTCATAGAGGTGCGGCGCATCGAGCGCAAATATGGTCGTGCCGTTCTCGGCGCGGCCGAGGAGAAGCGTCGCATTGCCGCCGAACAGGCCGCGGAATTCGGCGATCTTGCGCGGCTTCGACAGGCCGTCGCGCACGCCCCGATAGGCCGGCAGCAGGACCCGCGTCTGGCAGTCATGGGCGGCGAGCGCGCCCGGCAGGGCGCCGACCACATCGGCAAGCCCGCCGGTCTTGATGAGCGGATAGCATTCCGAGGCGACGAACAATATCCGCAAGATTACAACTCCAGACGGTCGATCATCGCCTGGGTGACCAGGCAAATGCCGTTATCGGTGCGGCGGAAGCGGCGGGCGTCGTCCTCCGGATCCTCGCCGATCACCAGTCCCGGCGGGACCTCGACGCCGCGGTCGACCACCGCCCGCCGCACCCTGGCGCCACGATTGATGGTCGCATACGGCAAGACAACCGCATGTTCAAGCCGGCTGTAGGAGTGGGCGTGGACGCCGGTAAACAGCAGCGATTTGTCGATGTGGGCGCCGGAGATGATGCAGGCGCCCGAGACCATGGAGCTCACCGCGCTGCCGCGCCGGTCGGTTTCGTCGTGAATGAACTTCGCCGGCGGCGTGATCTCGGCATAGGTCCAGATCGGCCAGTTCTGATCGTAGATGTCGAGTTCCGGCTCGAAATCGGTGAGATCGATATTGGCCTCCCAGAAGGCGTCGATCGTGCCGACGTCGCGCCAGTATTCGGCGGTCGTGCCTGAGCGCACGCAGGAATCGGCGAAGCGATGGGCGATCGCCTTGCCGTTCTTGACCACATGGGGGATCAGATCCTTGCCGAAATCGTGGCTCGAATTCGGATCCTGCGCGTCGTCATGCAGCAGGCCGGCGAGGAACGGCCAGTCGAAGACATAAATGCCCATGCTCGCGAGCGCCCGCTTCGGCTTGCCGGGAATGGCCGGCGGATCGGCGGGCTTTTCGACGAATTCGATGATACGGTCGCTGGTGTCGACCTTCATCACCCCGAATTCGGTGGCCGCGGCGCGCGGCACGTCGAGACAGGCGATCGTCACGTCGGCTTCGGAATTGACGTGCTGCTCGAGCACGCGCGCATAGTCCATCTTGTAGATGTGGTCGCCGGCGAGAATGATCAGATGGTCCGGCCGCTGGTCGTTGATGATGTCCATGTTCTGGGTCACGGCGTCGGCGGTGCCCAGATACCATCTGTCTTCGGAGATGCGTTGTGAAGCCGGCAGAATGTCGAATATTTCGTTGCGTTCGGGACGGAAGAAGTTCCAGCCCATCTGCAAATGGCGGATGAGGCTGTGGGCCTTGTACTGGGTCGCCACGCCGATCCGGCGGATGCCGGAATTGACCGCATTGGACAGCGCGAAATCGATGATCCGACTCTTGCCGCCGAAATAGACCGCGGGCTTGGCCCGCCGGTCGGTCAACTCCTTTAGCCGACTGCCGCGCCCGCCGGCCAGGACATAGGCCATGGCGCCGCGGGTCAGGCTGGAGGGCGGTTGGGTGTCGATGGGCATGGCGTTCCTCGATCCTCGTGCTCAAAACTGAAGGCCCTGCGACGCCATAGGCCGGTGACGGGATAGCGCGCAAGGGTCCGTGACGGCGGCCATTGTTGACGATCGCGGCGGCCGGCGAAAGAGCCATTAGACGCCGCACAGTGCTCCCGCCCGAAAAATTTTCGCTCGCCAACCGCACCCGGTCGGGTCGCGGCCATGGCGACTTCTTAACAGACATTAGAACCTGTGAATATAATGAATTCACACGGTTTCGGCACCCCGCCCGGGCCGCCGGGGAGACATGCCGAATGGAGCAATTCTTCCCGTAAAACCATTGCTTTACGCCGAATCGGGGCAACCGTCAGGGGGTTCGAAACCGGCTTTTTGGTCCGGCAGGGGCGTTGCTGCCGGCACAGCGGCACTCAAGGTTGGTGCGGCAAAATGTTGCGCTTTGGGCCCGCTGATCATAGAGTTTCGGAAACGTCCTTTGCCGGCGTTTTCGAATCGGACCGTTGGCCGCGTGCGCCTGGCCGGGCTCGATCACCGACAAGCGGGGCAAGCCGCCGGCACCGGCAGACCTTTTGGTCGCCCTATAATAGGCAAGGACGATCCGAAGGAGGAGCGCATGCTCGATTTCGTCGCGGATATTTTCGAACTGGAGCAGAACGCGTCCCGGGCGACGGCATTGTTGAAATCAATGGCGAACGAACGGCGCCTGTTGATTCTCTGTCATCTTGCCAACGGCGAAAAGACGGTCGGCGAGCTCGAACGGGTTATCGGCGTCAGCCAGTCGGCGCTGTCGCAGCATCTGGCGATCCTGCGCCGCGAGGGCCTCGTCGTCACCCGGCGCTCGGCGCAATCGATCTTCTACTCGATCGCCGACGGCAAGGCGACGGCGATGATGGACACGCTCTACGACCTTTATTGCAGCACCCCCGCGGCCTCCGTCCGCAGCGGGCGCGAACTGGTTGACGCGGCCGAATAAGCGAAACGTCGGGGCAGACAATCGCCGGCAGACCGGGATAGCGGTCCGCCTGCGGTCGCTATCGCTGTGAACACCGCCGCAGCGATCACTCTGGTAACTGCCGTGCTGACTGACGTTCCTCGCGGCCGAGCACGGAAGCCGGCGGCCGCTCGTCGCGGATGCTCGGATCATACTCGGCGGTATCGGCCGGAACGCGGTATTCGGACGGCGGCTCCACCAGCCGGCGCCGCACCGGCAGCCCGTCTTCGCCGAGTTCCGGCGTCGGATCGAGATCCTTCTTGAAGCCCCGCAGTTCCAGCGGCGACAGGCGCGGATTTATCCGCTCCTCGTTGGCGCGCACCGAAGCCGGCAGGTCGCCGGCGCCCGGAATGCCGGCGCCCGGGCTGCGCCCGGCCTGGATTTCCTCCGGTGTGAGCCGCGCGGAAACGCGGCTGTCGGGCTCTCGCTCCAGAACCGTCTTGTTGCGTTCGGCCTCGCGCTTGGCCCGGGCGATGGCGTCGGGATCGATGGGCCAGTCCACGTCGTTGCGCGCGGCGGCGCCGGCATCCGGCGCCGGCAGCTCGGTCGAGGGCGGGATGACCAGCGGCGAGCGCGGGCTGTAGTCGATCGGCTCGCGCCTCTCGGAAGCGCCGAAACCGAGAATGGCCGTGGCCGCATCGAGAATGCCGGAACTCGAACCGGTGTCGTCGAAGGTCTGCGCGGCGACCGGCGCGGCGAGCCCCGCCGACAGCAGCGTCGCGGCGACCAGCACCGAGGTCCGGGCCCGCGAAGATTTCGTCATTGCCATGTCGCAAATCCTGTTTCCGGTTCGCGCGCCCGGCCGCGGACGCAGCGATACTCTACCGATACTAGGCCCTACTTTGTATTTGCGGCGTTTTTTCGGCGATCGAACACCGACTCATACAGGAGACCGATCACGCCGGCAACGATGGCGACATCGGCCACGTTGAAGACGTACCACTCGAAACCGCGCCAGTGCAGCAGAAAGAAATCGGCGACGGCGCCGTGAACGATGCGGTCGATGGCGTTGCCGAGCGCGCCGCCGATGATCAGCCCGAATGCCAGAGCGGTGATCCGGCGGGAGGTACGGGCGAGCAGAAGGCCGAGAATGATCGCCGCCGACAGTTTAACGCCGACCAGCACCCAGCGGCCGAGATCGCCGTCCTGGGGAAACAGGCCGTAGGAGATGCCGCGGTTCCACACCAGCACGAGGTCGAAAAACGGGGCGACAGCGACCCGTCCCGCCGCGGCGATGTCGAATCGCTCAAGCAGCCAGAATTTGGTCGCCTGATCGACGATGAGCACCGCCGCCGCAATAGTGAGGCCGAGACGGCTCAGCGGCCCGAGCAGGCGAAGGCCCGCGGCCATCTCCGCCTACTCCGCCGCCGCCCTGGCATCGTATTCGCGCATGGCGGCTGCGTCCCGCAGCGACAGGTCGGGATAGTCGGGATCGCTTCCAACCTCCGGCAGGACCTTCCAGGAGCGGGCGCATTTGCGGCCTTCGGCGCGATCCGGCACCACCGCGACGCCGTCGACGTCTTCGAGCCGGAACGCATCGGCCGGCCCGTCTTCCGCGATGAGTACGGCCTGGCTGGTGATCGCGATTTCGGCCAGATCGACCCCGGCGAGCGCCGCAAGCAGCGCCTCATCGGCCACGTAGATTCGCGGCGCGGCCTCGAGCGAGGAGCCGATGCGCTTGTCGCGGCGCTCGATTTCGAGCGCGCCGGTGACGACCCGGCGCAGGCGCCTTATGTCGGCCCATTTGTCGGCCAGCGCGTCGTCGCGCCAATCGGCCGGCACGTCAGGAAAGAGCTGCAGATGCACCGAATCGTCCTCGGACGGAAAGCGGCTGAGCCACGCCTCCTCGGCGGTGAACGGCAGCATCGGCGCGAGCCACGGGATCAGATGCGCGAACAGGCGGTCGAGCACGGTCAGGCACGCCTTGCGCTTCAAGCTCGAAATCGGATCGCAATAGAGCGCGTCCTTGCGGATGTCGAAGTAGAAGGCCGACAGGTCGAGCACCATGAAGTTCGACAGCGCCGCGGTGATGCGCTTGAAATCGAAGCCGTGATAGCCCTCGCGCACGATTGCGTCGAGTTCCGCCAGCCGGTGCAGCATCAGCCGTTCGAGCTCGGGCATGTCGGCAGGCTCGACCCGGTCCTCGGGACGGAAATGGGCGAGCGAGCCCAGCATCCAGCGGATCGTGTTGCGCAGCTTGCGATAGGCCTCGACATTGGTCTTGAGGATTTCCGGGCCGATCCGCAAATCCTCCGAATAGTCCGAGGACACCACCCAGAGCCTCAGGATATCGGCGCCGGACTGGTTGATGACGTCCTGCGGCTTGACCTGGTTGCCGAGCGATTTCGACATTTTTCGGCCGTCCTCGGCCATCACGAAGCCATGGGTCAGCACCGCGTCATAGGGCGCGCGGCCGCGGGTGCCGCAGCTTTCCAGGAGCGAGGAATGGAACCAGCCGCGATGCTGGTCCGAGCCCTCCAGATAAAGGTCCGCCGGCCACTTCAGATCCCACGGGCTGTCGTCTTCCAGACAGAAGGCGTGGGTGGAGCCGGAATCGAACCAGACGTCGAGAATGTCGTCGATCTTCTCCCAGTCGTTCGGGTTATCGACGATGCCCTCCAGGAAGCGCGCCTTGGCGCCATCGGCGAACCAGGCATCGGCGCCCTCAGCCTCGAAGGCGGTGCCGATGCGCGCGATAAGCTCATCTGATTTGGCGAACTTCGCGTTCGGGATCACCTCGCCGGTATCGGTGTTGACGAAGACGGTGATCGGCACGCCCCAGGCGCGCTGGCGCGACAGCACCCAGTCGGGCCGGTGCTCGATCATCGAATAGAGCCGGCGCTGGCCGCTGGCCGGCACGAAGCGCGTGGCGCCGATGGCGTTGAGTGCGCGGGTCCGCAGCGTGTCATTGGCGCCGTCGATCGGCCGGTCCATATGCACGAACCATTGCGGCGTGTTGCGGAAGATGATCGGCTTTTTCGAACGCCAGGAATGGGGATATTGGTGTTTTAACCGGGCCCGGCCGATCAGCGCGCCGGCGGCGACAAGCGCATCGATGACGGCCTGGTTGGCGTCGCCCTTATTGCCGTGCTCATCGATAACGCGGGCCGCGCCGCCCGCGCGATCCGGACCGAATCCCGGCGCGTCCTTGGTAAAAAAGCCGTCGGCATCGACCGGATGCGGGATCGTCGTGTCGATGCTTAGTCTTTCCAGATATTCCTTTTTTTCCATCCAGGCGTCGAAGTCTTCCGCGCCGTGGCTCGGCGCGGTGTGGACGAAACCGGTGCCGTCCTCGTCGGTAACGTGGTCGCCGTCGAGCAGCGGCACGTCGAAGCCATAGGGCACACTACCCTCCCCCTTGTGGGGAGGGTCGGACCGCAGGTCCGGGGTGGGGGGATTTGTTGCCTTACCCCCCTCCTGTCGCTGCGCGACATCCTCCCCCGCAAGGGGGGAGGAGGGGGGCCATCCCGCCAGCGGATGGGCGCAGGTCAGGGCCGCCAATTCCTCGGGCGCTACATCGCGAACGAATATATAGCCATCTTCCTCTATTCGCGCGGCCGCCATCACTTGCTTAGCAAGTGTTTTGGCCAGCAGATAAGTTTCACCCGTCTTTGCCCAATTGTCCGCCGGCGCGGCCGTCACCTTGTAGAGTCCGTAGCGGATCTTCGAGGAAAAGCTGATCGCCCGGTTGCCGGGAATCGTCCACGGCGTCGTCGTCCAGATGACAACATGAGCGTCCCAAAGTTCGTATGCGCTGTGACCTGGCCCCTGATTGAATGCGTCAACTGAACCAACAACTGGGTGCATTTTTCTTTGAATGGGGAACTTCACGAACACCGTATCCGACTGATAGTCCAGATACTCGACCTCGGCCTCGGCCAGCGCGGTGTGTTCGACCACCGACCACATCACCGGCTTGGAGCCGCGGTAGAGCTGGCCGGTCATGGCGAACTTCATCAGTTCGCGGGCGATCTTCGCCTCGGCCTTGAACGTCATCGTCGTATACGGCTTTTCGAAATCGCCCTCGACGCCGAGACGGCGGAATTCCTCCGTCTGCACCTTGATCCAGTGCTCGGCGAATTCACGGCATTCGCGGCGGAAATCGTTGATCGGCACCTGCCGCTTGTCCCGGCCCTTGGCGCGATAGTCCTCCTCGATCTTCCATTCGATCGGCAGGCCGTGGCAGTCCCAGCCGGGCACGTAGTCGGAATCGTAGCCCAGCATCTGCATCGACCTTGTGATCACGTCCTTCAGCACCTTGTTCAGTGCGGTGCCGATATGGATGTGGCCGTTGGCGTAAGGCGGGCCGTCATGGAGCACGTATTTCTCACGGCCCTTGGCCGCCTCGCGCAGCCGCTTGTACATGCCGAGACTGTCCCAGCGGGCGATGAATTCCGGCTCGCGCTTGGGCAGGCCGGCGCGCATCGGGAATTCGGTTTTCGGCAGGAAGAGCGTCGTCGAATAGTCGCGCCCTTCGCTCGTCTTGGTGTTTTCGCTCATCGATCGTTTCCGGGCTCATCGCCGCGTATCGGACACGGCGGGCAAAACTTCCTTCGATACTGGAACTTGGCGGTCCGGCGGCGGCGAGGCCGCTGTCCCCGATCGGTCAGTCCCGGCGCTTCGCGTCACGGGCGCCAGCACGCCCCGGCCTTACGCGAAGGCCGGGCCGGTAATTCGACGATGGCGCGTGGTCGCTGTCATTTCGGTTCCGATCGAAAAACTCGCGCCGCTTTCTAGCAGTCTCGCGACGGCTTCGAAAGGGGCAAAGCAGCCGCAACCGCATCTCATGCGACGGGCTTCGGCGCGGCCCGTTGCTCGCGGTAGAGGATAAAGAGGCCCGAGCCGACGATGAGCGCGACGCCGAGCCAGGTCAACGGGGCGGGAAAATCGTCGAAGACGAAATAGCCGAGCAGGGTCGCGGAGACGATTTCCAGATAGCCGAGCGGCGCCAGCACCGAGGACGGCGCCCGCGCAAAGGCGAGCACCAGCAGCAGATGGCAGGCAAAGCCGATCGCACCGACGCCGAGCAGCATGACGAGATCGACCACCATCGGCATCCGCGCGACCTGGCCTTCAATGCCGAGAAAGGTGGTCAGCGCCAAGAGGCCGCCCAGGATCACGCTGCCGTGCAGGCCGGTGCCGAACATCAGCGTCAGCGCCGATGCGGTGCCGGCGAGGAACCGGGTCAGCAGCAGATAGGCGGCGATGAAGACCGCGGTGCCGAGCGGCAGCAGCGCGCGCGGGCCGAACACGTCGACGCCGGGCTGGACGATCAGAAGCGCGCCGAGAAAGCCGATCAGCACCGCGCTCCAGCGGCGCAGCCCGACCCGCTCGCCAAGCACGGTCGCCGACAGCGCGGTCAGGACCATCGGCTGGATGAAGTAGATCGCCAGCGCATCGGCGATCGGCATGACCTTGATCGCGGCAAAGAAGAACAGAATGGCGAACGCCAGGCAGGTGCTGCGCAGAAGGTGGAGGCCGAACCGGTCGGGCAGGATTTCGATCCGCTGGCCGAGCAGCCAGGCGGTCAGAAGCGCGAGCACGGTCTGGATCAGGCTGCGGGCGAAGGTGATTTCGAGCGCCGGCATCGTCTGGCCGAGGATCTTGGCCAGCGTATCCATCGTCGGGACGACGAGCATGGCTGCGACCATCGCCGCAATGCCCGCCGGGGCGGTCATCGGCAGCAGCGCGCTGGTGTCGAAAGGGCGCGGCGGCATGTCCGTTAATCGGCCGCGCCCGGCAAGAGGCCGAGATCGAGGTCGAGCGGCGACAACGGTTTCAGCGAGGCCAATATCGCCCGGGCCTCGTCGCTGTCCCGGTCCATCTGCGCAATCAGCGCCTCGACGCTGTCGAACTTCGCCTCCGGGCGGATGAAGCCGGCAAGGGCGACATCGACGGCCTTGTCGTAAAGGTCGCCGTCGAAATCGAACACGAAGACTTCGAGGAGCGGCGCGCCGTCATCGAAGGTCGGCCGCCGGCCATAAGAGGCGACGCCATTGTGCACGACGCCGTCGGCGCGAAGCGTGACGGCGTAGATGCCATGACGGAGCCGGCAATCGGCCGCAAGCGCCAGATTGGCGGTCGGATAGCCGAGCTCGCGGCCGCGCTTGTCGCCGTGGCGGACCAGGCTGCGGACGAACCAGCGATAGCCGAGCAGTGCGTTCGCCTCGACGACATCGCCGGCCTCCAGCGCCTCGCGGATGCGGCTCGACGACACCGGTCCGCCGCCTTCATCTGCGAAGGCCTCGACGACGGTCACCCCGAAACCGCGCTCGGCGCCGCAGGCGGAAAGGAAGCTCGGCGAGCCCTGCCGGGCGCGGCCGAAATGGAAGTCGTAGCCGGTCACCACGTGATGCATGTCGAGGGCGCCGATCAGCACGGTTTCGACGAAGGCGTCGGCCGCCATCGCTGCAAAAGTATGGTCGAACGGCACTTCGAGCAGGCCGTCGAAGCCGAGCGTGCGGATGATCTCGGCCTTGACGTCGGGCGGCGTCAGCCGGAACACCGGCGCCTCGGGCCGGAAAAGCGTGCGCGGATGCGGCTCGAACGTCATGGCGATGACCGGCAGGTCCTCGGCCCGGCCAAGCTCGCGCGCCGTGTCGAGCACCGCCTGATGGCCGCGGTGGACGCCGTCGAAATTGCCGATCGCAACGACACCCGATGTCAACGCCTCAGGGATGTCGGCAAGCGCGTTAAGCCGCAGGAACGGGCGTTCTCCGGGGGAACGGGAAGGAAGCATCGAAACCTCTGGAGCGCAGCACCTGCCGAATGCGAAGATCGTCAACGCGTCTCCGCTGCACGTCTATACCGAACTGCGGCCGGATGCCATGCCGTGGCGCTGGAAATCGATCACTAACCCGCTTAAAGACGTTCTTGAAGCCGACATTACCGAAGGACAACGCCCGTGACCGTCACCATCTGGCACAATCCCCGCTGCAGCAAGTCGCGCCAGACGCTGCAGCTCATCCGCGACCGCGGCATCGAACCCGAAATCGTCGAATATCTGAAAACGCCGCCGCACGCCGACGAACTGCGCGCGGTGCTGGACAAACTGAAGCTGAAGCCGCGCGATCTGATGCGGACCAAGGAGAGCGTCTATAAGGAACTCGGCCTGGCCAACGTCGAGGACGACGATAGGCTGATCGCCGCAATGGTCGAAAATCCGGTGCTGATCGAGCGGCCGGTGGTGCTGAAGGCGGGCAAGGCGGCGCTCGGCCGTCCGCCCGAAAACGTTGCGGAGATACTTTGAGGATTGCCGTTTAGGATTGAAGCGGCGGAAGCCGACAACGCCCTGCGTTTTGTGCATGGGCGTAGTCCCAAGCCGGCCGCGTTTATCCTCCGGGCCTGCATCAATCCCTCCACGTCGTCATTGCCCGCTCCCAAGCGGGCAATCCAATGGCTTGTCTGCGCCCAGAAGCGCCCGAACTTCTTCACGAACGCTTTGATCAAGCTGACAAGCCAATGGACCACCCGGATAAACCGGGTGGTGACGAAGGGGCGGTGGTGGCGCCGATGTCAGAGTCCAAACCCGTGTCCGGCAATTACCGGGTAAAGAATGAACACCTGACTACGCTCGGATCCGAAGCCTATTTGCCCTCAGCGCCCGACAACAGCAGCGTAGATGTCGTCGAGCTTCGCCGCCGAGCGGCGGATGTCGAATTCGGACCGCGCCCGGGCAATCCCCGCAGCGGAAAGCGTCCGACGCAATTCCGGATCGCCGATGAGCCGCGTGAGCGCGGCGGCCAAATCGCCGGCATCGCCCGGCTTGACCCGCAGCGCCGCATCGCCCGCCACCCGGTTGAGGCCGTCGATGCCCGTTGTGACCAGCGCCGCGCCCCCGGCCATCGCTTCCAGCGCGGTGCGGCCGAACGGCTCAAAGGTCGACGGGACAACGGCGATCGCCGCCCGCTCCAGCCGCGCCTTGACGGCGGCGTGCGGCGCCTGGAAGCGGATGTCGACGCGGTCGCCAAGCCCGGCGAGACGGGCAAGCACCGCATCGCGGTAGTCCGGGTCGCCGTCCTTTTCGGCGAGATGAAAGACGGCGCGCCAGGCCGGCGCGCCGTCCAGCACGGGCCCGAGCGCTTCGGCGAGGTCAAGCACGCCCTTGCTGCGCGCGAGCCGGCCGGCGAAAAAGATCTCGTCATCGCGCTCGGCGCTCGGCGCCCAAATGTCCACGTCGAGACCGTTGTCGACGACGTGGAGCGGCCTGTCGATGCGGGGAAAATCGGCGGAAAACGCGGTCCGGCAGACATCGCTGACGAAGATGATGCCGGCGAGCCGGCGATAGCGGCGCGACCGGTTCCAGCGGGAAAGCGGTCCGGGCGCGGGCTTCTCGAAAGTGTGGGTGTGATAGAGCACCGGCAGCGGCGCCACGCGGCACGCCACTTCCGCCGCCGTCGGCAGGTGCTGGTGCACGACGACCAGGTCGGCGCCGTCGGCGGTGATGCGGTCGGCGACCGCGCCGGCATTCGACCGCCAGCTTCTCTCCCTGTCGCCGACCATGGCGATTGCGATGTCGGCGAACGGATCCGAGACCGGGCAGACGTAAGCCGTCGTGGTTTCGGCGAAACGGCTGAACCGGATGAAGTCGCGCACGCACAGATCGACCGCCGTCGCGCCCTCCGGCGACATCGACATATTGCGGTTGGCGACGATTGCGATGCGCATGGTAAAGCCCGCTAGCCGTTTACAAGATCCCGGCGAAGACGCCTGTGCTTGTTGATATCAGCCGCTGAAATCCTCCGCATTAATCCATATTTCGTTTGAAATACAAGGAGATGTTTGACGGCGTCCGTCGATCACGCGATCGTTGCTTCAGGCACTGGCGCTTCATGACAATTTTCTGATATATATATAAATGAAAACGAGATTGGGAGACTCGCGCCATGGCGGATACGGATACCGGTGACAATCGCAAGAGCATGTCCATCATCGTAACGAAGGGTAGCCTCGACTGGGCCTATCCGCCGTTCATTCTGGGCACGACCGCGGCGGCGATGGACGTCGACGTGACCATGTTCTTCACCTTTTACGGCCTTCCGTTGCTGTTGAAGAAGCTCGACCTGCAGGTCACGCCGCTCGGCAATGCGGCCATGAAAATGCCGCTGGGCGGCATGCACATGACCATGCCGAACGTCGTCGGCATGATCCCCGGCGTCGATGCCGCCTGTTCGGTGATGATGAAGAACCTCATCAAGAAGAAGGGCGTTGCCTCAATCGAGGAATTGCGCGAGGCCGCGCAGCTCAGCGACGTCAACATGGTCGCCTGCCAGATGACCATGGATCTGTTCGAATACGATCTCGGCGACATGATCGACGGTATCCAGCTCGGCGGCGCCGCGACCTATATGGAAAACGCGCTGAAATCCGACATCAATCTGTTCATCTGACCGGACGGGGATTTCACATCGGCCTCGGCGATCGGTTTCTCTCAAGGGGAAAGATCGGCCGGTGAGGGAATGTGCCATACTGCCCCGGTCACCGGCACGCAGGTTTGGCTAATCGCAACTTGAGGGAAAGACGAGAATGGCTGATCAGACGCTTGATGCAAAGGGCTTGAACTGCCCGCTGCCGATTCTGAAGGCGAAGAAGGCGTTGAAGGGCGTGCCGGCCGGCGGCACGCTCGAAATCGAGGCGACGGATCCGGGATCGGTCGCCGACTTCGAAGCGTTCTGCCGCACCACCGGCAACGAATTGATGGAATCCTCCGTCGATGGCGGCGTCTACCGGTTCCTGATCAAGCACGTCGCCTGACGCGTAATCGCGACAAGCGCTTTGCGGCAAGAGTTCATGGCAAAACGGGCGGCGATATTCTCGCCGCCCGTTTTCTGTCGGGACCGCTTTGGCCTGAGCTTCACAGCACGACGACGCGGCCGTTGATTTTGACCCGATTGTAAAGGTCGATGACGTCCTGGTTGAGCATGCGGATGCAGCCCGACGACACCGCCTTGCCGATCGAGCGCGGCTCATTGGTGCCGTGAATCCGAAACAGCGTGTCCTTGTTGCCCTCATAGAGGTAGAGCGCGCGGGCGCCGAGCGGATTCCGCGGCCCGCCGGCCATGCCGTTGGCGTATTTCGCGGCGCGCGGATCGCGGGCCTGCATTTCCTTCGGCGGGAACCATTTCGGCCATTTCCGCTTGGCGCCGATGCGGGCTTTGCCGTCCCATTCGAAGCCGGCGCGGCCGACGCCGACGCCGTAACGGATCGCCCGGCTGCCGGATTGAATGTAATAGAGGTATTTATGGCGCGGATCGACGATGATGGTGCCGGGCTTTTCCTTCGTCCGGTAAGTGACGTATGTGCGTCGATATTGCGGCGGCACGTCGATCGACCGCACCGCCGGAATCCGGAACGGCTCGCCCGAAACCGGTGCATAGGCGAGCGCCGGATTGGACGGCGGCGCATAGGCCGCGTCCTGAGTGGTCTGGCACGCGGCCAGCATCACGATTGCCGCAGCGGCCAGAACAACACGTTGCCCAGAAAACATCGATTTCCCCGCCTGTTATCGACTGGCATCAGAGCCGAAATCGGGGCGGATCGTACCCCGCAATATCGTTTCCGGCAACAATGCGGCGCTCACAAATTGCTGATCGAACCCGCCGGCGGCGGCGGCGGCCGGGCCGGCTTCGCAAGCCCCGTCAGGACGGCGCCGCGCCGGTCAGATATCGAGATTGGCGACCGCCAGCGCATTGTCCTGGATGAACTCGCGCCGCGGATCGACATCGTCGCCCATTAGCCGGGAAAAGATCTGGTCGGCCTCATCGCTCTCGCGGATCCGGACCTGCAGCATCGAGCGCGCTTCCGGATCGAGCGTGGTTTCCCAGAGCTGATCCGGATTCATCTCGCCGAGGCCCTTGTAGCGCTGGATCGAAATCCCCTTGCGGCCGACGGCGAACACCGCCTCCAACAGGCTGCGCGGCCCGTAGATCGCGGTATCGACCTCGCGGCGGCGCAAGGTCGCCGGCTTGCCGTAAACCGCCTGCAAATGGGCGGCGGCGGCATCGAGTTTCAACGCATCGGCGGAATGGATGAGGGCCGAATCGATGGTCCAGGCTTCACGCACGCCGCGCACGGTGCGCTCGAACAGAAGATCGCCGTCCGCCGTCGCCGCGCCGGTCCAGCCGCGCTCGGTCTCCTCGGAAATCGAGTCGAGGCGCCGGGCGATGTAGTCGGCGGCGGCCTGCGCCTTTTCGCCGTCGGCGAGGATCGCCGGGCTGAGCGCACCGGCGATCGCCGCCTGCTCGACGACCATCCGCCGGTAGCGGCTGTGCAGCCCGTCGAGCACCGCCTTGACGCCGCGCGCCTCATCGACGATGTCGCGCAGATCGACGCCGGCGCGCTCCTCGCCGTCGGCGAGCCTGAGCACGGTGTCCTCGACGCCCATCTCGATCAGATAGTCCTCGAGCGCGCGCTCGTCCTTCAGATAGCGTTCCGAATTGCCGCGCTTGACCTTATAGAGCGGCGGCTGGGCGATATAGAGATGGCCGTGCTCGATCAGGTCCGGCATCTGCCGGAAGAAGAAGGTGAGCAGCAGGGTGCGGATGTGGGCGCCGTCAACATCGGCGTCGGTCATGATGATGATGCGGTGGTAGCGCAGCTTGTCGAGGTCGAAATCCTCGCTGCCGATGCCGGTGCCGAGCGCCGTGATCAGGGTGCCGATCTCGTTCGACGACAGCATCTTGTCGAAACGGGCCCGCTCGACGTTGAGGATCTTGCCGCGCAAGGGCAGCACCGCCTGAGTGCCGCGGTCGCGCCCCTGCTTGGCCGAGCCGCCGGCGGAATCGCCCTCGACCAGGAAAAGCTCCGACTTGGCCGGATCGCGTTCCTGGCAGTCGGCGAGCTTGCCCGGCAGCGAGGCGATGTCGAGCGCGCCCTTGCGCCTTGTCAGTTCGCGCGCCTTGCGCGCCGCCTCGCGGGCGGCCGCCGCCTCCACCACCTTGGAGACAATCGTCTTGGCCTCGCCCGGATGCTCCTCGAACCAGTGCCCGAGCGCCTCGTTGACGATGCTCTCGACCACCGGCCGGACTTCCGAGGAGACCAGCTTGTCCTTGGTCTGGGAGGAGAATTTCGGGTCGGGCACCTTGACCGAGAGGACGCAGGTCAGACCTTCGCGGCAATCGTCGCCGGTCAGCGACACCTTCTCCCGCTTGGCGATGCCGGCGCTGTCGGCATAGCCGGTGACCTGGCGCGTCAGCGCGCCGCGGAAGCCGGCGAGATGGGTGCCGCCGTCGCGCTGCGGGATGTTGTTGGTGAAGCAGAGAACATTCTCATGATAGCTGTCGTTCCACCACAGCGCCGCTTCGACGGTGACGCCGTCGCGTTCGGTCTTCAGCGTCACAGGCTCGCCGATCAGCGGGTGCTTGGAGCGATCGAGAAAGCGGACGAAGGCGGCAAGGCCGCCGTCATAGCGCATCTCGTCGCGGCGCATTTCGACGCCGCGATGGTCGGTGAGCACGATGGTGACGCCGGAATTGAGGAAGGCGAGTTCGCGCAGCCGGTGCTCAAGCGTGGAAAAATCGAAATCAGTCATCGAAAACGTCTTCGGGCTCGGCAGGAAGCTGACTTCGGTGCCGGTCTTGCCGCCCGCGTCCCCGATCTCCTTCAGCGGCGCATCGGCGACGCCGTCGGTAAAGCGCATGAAATGGGCCTTGCCGTCGCGATAGATCGTCAGCTTCAGCCAGGTCGACAGGGCGTTGACGACGGACACACCGACCCCGTGGAGGCCGCCCGAGACCTTGTAGGAGTTCTGGTCGAATTTCCCGCCGGCATGGAGCTGGGTCATGATCACTTCGGCCGCCGAGACGCCCTCGCCGGCGTGGATGTCGGTGGGAATGCCGCGGCCGTCATCGGTGACGGTGACCGAGCCGTCGGGATCGAGCGTCACGGTGACGGCGCTGGCATAGCCGGCGAGCGCCTCATCGATCGCGTTGTCGACCACCTCGTAGACCATGTGATGCAGGCCGGAGCCGTCATCGGTGTCGCCGATATACATGCCCGGGCGTTTGCGCACCGCATCCAGGCCCTTGAGAACCTTGATGGATTCGGCGCCGTAGCCGTTTTCTTCGGCGGCGGGCTTGGGGATATCGGACATGCGCGCGGCAGGCTCCCGGAATTTTTGCGAATCGTTGAATGAATATAGGCGTTTACGCGCCGGATTTCATGCGAAATCCGGTTTTTCCCACGGTCCCGTCGAAACCGGCGCCGGCGCCCGGTTCAGTGGGCCAAGGTCATCATTGGCTGTTGCAGCGATGGTTTTCTTTCGAGGGAAGTGAAGCTTGGACACGGGGGGGGGGCAGCCTCTCCTCTCGACGTCACCACCCGACCCCTCCCTTGTCACCATCCGGTTTATCCGGGTGGTCCATTGGCCCGCCGACTTGCCAATGCATTCGTAAAGAAATTCAGCCGCTTCTGGGTAACGGACCGCCATTGGATTGACCGCTTGGGAGCGGGCAATGACGACGGGCAAGGGGAGATGGACCACCGAAACCGCTCCAACGGGACAGCGGTGTGTCGAAACCAAAGCACATGCCTTGCCGCAACCGAACGCACATTCCGGCAAGCGGACCGGTCTGTCAGCGCTCGGGACTGCCCCGTTCAGCGCGTCGCGACCGCAATCGCCGCGCCGGCCATGACCGTTCCCGCCGTTCGGTTGAGGCGGCGGCGCGCCCGCGGCGCCCGGAACAAGTCCCGCGCGCGGCCGGCGAGAAACGCATAGGTCGAAAGGATCGATGTCAGCAGCATCGCCGTCACCGCCACGAGCAGGATGTAGTCCGCCGTCCGGACGGCGCCGAGATCGATGACCGCCGGCAGCACCGCCAGATAGAACACGATGACCTTGGGATTGCCGAGCGTCACCGACAGGCCGGCAAGGAAAAGCGTCCCGTGGCCGGCCCTGCGCGGCGCGGCCAGGTCTTCCTCGCTGACCGGGGTGCGCCAGAATTTGACCGCCAGATAGACGAGATAGGCGACGCCAAAATATTTCAGCACGACAAAGACCGCGCCGAAGGTCTGGGCGATGACCGCGAGCCCGAAGACGGCGAGCGAAAGATAGACCATATCGCCGGCGACATAGCCGCCGATCATCGGCGCAGCGCCGCGAAACCCCGTCACCAGCGCCCGCGCCACGAGCGCCGCGATGCCCGGCCCGGGGGCGGCCATCGCAAGGGCGGCGACGAGCATATAGGCGAGAAGTTCGGCAGCGGTCATGGATCGGCTCGTTATGGTTGTACATTTCTTCTTACCAGCCGCGACACTAGAGCGCCAGGGGTCAGTTGCGGTCACACCGTCGCAACTGTTCCCTCGGCCACGGCAAAGACCTGCGCCTCGCCCTCAAGCGGCGCAAACAGGCTCCGATCCGTTCCCGTCATCCAGGCCTGGCCGCCGAGCGCCTTAAGCCGGGCAAAAAGCGCCTGGCGCCGCACGGCATCGAGATGGGCGGCGATCTCGTCGAGCAGGAGGATCGGTGCCAACCCGCTCGTCTCGCGCACCAGAAGGGCGTGGGCCAGCACGAGGCCGACCAGGAGCGCCTTCTGTTCGCCGGTCGAGCAGCGCGCCGCCGGCATCCGCTTCGGCCCGTGAACGACGATCAGATCGGCGCGGTGCGGACCTTCCAGCGTCCGCCCGGCGCGCGCATCGGCGGCACGTGCATCCGCCAGTCGGGCCCGGTAGGCATCCTCGATCTCGACCGCCGGAGCGGTGCCGACCGCGGCCTCGATGATGCCGGAGAGCCCCAGTTCGGCGTAGGGAAACGGCGTTTCGGGATTACGCGCCGCATCGATGCCGGCGGCGAGCCGGCCGACGAGATCGTGCCGCGCGGCGGCGACCGCAATAGCCAGTTCGGCGATCTGCGCCTCGATCGCGTCGAGCCAGGCCGCGTCCGGCCGCGGCGTCTCCAACAGGCGGTTGCGGCTGCGCAGCGCCCGCTCCAGGGCGTTGACCCGGCCGGCATGGGTCTTGTCGACGGCGAGCACCATGCGGTCGAGGAACCGGCGGCGCTCGCCGGCCGGCCCTGAAAAGAGCCCGTCCATGGCCGGCGTTAGCCAGCTCACGCGCAAATGGTCGAGCAGCGCCTCCGCCGATTTCGCCGGCGCGTGCTCGATCAGGATGCGGCGCTGTCGTTCGGCCACGCCGTCGGGACCGACACTGAGGCCGGTGCCGATATCGGCCGGGCCGAGGCCGCCGTCGATTTTGGACGCGACCGCCCAGCCGCCGGTGCCGCCGATACGGGCGACCTCGTCATAGGCCGCACGCCTGAGCCCGCGGCCGGGCGACAGGAACGACACCGCCTCGAGCAGATTGGTCTTGCCGGCGCCATTGGCGCCGATCAGCACGACCGGGCCCGGCCCGGTATTCAGATCGAGGCTTTCATAATTGCGGAAATCGGTCAGCCGCAGGCGGCGCACCGCGACCGGCGGCGATTGATCATTCACGCCGGAATTGGCGGTCACACCCGCATCGGCATCAGGACGTAGAGGGCGTCGGTCGCGCCCTGGTCCTGGATCAGCGTCGGGCTGCCCGGATCGGCGAGCCGGAAGATCGCGTGCTCGGTTTCAAGCTGGCTGGTGATGTCGAGCAGATAGCGCGAATTGAAGCCGATATCGAGCGCCTCGGC
>JANQEG010000033.1 GCA_028278505.1 Rhodobiaceae bacterium
GACTTCTTATCTGGCGGTGATGTGGGCGACGTTCTGGCCCGCATCTGTCTTTTTCGCGCTGGCACTGCCGTGGATCCTCCGGCACTGGCGGCGGCGCGCGGTGCTGTTCTGCGTCGCCTGGGTGGTGCCGAACTGGATCGTCTTCGAACTCCTGGCGACCAAGCTGCCGCATTATGTGCTGCCGCTCTATCCGGCGCTCGCCATCCTCACCGGCATGGCGATCGATCGCGGCGGCGCCCACATCCGGTCGTGGTGGCGCAAGATCGTCGCCGTGCTGCTGCCGATCGTGCCTGTCGCCATCGCTGTCGCGGTTCCGGCCGGCCTTCACGAATTCGAACAAAGCTGGAGCGTCGGCGGCGTCGCGCTCACGCTTTTTGCAGCCACTGCCGGCCTTGCCGGTTTCGTGGCGCTGATGAGGGACGATGTGCGCACCGGGCTTGCCGCAGCCCTGGTCTCGGCGCTGCTCACCTATGCCGGCGTCTATCAGTTCGCGCTTCCGGCGGCGCAGAGCATCTGGGTGTCGCCGCGGCTGGCGCAATCGATTTCGCGCGCCGTACCGTGCCCCGATCCGCAGATCGCGACGACAAGCTATCGCGAACCGAGCCTGGTGTTCCTGACCCGCACCGATCTGGTGATGACCGATGACGCGGGGGCTGCCCAATTCCTTGCCGAGGGCGGCTGCAGGGTGGCGCTCGTCGAGGCCGCGGGCGAGGCGGCGTTCACCTCGGCTGCCGGCAATCTCGATTTGCAGCCGCGCCTCGTCGGCCGCGTTGCCGGGCTCAACATCAATCGCGGTGATCCGGTCGATATCGGCCTCTATACAAGCGGGGCAGGTGGCCGATGAGGCTTCGCCAGGGGCTCGATTCGGCAGCGCGTTGGGCCCGACCCCTTGCCGCGCGGGCGAGCGCCAATGCCGACAGGTTCCGCGCCCAGTACCGGGTCCGCGGCCGGCGTCTGATGAAGCGGCCGCGGCCGGTGCCGCTGTTCGACGATCCGAAACACCTTCTGGCCGCGCTCGCGATCATTGTCGTCGTCGCCGCCCTTCTCGACCTGCAGGTGGCGACCGCGGCGCGGGTATCCGGCGATCCGACCGGGTTCTTCTGGCGGATCACCGATCTCGGCCTGTCGGGCCTGGTGCTGGTGCCCACGGGAATAGTGTTCCTGTTGTCGCTGATCATCGATCCGGCCGCGATCAGCCGGCGCGCCGGGGTCACAATTGCCACCATCGGCGGCGTCGCCGGCTATTTCTTCATCGCCGTCGGCCTCTCCGGATTGCTGGCGATGGGCCTGAAATACGCGATCGGCCGCCCCCGGCCGAAACTGATGGAAAGCGTCGGCGGGTTCGATCTGACACCGTTCACGCTCGAAGCGGCCCATGCCAGCTTTCCCTCCGGCCACGCCACTTCGGCTGCTGCCTTCGCCGTCGCCATGGCCTTGTTTGTGCCGCGCTGGCGGGCCGCGCTTGCCGTCTTCGCCGTGGTCGTGGCGATGAGCCGGGTGATGATCGGCGTCCACTTCCCGAGCGACGTGTTGGCGGGGATGCTCTTCGGCGGCGTCATCGCCCATAAGGTTGCGGTGGCCGCTTCCCGGCGCCGATTGGTGTTTGAGGTCGGCGACGACGGCACTATAAAGGCGCGCGGCATGCGTGCGCTGGCGGCATCGGGCGGCCCGGTCGGCGCCCTGAAGCTGATCACGGAGGCGCGCGGCGTTGCCGAGGCCCGTGCGTCCGGCGCGGCAATCGAGAAGGCAGACACCAAACATGACCACCTCCGATCCGTCCCAACGGGCGATCAGCCCGCCGCTGCAGATGCAGGTGCCGGAGGTGAGCGTGATCGTTCCGTGTCGGGACGAGGCGGATAATCTGGCGTTCCTTGTCGATGAGATCGCCGCCGCGATCAAGGGATGGACGTTCGAGGTCATCGTCGTCGATGACGGCTCGAGCGACCGCACGCCGGCGCTGCTCGCGGAGATGGCCGCGGAACGGCCATGGCTGCGGCATTTGCGGCACGATCGATCGGCCGGCCAGAGCTGCGCCATCCGCAGCGGCGTCCATGCCGCCAATGGTGCTATCCTGGCCACCATCGACGGCGACGGGCAGAACGATCCGGCCTATCTGCCGGCGCTCGTCGAGGCGCTGAAGGCGGGCGGGGCGACTGTCGGGCTCGCCGCCGGGCAGCGGCTGAAACGCCAGGCCGGGATCTTCAAGAAGCTCGCCTCGCGGATCGCCAACGGCGCCCGCGGATGGCTGCTTGACGACGGCACCCGCGACACCGGCTGCGGCCTCAAGGCGCTGCGGCGCGAAGTGTTCGTCGTGCTTCCCTATTTCGACAGCTGGCACCGGTTCCTGCCGGCGCTGGTGCTGCGCGAAGGCTATGACATCGTCCATGTCGACGTGGTCGACCGCGAACGCCGCCACGGCGCCTCCAAATACGGCATCTGGGACCGGTTCTGGATCGGTCTGCTCGATCTTTTCGGCGTCTGGTGGCTGCGGCGGCGGCGCAAGCGCATCCCGATCGTCCGCGAAACCGAATTACAACAGGAGGTGAAATCCGATGAGTGAATTCCTCGGTTCGCTCAGCGGCTGGCTCTATGAAGTGTTCGTGGAGGGATTCGACCTCTGGGTGGTCGTCGGCCTGTTTGCCCAGGCGATGTTCTCGATGCGCTTTATCGTCCAGTGGGTGGCCAGCGAACGGGCCCGCCGCAGCGTCATGCCGATCGCGTTCTGGTTCTTCTCGCTCGGCGGCGGCACGCTGCTCTTTGCCTACGCGCTGCACCTGAAGGACCCGGTCTTCATCATCGGCCAGGGCATGGGCCTGTTCATCTATATGCGCAATCTGTGGCTGATCTACCGCGAGAAGCAGGGGTTGGCCGGCGCCAGCCCGTCCGGCTGACGGAAACGCGAAGCGCGCCGGCGCTATTCCCTCGGCAACTGGCGGACGAACAAGACCTTCAAGTCTTTTTCGGGAATGTAGTCCCTGGCCGACCACTCGAACGTGGTCGGGCCGGTCTTGCGGATGCCCGGCGCACACAGCGAGACGATCCACGACGGATCGGGCTTTGCCACCGTCAGGCGGAAGCTGCCGATCGTTCCGTGCCAACTGCTTGCGGTCGTGAGCACGTAGGTGACGGAGCGTTCTTCGAGATAGTCGCGGCCGCTGCGTTGCATCATCTTCCGGGCCGCGTTGCGGAACGGCGGGTCCATGCAATAGGGATCCTCGATGGCGCCGGTCTGTTCCGGCAAGACAAAGAAGCCGGTGCTGGCGATCGGCCGGTAGGTGTGGCTGACCGAAAGCGGCGTTTTGGCGGGAAACACCTGACGCCAGTAGAAGACGACGCGGATACGCCATAACGGATGGGCGAAATCGTAACCCTCGTCCCATTCCGCGAGCCCGAGCGTTATGTATTCGCGGCGTTTTTCGGCCGGCAGCGCGCGCAGCGCAGCAAACGCGGCATCGGCGAGGGGGTTGAGCGGTATGCCGTCGGCGTTGAGCCGCGCGGTGATATCGAGCCCGGCCGGCGAAAACGCCCTAATCTCGGTCTCGTAGGCGACGGGCCTGCCGTCGATGGTGACGGTGAAATCGACGAAGTTCACCATGTCCGTCGATGGCAGGGCGACGCCGGCATCATAGAATTCCTCGCCGGAAAGCTCGGGCAGGGGGAAGGCGACGAGACGCTCGGCATCAGTGTCGCTTTGATTGACGAAGACATAGTCGACGCTGATCTTGTCCGGCGAAACGTAGAGGTCCTCGGAGGCCATGCGGATGTCGTAGTCGCGGACGATGCGGATGCCGCCGATACCGATGACCGCCGTTCCATCATTGGCGCTCGCCGGGCCGCCGGAAAGGGGCGATATCGAAACCAGAACGGCAATCGCGCAAAGTCGTCGAAACCAGAGCATAAGCGTCTCCTTGCCGGCAAACCGGCATTGGGCGAACCGCCTGCCGCGCGCAGCGGTCGCGTGTCTCGCCCCGATCATCGGACATCTTCAGCAGTCGGACAACGGTCTCCGGCGCTGAATCAACCGACAGCCGCGGCAAGCCGGGCAAAGCCCGCCTCAAGATCGGCGATCAAATCGGCCGGATCCTCCAGACCGATATGGAAGCGCAGGAGCGGTCCCGGCGCCTCCCACCTTGTCGCAGTCCGGTAGCTGCGCGGGTCGGCCCATATTGCCAGGCTTTCATAGCCGCCCCAGGAATAGCCGAGGCCGAACAGGTCGAGGCCGTCGAGCATCGCCTTGACGGCGTCCAAGGGGGCTGGTTCGAGGATGACGCCGAAAAGCCCGCTGGCGCCGGAGAAGTCGCGCTGCCACAGCTTGTGGCCGGGATCGCCGGGCAGGGCCGGGTGCAGCACGCGGTTGACCTCCGGGCGGGTCTCCAGCCAGCGGGCGATCTCAAGGCCGCTCCGCATATGGCGGTCGAGGCGCACGGAAAGCGTGCGCAGGCCACGCTGGGCGAGGTAGATATCGTCGGGGCCGACGCACATGCCGGTTGCGCCATGGGTGTCGGTGAGCGCCTTCCATGTGCGCTCATTGGCCGAGACCGTGCCGAGCATGATGTCGGAATGGCCGGAAATGTATTTCGTTCCGGCCTGGATCGACAGATCGACGCCGTGATCGAGCGGGCGGTAGAAGAGGGCGGTGGCCCAGGTGTTGTCCATCAGCACGACCGCGCCGGCGGCATGGGCGGCAGCCGCGATCGCATCGATATCCTGCATCTCGAAGGTCTGCGACCCGGGCGACTCGGTGAAGACGGCGCCGGTGTTGGGGCGCATGAGCGCGTCGATGCCGGCGCCGATCAGCGGATCGTAATATTCGACCTCGATCCCGAGACGGATGAGCACCGTGTCGCAGAAATGCCGCGTCGGCTGGTAGACGCTGTCGGCAACCAGAAGGTGATCGCCGGCGTTCAGGCACGACATCAGCGCGATCGAGATGGCGGCAAGGCCGGACGGGGCGAGCACGGTGCCGGCCGCACCCTCGATCTCGGTGAGCGCCGTCTCCAGAGCTTCCGTCGTCGGCGTTCCGCGCCGGCCGTAGACATATTTCGGCCGCCGCTCGAGCATGGCATCGACGGTGTCAAAAAGGACGGTCGAGGCGTGATAGATCGGCGGATTGACAAAACCGTGGTTTTCCGCGGGTTTTCGTCCTGCCGTGACCAGCACGGTGTCGGGGCGAAGGGGCGTTGGCACGTCGGAAACCTCCATGAAAACGAGGCGATACCGGCCGTCGATACACCATCGGAGTGCGAATTGGCCATCCTGTTCTCAGGTATCCCCTTGACCAAAGTCGCATAATGGCCTGTGATGGCGGCCAGTGGCGGCGGGAGTTCTTGCGGATGGGGCGTACCCGCGCTGTGCGGCGGCAGAATATTGGAGGAACGTCCCGCAATAACGACCCGTCACATTCCACGGACAATATGACTTTCAGCAGGGAAACAGAGAAGGCTGCAACATGAAAAAGTACATGCTTCCGGTGGTCGTCGGCGCAGCGATGGGTCTGACGGCGACGGCAGCGTCCTCGGCGACGCTCGATGATGTGAAGTCGAAGGGCTTCATCCAGTGCGGCGTGAGCCAGGGCCTGCCCGGCTTTTCAAATCCGGACGACAAGGGCAATTGGACCGGTCTCGACGTTGACTTCTGCCGCTCCATGGCGGCGGCGATCTTCGGCGACGCGACCAAGGTGAAATACACGCCGCTTTCGGCCAAGGAGCGCTTCACCGCGCTGCAGTCGGGCGAGGTCGACGTGCTGCCGCGCAACACGACCTGGACGATGAGCCGTGACACGGCGCTCGGCCTCAACTTCGCCGGCGTCAACTATTATGACGGCCAGGGCTTCATGGTCCGCAAGGAACTCGGCGTTTCTTCCGCGCTCGAGCTTTCCGGCGCCAGCGTCTGCACCAACACCGGCACGACGACGGAACTGAACGTCGCGGACTATTTCCGCGCCAACAACATGCCGTACGAAATCGTCGCCTTCGAAAAGGCCGACGAGGTCGTGCAGGCCTATGACGCCGGCCGCTGCGACGTCTACACCACCGACGCCTCGGGCCTCTACGCCCAGCGTCTGAAGCTGACCAATCCGGACGACCACATGGTGTTGCCGGAAATCATCTCCAAGGAGCCGCTCGGCCCGGTGGTCCGCCAGGGCGACGACCAGTGGTTCAACATCGCCAAATGGGTCGGCTTCGCGCAGATCAACGCCGAAGAACTGGGCGTCACCAGCGCCAATGTCGACGAGATGAAGGGCTCCGACAATCCGGCGATCAAGCGCCTGCTCGGCGTCGAAGGCGCGTTCGGCGAGGCCATCGGCCTCGGCAATGACTGGGCCTACAATGTGATCAAGAGTGTCGGCAATTACGGCGAGATGTTCGAGGCCAATGTCGGCCCGGACACGCCGCTCGGCATCTCCCGCGGCCTCAATGCGCTGTGGTCGTCCGGCGGCATCATGTACGCCCCGCCGATCCGCTGATCGCGCGGTCATCATCAGTATCCCGCTCGGGCGAACATCCCTTCGCCCGGGCGGTTTCAAAGGCAACCGGCTTCAAGCGTCGGGTTTTCACGGGCGGATAAGCCCGGACAAGCCAATGTCCGCCGGCCGGCCGCCTTGAGTGAAATGAGATAAATCCCGAAAACTGGGCCCGCAAAGAACACGAAAAAGGCGGGCCGGCGTTACGGGCGGGGAGGGGAAATGGCTGCGATCGACGCCGGCGGGCGAGGTGCGCCCGCGCGTTCCTGGATCAATGATCCGAAAATTCGCGGAGCCATCTATCAGGTTCTCCTGGTCGTCTCGATCGTCCTGCTCGGCTGGGAGATCGTGACCAATGCGATCATCAACCTCGAACGGCAGAACATCGCCTCCGGTTTCGGTTTCCTCAAGAACACAGCCGGTTTCGGCATCACCCAGTCGCTGATCGAATATTCCGAGGAGGCAAGCTACGGCCGCGCCTTCTGGGTCGGCCTGTTGAATACGATCCTGGTCGCGGTGCTCGGCATCATCGTGGCCACCATCCTCGGCTTCATCGTCGGCATCGCGCGGCTGTCGTCGAACTGGGTGATCTCGCGGATCGCCTATGTCTACATCGAGATCATCCGCAACATCCCGCTCCTGCTGCAGATCTTCTTCTGGTATTTCGCGGTGCTGCGCGCCGTTCCCAATCCGCGCAACAGCGTCGAGTTCGCCGGCAGCGTCTTCCTCAACAATCGCGGGCTGTTCATGCCCCGGCCGATCTACGAAACCGGCGCGTCGGCGATCGCCATCGCCTTTCTGATAGGTATCGTGGGCAGTTTCATCGTCAGGCGCTGGGCTCATAAGCGGCAGATGGAAACCGGCCAGCAATTCCCGGTGTTCTGGACCTCGGTCGGGCTGATCCTCGGCCTGCCGATCCTCACCTTCTTCGCCATGGGCATGCCGATCGGCCTCGACTTCCCCGAACTCAAGGGATTCAATTTCCGCGGCGGCATGGCCGTCATTCCCGAATTCGTCGGCCTGCTGCTGGCGTTGGCGATCTACACTGCCGCCTATATCGCCGAAGTGGTGCGGGCGGGCATTCTCGCGGTCAGCCACGGTCAGACCGAGGCCTCCTATTCGCTCGGTCTCAGGCCGGGACCGACGCTGCGGCTGGTGATCATTCCCCAGGCGATGCGGGTCATCATTCCGCCGCTGACCAACCAGTACCTGAACCTGACCAAGAACTCCTCGCTGGCCGTCGCCATCGCCTATCCCGATCTGGTTTCGGTGTTCGCCGGAACGGTGCTCAATCAGACCGGCCAGGCGGTGGAGGTGCTGGCCATCACCATGCTCGTCTATCTGGCGCTCAGCCTGCTCACCTCGATGTTCATGAACTGGTACAATGCCCGAATGGCATTGGTCGAACGATGAGGCCGGGCCATGACTGATCGCGATATCCACTTTGTCCGGACCGAATTCGTCGACGAGGCCGACGCGCCGGTCACCTCCATCGGCTTTATCGGCTGGATGCGCGAGAACCTGTTCTCGTCGGTCTGGAATACGATCCTGACCCTGTTCGGCGTCTATCTGATCTATCTGATCGTTCCGCCGGTCATCGAGTTCGCCATCATCAATGCGACATGGACCGGCACCGGCCGCGAGGACTGCCTTGCCGATCACGGCGCCTGCTGGGCCTATGTGAAGGCGTATTTCGGCCAGTTCATCTACGGCCGTTATCCGGATGCGGAGCGCTGGCGGGTCGATTTGGTCTTCCTGCTCGGAATTGTCGGCCTGGTGCCGATGCTGATCCCGAGCATCCCGTTCAAGCGGGAGAACGTGATCTTCCTGCTCGGTCTGTTTCCGGTTGCCGCGTTCATCCTGCTGACCGGCGGCAATATCGACCTCAACGGCTTTCTTCTGCCGGATTGGTGGATCGCGCCGTCGACGTGGAAGTTCTGGATCGATTTTGCAATTGTCGGGATTGTCATTGCCGCGCTTACCGCCGTCATCTCCATCAAGGCGCAATCGGATCCGAAGGCGCCGGTGATCATTATCGGCCTGATCTTCGCGGTGATGGCCGTCGTCGCCATTCTGGCGGACATCGATTTCGGCCTCGAGACGGTGGAGACCGACCGTTGGGGCGGCCTGCTGGTCACCCTGGTCGTCGCCATTACCGGCATCGTCGCCTCGCTGCCGCTCGGCATCGTGCTGGCGCTCGGCCGGCGTTCGAAGATGCCGGTGGTCCGGCTGCTGTCGATCATCTTCATCGAGTTCTGGCGCGGCGTTCCGCTGATCACGGTGCTGTTCATGTCGAGCGTCGTGCTGCCGCTTTTTCTGCCCGAAGGGGTGTCGTTCGACAAATTATTGCGGGCGCTGATCGGCGTCGCGCTGTTCTCGGCCGCCTACATGGCCGAAGTGGTGCGCGGCGGGCTGCAGGCGATCCCGAAAGGCCAGCACGAGGGCGCGCAGGCGCTCGGCCTCACCTATTGGCAGAACATGGCACTGATCGTGCTGCCGCAGGCGCTGAAACTGGTCATTCCGGGCATCGTCAACAGCTTCATCGCGCTATTCAAGGACACCACGCTGGTGCTGATCATCGGCCTGTTCGACCTGCTCGGGCAGATCCAGTCGTCCTTTACCGACCCGAGCTGGTCGACGCCGTTCACCAGCCACACCGGCTATCTGTTCGCGGCGGTGATCTTCTGGGTCTTCTGTTTCGGCATGTCCCGATATTCGCTGTTCATGGAGCGACGATTACACACCGGGCACAAGAGATGAGGAATGGTTCATGACGGAAAACACTGTCGAAGCGAGTGAGATCCAGGCCGACCGTTCGCGCATGAAGGTCTTCGACGAAGTGGCCATCGAAATGAACGGTGTCCACAAATGGTTCGGTGATTTCCACGTGCTGCGCGACATCAATCTCAAGGTGATGCGCGGCGAGCGCATCGTCGTCTGCGGGCCTTCGGGGTCGGGCAAGTCGACGATGATCCGCTGCATCAACCGGCTCGAGGAGCACCAGAAGGGCCAGATCGTCGTCGACGGCATCGAGCTGACCGACGACCTCAAGCGGATCGACGAGATCCGCCGCGAGGTCGGCATGGTGTTCCAGCACTTCAACCTGTTTCCGCATCTGACGATCCTGGAGAACTGCACGCTGGCGCCGATCTGGGTGCGCAAGATGCCGAAAAAGCAAGCCGAAGAGATCGCCATGCACTATCTGGAGCGGGTCAAGATCCCGGAGCAGGCGCTGAAATATCCGGGCCAGCTCTCCGGCGGCCAGCAGCAGCGCGTGGCGATCGCCCGCTCGCTGTGCATGAACCCGCGCATCATGCTGTTCGACGAACCGACATCGGCGCTCGACCCGGAGATGATCAAGGAGGTTCTGGAGGTCATGGTCAATCTCGCCGAAGAGGGCATGACCATGCTGTGCGTCACCCACGAGATGGGCTTTGCCCGTCAGGTTGCGAACCGCGTGATCTTCATGGACTACGGCCAGATCATCGAGCAGAACGAGCCCGAAGCGTTCTTCAACAATCCGAAACACGAGCGCACAAAGCTGTTCCTTAGCCAAATTCTGCATTGACGGGCCGCCGTTTCGATAGGCAGGATCGAGTCGCAAGGACGCTTCGCCGATCGCCAGACCGGTCGGCGGCACGCGTCCGAATTGTTTAGGGGGGTGGTGCGATGCAGGTCCGGCGGGCGGGCGCTTTCGGTGCAATTTTCGGTATATGTTCGGCATTGGCGATTGCGGTCATCGCACCGTCGCCGGCCGAGGCTTCGGGCTTTTACGTGCGCGAACAGTCGACTTCCGGGCTAGGCACCGCCTATGCCGGCGCTGCGGTCGGCGCCAGCGATGCGAGCTATCTGTTCTTCAACGGCGCCATCATCACCGAATTCCCCGAAAACATCGTGACGATCGATGTTCGCGGCTTCCTGCCGCAGGCCGACATCGCCTCGACTTTCGGCACCAATCCGTTCGGCGCCAACATCACCCCGCTCGGCGCCAGCGGCCCGCTCGCCGACAACGCGCTGGCACCGTCCGGCTTCGCCGCGGTGCGAATCACCGACGATCTCAGCCTCGGCCTGGCGCTGACATCGCCGTTCGCCGTCATCATCGAAACGCGGCCGGACTGGGCCGGCGAGTTCCAGCTCCTGCACACCGAACTGGTCGGCTACAACATCAATCCGATTATTGCCTACCGCTTCAGCCCGGTCGTCAGCGTCGCCGTCGGCCTTCAAATCCAGTATTTCAACGCCGACATGGGCAAGACAGAGGTCGTTCCGGTGGCGCCGCGGGTGTTCGTCATCGGCGACGGCTTCGTCAACGGCGATGGCTGGGGCGTCGGGGTCACCGCCGGCGTCCTGATCACGCCGAACGAGCGGGTGCGGCTCGGATTCAGCTACCGCTCGCACATCGACCACGATCTGCGCGGAACGGCGGGCATCGAATCCGGCGTCCTTCCCAATGACGGCGTCCGCTTCACGGTGACCACGCCGGATGTCTACGCCTTCGGCTTCTCGATCATGGCAACGGACCGGCTGACGCTGCTCGGCGAGGTCGAGTATACCGGCTGGAGCCGCTTCGACGGCTTCCGCTTCACGTTCGATTCGGGCCGTCCGGACGAAATCCGGCCCCAGACCTGGCGCGATACCTGGTTCTTCGCGCTCGGCGGCCGCTATGCGGTGACGGAAAACACGACCATCAGCGCCGGCGCCTCATTCGAACAGGCCGCGAGCGTCGGCTCGAGCAACACGCTGAGCCCGGACGGCGACCGCATCGTCATCGGTATCGGCGCCGAGCACCGCTTCGCCAACGGCATCTCGATCGCCGGGGCCTACGGCCACATGTTCATCAGCGATGCGCGGATTTCGGTCACCAATCTTTCCGGCATCTTCATCGGCACGTTCTCAAGCGGCGTCGACATCTTCAGCGTCAGCGCTTCGGCGCGCTGGTAGGCGGGAAAACCCAGGGTTTCTGTTCTCGGAATGACGCGCTTATGCGCAACTCTCGGCATTGCCGGGCGCGTCTTTGCAATCCGTTCCTGGCCGATGTTGCAGCATTGTCGCCCGCAGGTTTCGTTGTCGCGACAAGGTCTGCCGCCGGCATACCGTGTTGAGCGAGGCATTGGGTCCCCGCTTCCGCGGGGACGGTGTGTGATTTTGGCTCCCGACTAACCCATATCCACCTTCCCCGCGAAAGCGGGGAACCATTTCATTGAAATGGAACCTCCACCTTTGGTGGAGGGCTGGACGAGTTCTACATTGAAAGCAAGAAACCTCCACGCTTGGACCATTG
>JANQEG010000065.1 GCA_028278505.1 Rhodobiaceae bacterium
GCCGAGGAGGCGATGGGCACGCTTGATATCCTCGTCAACAATGCCGGGATCACCCGCGACAACATCTTCATGCGCATGCGCGACGAGGAATGGGACGCGGTCATTGCGGTCAATCTGTCCGCCATCTTCCGGCTGTCCCGCGCCGCCGTCGGCAAGATGATGCGCCGCCGCTCCGGCCGCATCATCTCGATCACCTCGGTGGTCGGCGTGACCGGCAATGCCGGCCAGGGCAATTACGCCGCCGCCAAGGCCGGCATCATCGGCATGTCGAAATCGCTGGCCAGGGAGGTCGCCAGCCGCAACGTCACCGTCAACTGCGTCGCCCCCGGTTTTATCGAGACCGCGATGACCGATGCATTGAACGAAAAACAGCGCGCCGCCATTCTCGGTGCGGTGCCCGCGGGGCGGCTCGGGGCGGGCGATGACATCGCCGCTGCGGTCGTCTATCTGGCCAGCGACGAGGCCGCCTATGTGACCGGCCAGACGCTCCACGTCAATGGCGGCATGGCAATGATCTGAAAGGAGAATTTCGGCCTCGGGCAGGGCCGTCGGCAACCGCCGGTTCGGGGCTTGACGGCCGGCTGGTCAAGCTGAAGAAAGTGTGTTACTAGCCGCCCGGCCTGTCGGGGCTCATCCCCAGCGGTCCGGTCACGGTTCAAGCTGTAAAATCGGATGCGGACAGGGGCGCGATGCCGTCGCCCGAGAGGATTCCCCGCGACGGGGGGCCGGGACGTATTCAAGGATCGTTCTGCGGGAACTTGCAGAGGAAAAATCGAGGATTAGATTTATGAGCGACATCGCCGATCGCGTGAAGAAAATCGTCGTTGAGCATCTCGGGGTCGACGCCGACAAGGTTTCAGAAAACGCGAGCTTCATCGACGATCTGGGCGCCGACAGCCTGGATACCGTGGAACTCGTCATGGCGTTCGAAGAGGAATTCGGGTGCGAGATTCCCGACGACGCGGCTGAGACCATTCTGACCGTCGGGGACGCTGTGAAATTCCTCGAAAAGAACGCCGCCTAATCCGTTAGCGGCGCCGCCGCTGCGGGTCCCCTGCCGGCCCCTCTGGCGGGAAATCCTGAATGAGACGTGTGGTAATAACCGGCCTTGGAATGGTGACGCCGCTCGGCGGCGGCGTCGAGCCGACTTGGTCGCGTATCATCGCCGGCGAAAGCGGCGCCGCCCGCGTCGACGAATTCGACGTCTCCGACATTGCCTGCCAGATCGCCTGCCAGATCCCGCGCGGCGACGGCAGCAATGGCAGCTACAATCCGAACGACTGGCTGGTGCCGAAGGAGCAGCGCAAGGTCGATGAGTTCATCGTCTTTGCCATGGCCGCGGCCGAGCAGGCGCTCAACGACGCCGGCTGGCATCCCGACGATTACGAGGACCAGATCCGCTCCGGCGTACTGATCGGCTCCGGCATCGGCGGCCTGCAGGGCATCGAGGAGGCCTCGCTGGTTCTGCGCGATCGCGGCCCGCGGCGGCTGTCGCCGTTCTTCATTCCCGGCCGCCTGATCAATCTCGCCTCGGGTTACGTGTCGATCCGGCACCATCTGAAGGGTCCCAACCATGCCGTCGTCACCGCCTGCTCGACCGGGGCGCACGCGATCGGCGATGCGGCGCGGCTGATTGCGCTTGACGATGCCGACGTGATGGTGGCGGGGGGAACGGAGTCGCCGATCTGCCGGCTGGCGCTTTCCGGATTCGCCGCCTGCCGCGCCCTGTCCACCGGCTTCAACGACCGCCCGACCGAAGCGTCGCGGCCCTATGACCGCGACCGCGACGGCTTCGTCATGGGCGAGGGAGCCGGCGTCGTCGTGCTCGAAGAGCTGGAGCACGCAAGGGCGCGCGGCGCGGACATCTATGCCGAGATCATCGGCTACGGCCTGTCGGGCGACGCCTTCCACATCACTGCGCCGGCCGAAGACGGCGACGGCGCCTTTCGCTGCATGCAGGCGGCGATCCGGCGCGCGGGCATCGCGCCGGCGGAGATCGACTACATCAACGCCCACGGCACCTCGACGCCGCTCGGCGACGAGATCGAACTCGGCGCCGTCGAGCGCCTCGTCGGCGATGCGGCGACAAGCATTTCGATGTCGTCGACGAAATCGGCGATCGGCCATCTGCTCGGTGCCGCCGGCGCCGTCGAGGCGATCTTCTCCGTGCTCGCCATTCGCGACAACATCGCCCCGCCGACCTTGAATCTCGACAATCCCTCGGTCGACACCGCGATCGATCTTGTGCCCCACACGGCGCGCGGGCGCGAGATCAACACCACGCTTTCGAATTCATTCGGTTTCGGTGGAACCAACGCCTCGCTGCTGTTCCGCCGGCTGGAGTCGTGACGCCGGCAGGGGCGGGCGGGACCGTCCTTTCGCCATATTCTCTGCTACGCTTGCGCTCCGGTGAAGAGGCCGCAGGCCGGCGGTTAGCGACAATGCGGTGATGACGAATATGGGTGCAGAGCCGGACAACGACGAACTGCGAGAGGCGCCGACCGGTCCCGTGTCTCCGCGCAGCCCGCGCGAGATGATCCAGCCGGAAGCCGTGCCCGCGCCGCCGCCGCCGTCGCGGCTGGCCCGCCATCCGGTGGTCGTTTTCGTCAACGGCATCTTCACCTTCATCGTCCTGATCGTGATCGTCGGTCTCGGCGTGCTTTACTGGGGTCATCAGCGGTTCAGCGCCGAAGGCCCGCTGTCGGAGCCGCGCAGCGTGATCGTGCCGCGCGGCGCCGATGCCCGCTCAATCGCCAACCTGCTTGAGCGCAACGGCATCATCGAGAACAAATGGATCTTCTTCGGCGGCCTCGTCGCCCACAAGACGCAGACGAAGTTGAAGGCCGGCGAGTACATCTTCGAGGCCAATGTGTCGATGGCCAAGGTGATGGACACCCTGGTCGAGGGCCGCGCCATCCTCCACACCGTCACCATTCCCGAGGGCCTGACCAGCACCCAGGTGGTGGAGCGGCTGAACGCCAGCGACGTCCTCGTCGGCACCATTGCCGAAATCCCCGAAGAGGGCAGCCTGTTGCCGGACACCTACAAATTCACCCGCGGCACCGACCGCAACCAGATCCTCAACTGGATGCGCAGCGCCCACGAGCGGGTGGTGCGCAACGCCTGGGCGCGCCGCGCCGACGGCCTGCCGATCGCAACGCCGCGCGAACTCGTCATTCTCGCCTCGATCGTGGAAAAGGAGACCGGCAAGGCCGATGAGCGGCCGCGGGTCGCCTCGGTCTTCATCAACCGGCTGCGCCGGAACATGCGCCTGCAGTCGGATCCGACCATCATCTACGGTCTGGTCGGCGGCGAGGGCAAGCTCGGCCGCGGCCTGCGGCGCAGCGAGATCGACAAAGAGACGCCGTACAACACCTACCAGATCGACGGCCTGCCGCCGGGGCCGATCGCCAATCCCGGCCGCGCCGCGATCGAGGCCGTCGCCAATCCCTCGCGCACCGACGACCTCTTTTTCGTCGCCGACGGCACCGGCGGCCACGTCTTCGCCTCGACCTATCAGGAGCACCAGCGCAATGTGAATCGCTGGCGCAAGATCGAGCGCGAAGAAAAGGCCGAGGCCGAACGCAAAGCGGCCGAGGAGGCGCCTGCCGCCGATGGCGCGGTTGCCGCGCCGGCCGGCGCGCCGAATACCTTCGGCGGCCTGATCGAGCCCAATGTCGAGGCCTCCGACGGCGCCGTGGTGCGCGAGCTGGAGGGCGAGATCCGCGGCGATATCAAGGCGGTCCCGCTCGATCCGCTGCGCGGCGGACTTGATCTTCGCCTGCCGCGCTGACGCGCTATAGTGATTCCATTCATCGGCCGACCGGCCACCGATTCGCGAGCCCCCTGGGGGAGACACCATGCCGCTATCCAGCATGACCGGCTTTGCCCGTTCCGAAGGCAGCGGCAGCGGCATGATCTGGTCCTGGGAGTTGCGGTCGGTCAACGGCAAGGGGCTCGAAATCCGGCTGCGCCTGCCGCCCGGCCTCGACCATATCGAGCAGCGGGTGCGCGAGCGCGTCTCCGGCCGGCTGGCGCGCGGCAATTTCCAGGCCAATCTGACGGTCAGGCGCGACGTTTCGGAACCGGGCCTGCGGGTCAATGAGGCCGCGCTCGACGCCGCGATCGCCGCCGCCCGGCTCGTGGCCGAGCGGGTCGAGGCGACGCCGCCGAGCGTCGACGGGCTGCTCTCGATCCGCGGCGTCTTAGAGACGGTCGAGGCGGAGGAGGACGAGGCGAGCCGCGCTGCCACCGCCGAAACGCTGCTCGCCGGGCTCGATAGAGCGCTCGACGATCTCGTCGCCGCCCGGCTGCAGGAGGGCGCGGCGCTGTGCGCCGTGCTGGCTCAGCGCATCGACGAGATCGAACGGCTCACCGCCGCAGCCGAGGCCAGCCCGGCCCGCACCGCCGAGGCGATCCGCGCACGGCTGGCCGAGCAGATGGCCGCGCTCCTCGACGCGGCGCCGCAGCTCGATCCCCAACGGCTCCACCAGGAGGCGGCGCTCATTGCCACCCGCGCCGATATCCGCGAGGAGCTCGACCGGCTCCAAGCCCATGTCGCCGCCGCCCGCGGCCTCCTCGACAAGGGCGGGCCGGTCGGCCGCCGCCTCGATTTCCTGGCCCAGGAGTTCAACCGCGAGGTCAACACCGTGTGCGCCAAATCCAACGACGCCGGACTGACCGCGATCGGCCTCGACCTGAAGGCGGTCGTCGATCAGCTCCGCGAACAGATCCAAAACCTCGAATAGGGGCCGGCGATGACCGAGACGATCAGCCGTTCGATCGCCCGCCGCGGGCTGATGCTGGTGCTGTCGTCGCCGTCGGGCGCCGGCAAGTCGACGCTGTCGCGCATGCTGCTCGACGGGGACAAGGACATCACCCTGTCGGTGTCGGCGACGACGCGCCCGAAGCGGCCGGGCGAGATCGACGGCGTCCACTATCACTTCTACGACAAGGCGACGTTCGACGATCTGCGCGCCCGCGACGGCTTCCTCGAATGGGCCGAAGTGTTCGGCCATCGCTACGGGTCGCCGCGGGCTCCGGTCGAGGCGGCGCTGGCGGCCGGGCGCGACATCCTGTTCGATGTCGACTGGCAGGGCACCCAGCAATTGCAGCAGAAGGCCGGCGGCGATCTCGTCCGCGTCTTCATCCTGCCGCCCTCGGCGGGAGAGCTGGAAGACCGGCTGCGCCGCCGCGCCCAGGACAGCGACGAGGTCATCGGCCGGCGCATGGCCGAAGCCGCCAACGAGATCAGCCACTGGGCCGAATACGACTACATCATCGTCAATGACGATCTCGACGAGAGCTTTGCGGCGGTGCGGGCGATTCTGGCCGCCGAGCGGCTGCGCCGGGAACGCCTCACCGGGCTCTCCGATTTCGTCCGCGGCCTGCAGGCGGCGCTTTGACGCGCGGCCCGCGCCATATCCTCCTCGTCACTCCCGCGTGAGGCGGGAGTCCAATGGGGCATTTCGGCAGGCGAATGTATTTTTTCGTCAGGCCATAATGGATTCCCGCCGTCGCGGGAATGACGACCTTTGCGAAGGCCTATCCAAATCCTCCTCCGCCACGCCCGCGTGAGGTGGAGAGCTATTGCATATGAGGCGACGACGGGTTCTTCCCTCTCCCTTCTAGGGAGAGGGCAACGAAGACCCGGTGAGGCGAAGCCGAACCGAGGTCGAAGTCGGGTGAGGGTGAACTGACTTTTGTCCCCCCCCCTCACCCAACCCTCTCCCCGGAGGGGAGAGGGCTTTGGAGACCGTGCACTGCCGGCCGTTCTGGTCCCTTGCAAAGACCGACTCTATTCACCCGCGATGTTGGCGAGCGCCACGAAACCGGCAATGTCGACGGTCTCGGCCCGCATCTGCGGATCGAGGCCGGCGGCGCGGATCGCCGTCTCGGGATCGCGAAACACCGCCTTCAGGCTCGACCGCAGCATCTTGCGGCGCTGCCCGAAGGCGGCGGCCGTGATCCGCTCCAGCCGCTTCGGCGAACAGGCGAGCGGCGCTTCGTTGGGGCGCAATTCGACCACGCTCGACATCACCTTGGGCGGCGGCGTGAACGCCCGCGCCGCCACATCGAAGAGTATCCGCGCCTGCATGCGCCAGCCGCAGAGCACGCCGAGCCGGCCATAGTGGCGGCTGCCCGGCGCAGCGACGATGCGCTCGGCCACCTCGCGCTGGAACATCAGCGTCAGCCCGTCATACCAGGGCGGCCAGGGCTCGGCACTGACCCAGCCGACGAGCAGCGGCGTTGCGATATTGAACGGCAGATTGGCGACGATCCGGCACGGGCGCTCGGCAAGACTGCCCATGTCGAGGGTGAGCGCATCGGCCTCGATGATATCGAGGCGCCCCGGATAATAGTCGGCGATCTCGCCGAGCGCGGCGATGCAACGCCGGTCGCGCTCGATCGCGATGACCTTGCGGGCGCCCGCGGCCGATAGCGCCCGGGTTAATCCGCCGGGGCCCGGGCCGACCTCAATGACGGTGACGCCGTCGAGCGGGCCGCTTGAGCGGGCGATCTTTGCGGTCAGATTGAGGTCGAGGAGGAAGTTCTGGCCGAGCGATTTCCGCGCCGTCAGACCGTGCGCCCTGATCACCTCGCGCAGCGGCGGCAGGTCGTCGATCGCGGTCAAGTCGGCGACGCCTCGTTTTCGGCCAGCCTTGCGGCGAGCTTCAGCGCGGCGATCAGGCTGGTCGGCCGGGCCTTGCCGGTGCCGGCAAGCGGCAGCGCGGTGCCGTGATCGGGCGAAGTGCGGATGAAGGGCAGGCCGAGCGTGACATTGACCGCATCGTCGAAGGCAATCGTCTTGATCGGGATCAGCGCCTGGTCGTGATACATGGCAAGCGCCGCATCATAGGTCGCGCGCGCTTCCGCGTGAAACAGCGTATCGGCGGACAGCGGGCCGGCCGCGTCGATGCCGTCTTCGATCAGCCGCGCCACCGCGGGGGCGACGATATCGGCGTCTTCGCTGCCGAGCGCGCCGTCTTCGCCGGCATGCGGGTTGAGCCCGGCGACCACCAGCCGCGGTCGCGCTATGGCGAAGCGCCGGCGCAGGTCTTCAGCGACGATATGGCCGGTCTCGACGATCAAATCGCTGGTCAGCATGTCCGGCACCCGCTTGAGCGCCACATGGATTGTGACCGGCACGACCCTGAGCGTCGGCCCGGCCAGCATCATCACCGGCCGGTGCGGGCCCGGCCCGAACCGCTCGGCGAGCGCGGCGAGGAATTCGGTATGGCCGGGATGGGCGAAGCCGGCGGCATAGAGCGCTGCCTTGTGGATCGGGTTGGTGACGACGGCAGCCGCAAGCCCGGCCTTGACATGATCGACGGCGGTTTCGATCGCCTCGATGACGGCGGCGGCGTTCTCAGACGCGATTTCGCCGGCGGCGGCAACCACCGGCGAGGTCACCTGCACCACCGGCAGCGCGCGGTCGAACGCCGCGGCGGCCGCCCCGGCGGCGACGCACTCGATGGGACAGTCGAGGTCGAGTTGCCGGGCGCGCGCGGCGATCGTCTCGGCATCGCCGATCAGGGTGAAGGGCGGCAGTTTTTCCGCCTTGCGGCTGAGCCAGGCGGCGATCGCGATATCCGGGCCGATCCCGGCCGGCTCCCCCATCGTCAGCGCAAGCGGCAGGCGGCCGTCACTCATTGCGTTCGCGCTCAGCGATACTCGATCACCGCGTCCTGCCGGAGATCGCGGATATAGCGCCGGGCCAGGATCTGGCCTTCCTCGTTGAGGAGCTCCTCCTGGGTTTCCGCGCGGGCGGCGGTGTCGCGGTCGGTTTCGCGCTTCTCGCAGATGGCGATCATCTCGACGCCCTGTTCGCTGAGCGTCGGCTTGGTCAGCCTGCCGACTTCCGTGGTGCTGAGGGCCTCGCGCAGATTGGCCGGGAATTCGGTCGAGGTCCGCCAGCCGACATCCTTGACCGCGACGTCGCGCAGATTGCCGACCAGTTCTATCCCGGTTTCGCAGGATGCAAAGCGGCTGCGCAGCGCCTCGGCCTCGCGCCGGCGCTGGTTCTTGACCGCGTTGGAGGCCGAGGCCGGATAGACGAAGATGACCTGCTTCAGCCTGGCCTCGATCGATTTCGTCTTCGGTTCGTCGGCCTTTTTCTGCAGGGCGGCGACGATGTCCTGCTCGCGCACCTGGATCGTCGCCCGGAACCGCGTCTGGACGACGCTGCGCCAGGTCAATGCCGCCCTGATCCGTTTCTTCAGCGTCTTGGGGTCAATGCCGCGCTGGCGCAGGCCCTGCGCCAATTGACTGGTCGAAACCCGTGATTGCTGCGCGATCCGCGCAAACGCCGAGTCGACCTCGTTTTCGGAGATCGCGATGTTGCGCCGTCTGGCTTCCTGCATCTGCAGCGTTTCGTCGATCAGCTCGTCGGTCGCCTTCTTTTCCACATTGCCGCCGGCGCGCGACAGCCGCAGCAGCTTGGCACGCTGGGCAATGTCGTAATTGGTGATCGGCTCGTCGTTGACCAGAACCTTGATGTAGACCTGGGCGGAGGCGGTCGGCACCGCCGCAAGGCCGGTGACGAGCGCGGCCGCGAGCAGTGCGGCGACGCCGATCGAAAGCCGTTTGCTGAAATCGAATGCCGTCATGTCGGTCCTGTTGGTTGCCGGAACAGCGAGAGCGTGTCCCAAGAGCATGACGAAATCGCGGCAGGCGCCGGCCGGCCGCGCCTACTGGTCTTCCTGAACCGCTTCGAGCGTCGATGTCGACAGCTGGCTGTCACCGAGGGTGCGCAGATTGAACTGCAGCGTGATCGACTGGTCGTTGCGGATGTTCGAATAGCGGTCGCGGGTCTCCGAATAGGTCAGCGCCAGTGTGAAGCATTCGTCGTCATAAACCAGCCCGATGCTGTCGCTGATCATCGCCCTGTTGTCGGCATCGTAGCGGAAGCCGGCATTGACGCTCCAATTCTCGACGAATTCGTAAGAAACCGTACCGGTCACTTCCGACCGGTTGGCAAGGATGCCGAGCGCCGGCTGGTTGCGGAAATAGGCATAGCCCGCCGTCGCCGACAGCCGCGCATTGGCGAAGGACGCGGCCGTTTCCAGACGATTGACGACGAACGACCTGTTGTCGAACCGCGCCCGCGTGCCGACGGTCATGTATCGGTTCGGGGCGACGTAGAGCCGCGCGACGTAGTCGGAATTCGTCGAATCCAGGCCTGAATCCGCTGCCGCGTTGGCAAGGTCCATCTGTCTGTACGGGTTTTCGCCGAACAGGTGGAACGACTGGCCGACCATGGCGCTGAGCGATCCGCCATTGGCCAGATTGACGGTATAGCTGATCCCGACATTGGCGCGGCCGCCGCCCTCGACGCGGTCGAAGCCGGAGAACTTGTCGGTGTCGAACAGCGTGCTGTCGTCGAAGACGAGGCTTTGCGAATCCTCGTTGGGCAATTCGCCGGCGTCCAGTTCGTCGGGGCGGACGATGACCTGTGCGATCGGCTCGATGACCTGCGTTCCCCAGCTCTCTACGCTGACGAACGGCCAGCTGTATTCGAGGCCGACGGCGGGCATGCCGCGGAACGCATAGTCGCGCGAGGCGTCAAAAGTGCCCGGCAGGATTTGCATCGCATTGATGGAGAGCCAGTAGAGGTCGCCGCGGGCATAGGCGAACGGCGTGAACACCTGGCCGTGGCGATCGACCAGGGTGCGGCGCCAGTGCACGTCAAAGCTCGCCCTTGTGTAGCTTCCCGCCAGGCCGCGATAGACGTCGACGCCATTGGTCCGCTGATTGTCCGCGGTGTCGCGGCTGAGGCTGGTCAGATTGGCGTCAAAGCCGAGCTCGCCGCCGAGAACCGGTGCGCCGAAGATGTAGGAATAGTCGATCGAGGGGTGAACGAGCGGCTGCTTCTCCTGGATGTCGACGATCGTGGTGCCGATTCCCTGCGCCGCGGTCACCAGGGTACGGTCGTCGATCTGCGTGCGGAATTCGTAGACACGGGCGTCGATAGTGTTCCGTTCGTTCTGCCCGGTCAGATAGATGGTCGAGATGACCTCGTTGGAACTGATCGACCAGGGCCGGTAGTGCGACAGGAACAGCTTGTCGGTGACCACGGTGCCGTCCCAGCCCCATTTCCACCAGTCATTGATGCGGAATTCACCGCTGGTGGTGATGGCGCCGCGGGCATCGACATTGCCGACCGTGCCGGCGAAGGCCGACGGCTCGCGCTGGAAGATGCCGGCCGCCCGGATCGAATAGGACCCGTCCATCAGCCGATGACGCCACTCGACCTTGCCGAGCAGGCCCTGCCGTGTGTAGTAGGTCGGCGAAAAGGTGACGTCGTAGTTCGGCGCGAGCGCCCAGAAGAACGGAATGCCGAAGCCGTAGCCCAGATTGGTCGAATGCCGATATTTGGGGGCAAGGAAACCGGTCTTGCGCTTCACCGTCGGATCGGGGTGCGAAAGATAGGGTGTATAGGCCAGCGGCACGCCGAAGAACTCGATCCGCGCATTGTGGTAATAGACCATCTTCTTCTTCTGATTGTGGATGATCCGCTGCGCCTTGACCTGCCAGAGCGGCGGTTTGGACGGGTTGTCCTCGCACGGTTCGCAGGCCGTGTAGACGCCCTTCTGGAAGACGGTCTGTTCGCCGCCCTGGCGCTCCGCCGACTGCGCCGCGAAATAGGTCTTGTCCGGCGTCTCGACGCGGAGCGCCTCGACGAAGCCGTCGCTGAAATTGTCGGTGACGTCGATCCGTTCGGAATAGACGACGTTGCCGTCCGGTTCGGTGAGCTGCGCATTGCCCTCGGCGACGACCCGGGAGGTCGTGCGGTGATAGGTCACGCGGTTGGCGCGCAGCTTGTAGACGTCATAGTAGATTTGGACGTTGCCCTGGGCGATGATCTTTTCCGAATCGAAATCGTAGATCAGTTCGTCCGCCTCCATCAGCATCGGCTGGTTCGAGGTGCCCGAATTTCCGTCGAGCAGGTCGGCGCCGACCTGGGCCGTGGCTGGTGCCGGCGAAAGGGCGGCGAGCACAACCGCCGCCATCACCAGGCTGAGAACCGCCGGCGGGCCGCGGCGGCCCGCCAATCTCCTGCATATTTCCTGCAGCACCTTTATGGGGACGCTGGACTTGTTCATCCGTCTTCCTGGTACAGCAGGACCGTTACACCGAGCAGGGTCGCAATGACAGCAGGCAGCCACGCGGCAACCGTCGCGTCGACGATTCCCGCGGAGCCAAAATCTTCTGCCAATTCAGACAGAACATAAAGCAGAAACCCTGCTATGACGCCACCCAAAATCATCCGTCCGATATTGCCGAAACGGAACACCCGGAGCGAAACGGTGGCGGCGATCAGCACCATCGCAAACAGCAGTGCCGGGCGCGCCAGAAGGCTCTGAAACTGCAGCCGGTAACTGTGGGCGGGGAGGCCGGCGCCCTCGGCCAGCGCGATATAGGCCGGCAACTGCCAGATGGAGACGCTATCGGGAGTGGCGAAGCTTTCGCGGATCTGCTCCGGCGTCAGATAGGTGGCCAGCGCATAGCGGGCATATTTCTGCGGCGCGGCATCGCCGGAGATCACCGTCACATCGGTCAGTTCCCAGCGCCCGTTGCGGAGCCTGGCCTGCTTGGCTTCGAGCCGTTCGCGGAACGCGCCCGTGTCCTCGAAGACATAGACGGTGACGTCGGCGAGCGTCAGGCCCTGATCGGAGAACTGCTGGGCATGCAGGATCGAGGGACCGTCCTCGCCGTCCTGGCGCAGCCAGGAATCGGCGCCCTTGAACTGACGCCCGAAACCGCCGCTGAACAGCTCGACCTCGAGCGCGTTCGACTTCTCCTTGAAGTGGGCGGCGAGCGGATTGTAGACGGTGGTCGAGAACACCCCGATCAACAGCGCGATCACCAGGGCAGGGGTCAGGAACTGCCAGGCCGAGATGCCGGCCGCCCGCGCCACCACCAGTTCCATCCGGCGCGACAGCATCAGCATCGAGCCGATTGCGCCAAAGAGCACGGCAAACGGCAGCAACTGCTCCGACAGCGACGGCAGCCGATAGAGCGCAATCAGCGCCAGCAGCGAAGAGTCGATGTCCTGCTTTTCGCTGGCGCGCCGGGTCAGTTCGACGAAATCGATCAGGAACAAGAGCACCACGCAGACACCGAAGACCAGCGCCACCGCCTTGGCAAAGCGGATGCCGACATAAACGCTGAAGGTCCGGCCACCGATCATGTCAACCCCCTCAGCCGCGTTCCGGCAATGGTCCGACCGCACGGGCGAACCGCTCGTAGACCGGCCGTAACCTGTCGCCGAAATCGCCGATTGCGCCGGAGACAGCGCGCGGCAGACGGATCTCGTAGCCGGTCGCGATGACGGCGATGCTGATGACGATGGCCGCGAGCGGGATCGCATACATCAAAACGATCGCCCACGGCGCCTGGACGGCGAGATTGGAGAAGAAGAAGCCGGCGAGGCGGATTCCGCCGGCGATTGCACCGGCAGCGAGTATCGCCCCGCCGCGCGCCTGCCTTGTCGTGCGCGGGCGGCCCAGCGCCGCCAGGATGACGAAGATGAAGGCCAGCGGGTAGAGCGGGTTTGACAGCCGGTCGTGAAGCTCGACGCGGACCCGTCCGGGGGCGTTCTTGTAGTAGAGGTCGTCCGGATCCGGATTGATCAGTTCGCTGGTCATCCGTTCGCGCGGCTTGTAGAAGGTGATCTCCTGGTCGCCGCCGAATTGCGACAGGTCGAACGCGTAGCGCTCGTAGCGGATGATGTTGACCGCGCCGGTCTCCCGGGTCTTGCGGTGAATGCTGCCGTCGAACATCGCCAGAAACGTGCCGGTGCCGGTTTCCAGCAATTGTCCGGACTCGGCGAAATAGGTGACCGCCGTCTCCGCGTCGCGGTCGTCGTCGACCATGATCCCGATCATCCGGCCGTCGGGGGCGCGCGCGCGGATATGAAACACCAATCCCGACTCGAGTTCGGAAAACCGTCCGGCGCGCAGCACGTTGCCGACCAGATCGGCGCGAATCTGGGTGATGTAGTAGCGCATCATCTTCAGGCTGCGCGGCGACAGGTCGAGGGCGATATAGGCGATCACCGCCGAGACGATCAGGGCGAGCAGCAGGAACGGCTTGACCACGCGCCAGTGGGAAGCGCCCGATGCCGTCATGACCACCAGCTCGCTGTCGCCGTTCAGCTTGTTGAGCACGTAGATCGCCGCGATCAGCAGGGCCACCGGCGAGATGATCATCACCAGCATCGGCATCCACAGCGCCGTCATCGTCACGAAGATCGACCATGTCTGCCCCTTGCTCGTCACCAGATCGAGCTCTCGCAGCGCCTGGGTCACGTACAGCACCCCGATCAGCGAGACCATGGTCAGGAAGAACGCCGCGAAAGCCTGGCGAAAGATATATCGTTCCAGCAGTTTCATGACCGCCCGGCGCGTTGGCGTTTGCCGCGCCGGCCCTCAGCACGAACCGACAGCTTGCGGAGCTGGGCCGGAAGATCCCCCCGTCGCGCCCGTCCCCTGATCGCATAACACATCATCACACCGTGGAATGGCGAAAAAAAGACTAAGAATCAAGGTTAACGCCCGGAAACCGTCGGCGCTTCGCGGATCGGCACCGGTGCCGTTCCCGCCCTTTTTGCCGGTTGCGGCCGCGCATTCGCGTCACCGCGCCGAATAGGATACCAATTTCCGGCGTATCGCCTAAATTGGCATCAAACATCACCAGCCAACCGGATGAGAACATGCTGCCGTCAATTTCCTTCGCCAAGCCGGAAACGCCGAAAAAGGGCTGTGTCGTCGTGCTCGTCGACGAGAGCCTGGCGCTCGGCACCGTCGCCTTTGCGATCGACGCGGCGGTCGGCGGGTTGCTGCCCCGCGCTTTTGCCGCGGCGAAATTCAAGGGCAAGGAAGCCGCCAGCCTGGACCTCTTGGCGGCCGGCGACTTCGACCGGGTCATCGTCGTCGGTATCGGCAAGAGCGCCGATGACGCGGACTGGCTGAAGATCGGCGGCGCGGCAATGGCCGAGATCGTCAAGGCCAAGGCGGCGGCGGCGGACATCGTCCTGGATCTGGCCGACGCCGAGGTGACGGCGGAGCACGCCGCCGGTTTCGCCGAGGGCCTGAAGCTGCGCGCCTACGCGTTCGACCGCTACAAGACCAAGAAGAACGGCGACAATGGCGACGACGCGAGCGTCAACGCCAAGCTGACGATCAGGCATCCGAAACCGCAAAAGGCCCGGTCCGCGTTCCGCCGGCGCGAAGCGGTTGCCGACGGCGCGCTGCTCGCCCGCGACCTCGTCAACGAGCCCGGCAATGTGCTTGGGCCGGTCGAGTTCGCCGATCGCGCCAAGGCGCTCGAAAAACTCGGCGTCGACGTGGACATCCTCGGCGAGAAGGAACTGAAGAAGCTCGGCATGCGGGCGCTTCTGGGCGTTGCCCAGGGCTCGGTGCGGCCGCCCCGCGTCGCGGTCATGCGCTGGAACGGCGGCAAGGCGAAATCGGCGCCGGTCTGCTTCGTCGGCAAGGGCGTGTGCTTCGATTCCGGCGGCGTTTCGATCAAGCCCGGCGCCGGCATGGAAGACATGAAGGGCGACATGGGCGGCGCCGCCGCGGTCACCGGGCTGATGCAGGCGCTCGCCGCCCGCAAGGCCAAGGTCAACGCGGTCGGCCTGATCGGCCTCGTGGAGAACATGCCCGACGGCAACGCCCAGCGCCCCGGCGACATCGTCACCTCGATGTCCGGACAGACGATCGAGATCATCAACACCGACGCCGAGGGGCGTCTCGTGCTGTGCGACGTGCTCTGGTATGCGCAGGATAAGTTCAAGCCCGCGGCGGTGATCGATCTCGCCACCCTGACCGGCGCGATCATCATCGCGCTCGGCCACCATCATGCCGGCCTGTTTTCCAACAATGACGATTTGTCGGCAAAGCTTGCGGCGGCCGGTGAGGCGAGCGGTGAAAAGGTCTGGCGGCTGCCGATCGGCAAGGACTACGACAAGCTGATCGATTCGAAATTCGCCGATATGAAGAACACCGGCGGCCGCGCCGCCGGCTCGATCACCGCGGCACAGTTCCTCGCCCGCTTCATTCGCGACGATACCCCATGGGCCCATCTCGATGTCGCGGGCACCGCCTTTGAATCGCCGAAAAACGAGATAAATCAAAGCTGGGCATCGGGCTACGGCGTTCGCCTGCTCGACCGTCTGGTGGCCGACAACTTCGAAACCTGACCGAAAGAGCGCCGGGTTCCACGGCGCAATAGAGCGGTGAATGGCAGGCCGTCGCGGCCTGTCGAATGCCTGTCGGTCACGGGATACCTTTGCCCAATTCGACTAAGGTAGCATCCCGTCCCATTACGCCGGGTGACCCCGGCGTTTATTCGGCCGGAAATTGGTTTCTGCGCCGATTTGCCGACGGAATAAACAAAATAGAGATATCAAGCGGGAGGGTATTACATGACCGATCAAATAGATACGGATTATGAACTTGGGCAGGACAATGTTCAAATCCTCGGATTGGATATCCATAATCCGGTATTTCTTATTTCCGGTCTGTCGATCGTCGCATTCGTCCTTCTGACCTTGATGTTTCAGGACGGCGCCACCGAATTCTTCGGCTGGCTGCGGCCGTTCCTGACCTCCACCTTCGACTGGTTCTTCCTGCTGTCGGCCAACATCTTCGTGGTCTTCTGCATCTTCCTGATGGTATCGCCGCTCGGCAAGGTGGTGCTGGGCGGTCCCGACGCCGAGCCCGAATACAGCTATATCGGCTGGTTCGCCATGCTGTTCGCCGCCGGCATGGGCATCGGGCTGATGTTCTTCGGCGTTGCCGAACCGATGTCCCATTTCTCCTCGTCGATGGGCGGAACGACCGTCGAAGACGGCGTCCGCACCGACTGGGCGCCGCTCGGTGCGGCGGCCGGGGACGCCATCGCCGCGCGCGATCTCGGCATGGCCGCGACCATCTTCCACTGGGCGCTGCACCCTTGGGCGATCTATGCGGTGGTGGCGCTGGCGCTCGCTTTGTTCGCCTACAACTTCCACCTGCCGCTGACCCTGCGCTCCGCCTTCTATCCGCTTTTCGGTGAGCGGGTCTGGGGCTGGACCGGCCACATCATCGATACGCTGGCCGTGTTCGCGACGCTATTCGGCCTGGCCACATCGCTCGGTTTCGGCACCGAACAGGCGCTTGCCGGCCTCAATCACCTGTTCGGCACCCCGACGGGCGACGTCGCCCGGGTGGTGCTGATCACCGTGATCACCGCCGCCGCCCTGATCTCGGTGCTGCGCGGCCTGGAGGGCGGCGTCAAGGTGCTGTCGGAAATCAACATCGCGCTGGCCGCCCTCTTGATGCTGTTCGTCATCCTGGTCGGGCCGACCGCGGCGATCTTCGAGACGCTGGTTGCCGGCGGCATCGCCTATGCCAAGGAACTGATCCCGCTGTCGAACCCGTTCGGGCGCGAAGACGCCAATTTCGCTCAGGGCTGGACGTCGTTCTACTGGGCCTGGTGGATTTCCTGGTCGCCCTTCGTCGGCATGTTCATCGCCCGCGTCTCGCGCGGCCGTTCGGTGCGCGAATTCGTGTTCTGCGTCATCGTCATCCCGACCATGGTCACGGTGCTGTGGATGGCCTCGTTCGGCGGCACCGCGATCGATCAGGTCATCGCCGATCCGGAAGCCCCGGTGAAGGCGGCGGCGCTCGAACTGAAACTGTTCGAGATGCTGAAGGACCTGCCGGTGGCCTGGCTGACCTCGTTTCTCGGCATCGTCCTGGTGATCGTGTTCTTCGTCACCTCCTCGGATTCGGGCTCGCTGGTGATCGACACCATCACCGCCGGCGGCAAGACCGACGCACCGGTCGCCCAGCGCGTGTTCTGGTGCACATTCGAGGGCCTGGTCGCGGCCGCCTTGCTGCTGGTCGGCGGCTCGCAGGCGCTCAACGCGCTGCAGGCGATGGCGGTCTCCACCGGCTTCCCGTTCACCATCGTGCTGCTCTTGATGTGCGTCAGCGTGCTGATCGGGCTGATGCGCACGCGAAGGGCCGGGAGATAGGCTGCAGGGCCGGCGGCTTGCCGCTGGCCGCCCCGCGCTATTGAACAGACCCGTTAGGGGGAAACGATATGTACAATTGCATTATGGTCCCGGTCGATCTGGCCCATAAGGACAAATTGGCCAAGGCGATCGAAGTCGCCGCCGATCTCGCCCAGCTCTACACGGCCGCCCTGCATTTTGTCGGCGTGACGGCAACGCCGCCGAGTGAAGTCGCCCACAATCCGGAGGAGTTCGCGCAACTCCTGGCCCGGTTCGCCGCCGACGAGGGCGCCCGGCTCGGCCTGGACATCAGCGCCGAAACGGTCATCAGCCACGATCCGGCCGTCGATCTCGACAACGACCTCGACAGGGAAATCCATGAACTCGGTGCCGATCTCGTCGTGATGGCTTCGCACGTCCCGCACTTCCGGGAGTATGTTTTTGCCTCCAACGCCGGCTATCTGGCGAGCCACACGGAGGTTTCGGTCCTGGTGGTACGCTGACGCCGAAATCCGCACGGCACGGGCTTTCCGCCGGCGCCCGGCGCGGCTACTCTCACGGCCATGTCGGAGGTGATGTTCTATCATTTGCAGCGCCGGCGGCTCGACGATGCCCTGCCGGGTCTCCTGATGAAGTGTCTGGAGCGCGGCTGGCGCGTCGTCGTCCAGGTCGGATCGGATGAGCGCTGCGATGCGCTCGACGCGCATTTGTGGACCTTTCGCGAAGACGCCTTCCTGCCCCACGGCACGATCAAGGACGGCGGCGTCGATACGCAGCCGATCGTCCTGACCACCGGCACCGGCAATCCGAACGGCGCCGATGTGCGCTTCCTCATCGATGCGGTCGAGCCCGGCGACCTGTCCGGCTATGCCCGCGCGGTCTATCTGTTCGACGGCAACGATTCGGACGCCGTCGCCGCCGCCCGGGAGCGCTGGCGCGAAGCCAAGGACGCCGGCCACGAGGTCACCTATTGGCAGCAGAACGATCGCGGCCGCTGGGAGAAGCAGGCATGAGCGCGGACGACCATCCCGACAGCACGGCGTTCCAGGCGCGGCGTCTGGAAATCCGGGATCGGCTCGACCGGCTGCCGGGCGCGACCGCGGGCACCGTCGCCGAGCGCAGCGCCTGGTTCGAAGACGTCTATAAGGGCGCCGGCGGCGACGCCGCGGCCATCCCCTGGGCCGATCTGAAGCCGAAGGACATCCTCGTCACCTGGCTGAAGAAGAACCCGGGAAACGGCGCCCGCGCCCTCGACATCGCCTGCGGGCTTGGCGACAACGCCGCAGCGCTCGCCGCCGGCGGTTATCGGGTGACCGCCTTCGACATCTCGACAAGCGCGATCGACTGGGCCGCAAGTCGGTTCCCCGATGCCGGGATCGAGTTTTGCACCGGCGATTTGTTGGCGCCGCCGCCCGACTGGATCGAAGGCTTCGACCTTGTCCACGAATGCTACACGCTGCAGAGCTTTACCGGCGAGATGCGCGCCGCCGGCTTCGCCGCGGTCGTGCGGCTGGTCAAACCCGGCGGGCGCCTGGTCGTGATCGCGCGCAGCCGCGACGAGCACCAGCCGGTCGACGGCCCGCCCTGGCCGCTGCAGCCCTCCGAATTCGCGCAGTTCGAGGCGTTGGGCCTCAAAAAGCTCGGCGCCCGGATTTACGTGGTCGAGCGCCCCGGCCGCATCATCCCGCACCGGTTCATGGTGTTTCGTAAACCGGGTTGACCGGCGCGAAATCCCCGGTCTCGGCGTTCATCACCCACAATTCGCCGCTGGAGATGTCGAACCAGGCGCCGTGCAGCTTCAGCTTGCCCTTCTGTTCGAGGATCGAGATGCACGGGAAGGTGCGCAAATTCTCGATCGAAAAGCGGATCGAAATGCGCTCCAGCGCGGTCTGGCGCTCGCTGCCGGTGAGCCATTCATTGGTGGCGATCGCCTCCGCCGCCGGCGCCAGCAATTCCATCCACTTGCCGATGAAGTCGCCCGGCGAAAGCGGCTCGACGGAGGGATCGAGCGCCGCCTTGATGCCGCCGCAGCGGCCGTGGCCGAGCACGACGACGTGCTTGACCTTGAGGCTCTGCACGGCGAATTCGAGGGCGGCGGAGGTGGAATGATACTCGCCGTCGGGGCGGTAGGGCGGGACGATGTTGGCGACGTTGCGCACAACGAAGATCTCGCCGGGCAGGGCGTTGAAGATCGTCTCCGGCGCCGCCCGCGAATCGCAACAGGCAATCACCAGCGATTCCGGCGTCTGGCCCTCGGCCGCGAGCCGGCGATAGCGCTCGCTCTCCTCGGCGAACCGGCCGGCGCGGAAGTCCTGATAGCCTTTTGTGAGCGCAGGGGGGAAGTCGGTCATGGGTTCGGCTTAGTCGGCTTTTTGCACCATGGCAAGACGAACGCGCCGGGGCCCGCCGCTTGCCGCGAACGAATATCATGGCGTGGAGATAACCATTCAACAGGTTTTTGGAAAAACACTACCGCAGGTAAATTCAAGGTTGTACTATCTCATCACTAGTCTGTTCTGGCCGGGGTAGGGGGGTGCCGGTGTTCTGGCGGGCGAAACCGACAATCGATGAAGACGACGAGGCCTGGCAGCTTGAGTGCTGGCAGTGGCTTTTGGAGAATTTCGGCGGCCTTCCGGCCCTCTGCGGGCGGCCGACCCTGATCCCGTCGCAGTCGGATTTTCCGCCGTCGGGCCGAACCGGCATGGACCACGCCTCGTTCGTGTTCGGGCAGGTCGCCGCCCGGTTCCCTGTCGACCCGGAACAGTTCGACCTGGTCATGCAGCAGGAGGCCGTCTCGCCGCAGCTCGGCCCGCTCGCCCATGTCGTCGGCGCACCGCAGCAACCGCTCGGCACCTGGTCGGTCTCCGCAGAGACGCGGCACCGGGTCAGCTTCGAACCGGCGCTGCTCGACGATCTCGCCGGGCTGATTGCGACCTTTGCCCATGAGATCTGCCATCCGCTGCTGCTGACGATCGCCGAGCCGCCGCCGGGCGGCGAGGAAAACGAGGAATTCGCCACCGATCTGGCAACCGTGTTCTTCGGCTTCGGCCTTTTCGGCGGCAACCAGGCCTTCGTCTTTCAGCAATTCACCGACAGCGCCACCGGCACGCAGGGCTGGTCGGCAAAGCGGTCGGGCTATCTGACCCAGAATGAATGGGGTTTTGCGCTCGCCGTGCGGGCCATGCTGACCGGCGAGGATACGGGCGCTGTGGAGAAATACGCCGTCGACGGCCTGAAGGCTAATTTTGATAAGAATTTCCGCTATTTGAGCCGGAATCCGGAAATTCTTCAGCCATTGCTCGATTTGAACGCCTGAGGGTCTATCGACGTTCAGGATGTCCGCTCTTTGCTCCGTCACGGGCAACGGCGAAGCCGGCCGCGAGAACCTCTATTTTGTTCAGAAGCCAATGGATTCCGGGTCAAGCCCGGCATGACGCCGAATGGGTCTCAAGCCCGCAAAACACGCACGACGTCATCCCTATTCCCCGATCCCCGCCTCATATTCATGGCTCAATTCGAGCCACGCTTCCTCGGCCGCCTCAAGCGCCCGTTCGGCCTCGGCGCGCTGCCGGGAGAGCCGCGCGCCCTCGGCCGCGTTCGCCGAATAGAGCGCCGGGTCAGCCAGCCTGGCGTCGAGCTCGCCGATGAAGCCGTTGAGCCGGACGATCTCGGCCTCCGCATTGTCGATCTTCTTCTTCAAGGGCGCCAGGACTTGGCGCCGCGCCGCCGCCGCCCGCCGCTTTTCCGCCGCCGATCCCTTCGGCGCTGCGGCCTCCGCCGGCTTGGCCGCCGCTTCGCCGCGGCCCTGCAGCACCAGCCGGCGGTAATCGTCGATGTCGCCGTCGAACGGCGCCACCGTGCCGTCCGCCACCAGCCACAGCCGGTCGGCCGACGCCTCGATCAGGTGCCGGTCGTGACTGATCAGGATGACGGCGCCCGGATAGTCGGCGAGCGCCTGCACGAGCGCTTCGCGCGCATCGATGTCGAGATGGTTGGTCGGCTCGTCGAGGATCAGGAGATGCGGGCCGGACAGCGTCGCCAGCCCGATGAGCAGCCGCGCCTTCTCGCCGCCGGAGAGATCGCCGGCGGCCGTGTCCATCTTTTCCGATGAAAGCCCCATCTGGTCGATCCGCGCCCGGACCTCGGCCTCGCGCGCCTCCGGCATCAACGCCCGCACCGCGAGGAATGGCGACTGCGCCGGGTTGATCTCGTCGAGCTGGTGCTGGGCGAAATAGGCAATGTCGAGCTTGTCGGCGCGCTGAAAGAGGCCGGTTTCCGGCTTCAGCCGTCCGGCGATCAGTTTCGCAAACGTCGATTTGCCGTTGCCGTTGGCGCCGAGCAGGCCGATGCGGTCGTCCGGGTCGATACGCAGGCAAAGCCGCGAAAGCACGGGTTCGCCCGGCCGATAGCCGACGGCGGCGTCCTCAAAGCGCAGCATAGGCGGCGAGGCCGACTTTTTCGGTCCGGGCAGGCGGAACGGCTTCACCGCATTTTCGGTCACAGCGGCGATCGGCTGCATCTTTTCCAGCGCCTTCAGCCGCGATTGCGCCTGGCGCGCCTTGGTCGCCTTGTAGCGGAAGCGGTCGACGAAGGACTGCAAATGCTTGCGCTGCTCGTCCTGCTTCTGGCGCTGCTTTTCCTGCAGGTCCAGCTTTTCGCGCCGCTGCCGCTCGAACTGGTCGTAGCCGCCGCGATAGGCGGTCAGCTTCACCTGGTCGAGATGGATGATGGTCTCGACCGCGGCGTTGAGGATTTCGCGGTCGTGGCTGATCACGATCACCGTGTGCGGGTAGCGGGCGAGATAGGTCTGCAGCCAGATCGCCCCTTCCAGGTCGAGATAATTGGTGGGCTCGTCGAGGAGCAGCAGGTCGGGCGCCGAAAAAAGCACCGCGGCGAGCGCGATCCGCATCCGCCAGCCGCCGGAAAACGCGCTGCACGGGCGCTTCTGCGCGTCGGCGTCGAAGCCGAGGCCGGCGAGGATGCGGCCCGCCCGCGCCCCGGCCGAATGGGCGTCGATGTCGACGAGCCGGGTCTGGATCTCGGCGATCCGGTGCGCATCGGTCGCAATCTCCGCTTCGGCGACAAGGGCTGCGCGCTCCCGGTCGGCGGCGAGCACGAAATCGATCAGCGTCTCCGGCCCGCCCGGCGCCTCCTGCGCCACATGGCCGATGCGGGTGCCCGCCGGCAGCGAGATCGCCCCGCTTTCCGGCTCGACCTCGCCGAGGATGAGGCGAAAGAGCGTCGTCTTGCCGGAGCCGTTGCGGCCGACGAGCCCGGCCTTGGCGCCGGCCGGCAGCACCATGGTGGCGCCGTCGAAAAGCGTGCGCCCGGCGATCCGGTAGGTAAGGGCGGAGACATGCAGCATGGCGGACCGTCATGCCGCTTGGGCCGCGTGTTGGCAAGGGGGCTGCTGCCCCAATCCCGGACTTGGCTTATTCGATCGTCGCCGCCCGTCCTGTCCGGGTGACTCCGGCAATGACGGTGATGCATTTTGCCCGAAGAAGAACCTTCCACCGCCCCCGTGCAAACGGGGGCCCATTGCCCCCTTCAACAGGGTATGTCGGCTGCGATTTGGGCGATGTCTCGGATTTATCAACTTGGCCAGGGATTTGCGGCTCATGCCAATGGTTCCCCGCTTTCGCGGGGAAGGTGTGTGATGAGTGCTCGGGCGACAACATCATCCACCGCTCCCGTGCACAGCGGGCCATTGCCCCGCGCAGTCCGGTTTGTCGGCGGCGGGCCCCGGCCGCGCTGGCTCAACAGGTACCGCGTCACGGATGAGGTCATTCGCCCACCGGTTGTATTACGCGAACGTCTTGAAATGCTGTCTCATTTGCCGCCCACAAAGGCCCGGATTGCGGTCGGCGGAAAAGTGTGCTTGGCCTATCCGCGATGTCCGGCCAAAGGAGGCGACGGCAGATGACCCGTAAGATGTTCGATCTCTGCGCCGACAACGATATCCGGTTCAGCCCCTATTGCTGCCGGGCGCGGATGGCGCTTGCGCATAAAGGGCTGGAGGCGGAATTTATCCCTGTCGGTTTTTCCCGGATCGCCGAAGCCACGGACGGCTTTTCAAAAACCGTGCCGGTGCTCGTCGACGGCGAAACGAAAGTCGCCGACAGTTGGGAGATCGCACTCTATCTCGAAGACGCCTATCCCGATCGCCCGTTGCTGTTTGACGGCGAGGGCGGCCGCAACCTGGCGAAATTCGTCGAACAATGGGCAAACATGGCGCTGCACCCGCCGATCCTGAAATCGATCATCGTCGACGTGCACGACCGTCTTCTGCCCGAGGACCAGACCTATTTCCGCGAAAGCCGGGAAAAGCGCCTGCAGGCGCCGCTCGAAGAGATTCAGGCCCGGCGCGACGATCATCGAAAGGCGCTCAACGCGGCGCTGATGCCGCTACGCCAGCTCCTGCGCCAGCGGCCGTTTCTTAGCGGCGAGGCGCCGCGCTTTGCCGATTTCATCGTCTTCGGCAGCCTGCAATGGCCGCGGCTGATCTCGGACTATCAACTGCTTGGCGAAGACGATCCGGTCGCCGAGTGGTTTTCGCGCTGCCTCGACCTCTTCGACGGCTTCGGCCGCAGCGCCGGGTGAGGCCGGCGCTCCCCTCCCCCTTGTGGGGAGGGGTCGGGGGTGGGGGTTAGAAAGAAAAAGAAAACAATACCTTCCGGTGATTGTCGCTGTTTCGGTTTTACCCCCACCCGGCCGGCGCTCGCGCGCCGTCCACCCTCGCCTTGAAGGGGGAGGGTTGTGCGGGCCGGCGCGACGGCGTTGCATTGGGCCCGGACGGCAATGGGCTTGTCCCGCCTATCAAGGCTGTTCGCTCCACTGCCCGGCGATGACGAACTGAAATCCCCACCGTCGGTCAGTTCCGGTTCTGTGGTGGCCGCGTTACCCGGACGCCTAGTGACCCGCGGACGTCTCGCCGCACTTGCGGCCCTTGAAAAGCCCGGCTAAAACCCGGCCCGACACCCCTAAGCGATCATCGAAAAAAGAGGCAGTTTTCATGGCGGTCGAGCGCACGTTTTCGATCATCAAGCCGGATGCGACCCGGCGCAACATCACCGGCAAGATCATCGACCGGCTCGAAGGCGCCGGCCTGCGCGTCGTCGCCCAGAAGCGGAAATGGCTGACCAGGGGCGAGGCCGAGGGTTTTTATGCGGTCCACCGCGAGCGGACGTTCTTCAACGATCTCGTCGCCTTCATGACCTCGGGCCCGGTCGTCGTCCAGGTGCTGGAGGGCGAGGACGCGATCGCCAAGAACCGCGAGGTGATGGGCGCGACGAATCCCGAAAACGCCGATGCCGGTACCATCCGCAAGGATTTCGCCGAGAGCATCGAGGCCAATTCGGTGCACGGCTCCGACGGTCCCGACACGGCCAAGACGGAGATCGCCTATTTCTTCGCCGAGACCGAGATCGTCGGCTGATCCGGCCGGAACCGGAAACCGGCAGCCCGGATCGGCGATGAAGCCGCTCTTCTGGCTGTCATTCCTGTTCGGGATTCTGATGAGCTTTGGTGCGCGTGCGGACCTGATCGTGCTTGCCGCGCCGCTTACCGGCGATCCCTACTATGCGGACCAAGCGGACCGGATCTTCGATTTCCATGTCGGCTTTGCGCGCCGGATCGCCGCGCCCGACGATGTCCTGATCCTCGTCGACGAGCCAGGCTATGATCGCTATGCCGCCGCCATCGGCCGCGACCGGGTGGCGCCTGCGCCGATGCCGGACATCTGGCTGCGCGATTTCGGCACCGCCAATGCCGCAGCACCGGTCATGTTCCGCTATACGGCCGCAGGGCAGGGCGGCGGGCCGGGCGGTCAGGCCGCCGCCGACAGGGTGCAGGACGCCTTGACCGACCTCGCCTCCCGCGCCGCGTTGAAGTACGAAAGCTCCGAGCTTCTCAACGATGGCGGCAATTTCGTCGACGATTATTCCGGCAATGCGGTCGTCAGCCGGAAATTCCTGCGCGACAATGGATTAAGCGAGGACGAGGGCCGCCGGCGCCTGCGCCGCCTGACCGGCATTCGCCATGTCGCCTTCATCGACGCCGACGAGCAGGGCGGGCTCGAACACGCCGACGGTGTCGTCGCCTTCATCGATACGAACACGCTGCTGGTCAATTCCTATCCCGACGACCCGGAATACGCCCGCGATCTCAAGGCCGATCTCCGCCGCGGGCTGCCCGGTGTCGAGATCGTCGAGGTGGTAACACCCTATGACGACAGCGAAGTCCTGGACGAGCGCTTTGGTTCGGCCTGCGGGCTCTACACCAATGCGCTTGTGACCCGGTCGCGCATCTACCTGCCCCAGTTCGGGCTGTCCGAGGACCGGATCGCCCTTGAAACGGTCCGGGCGGCGACCCGCCGCCAGGTTGTGGGTGTTGCCGCGCATCAAGTCTGCTTCATGGGCGGCGGCGTGCGCTGCATGTCGTGGCAGGTGCGTGGGCCCAGCGCGGATCGTCTGCGCGCCCTGTTCGATTAGGCCATAATCTTCCGAGTGTCGGTATTAACCGGGTTGTTTCCCGGCGGCGCTGCTGTATGTGAAGAACGGTCGGGTCCAGCCGCGGCGAGGCGGAACGGAGAGGTGGAGATGAATATCCAGCAGCCCCTGAAGACCGGGTTCACCGCCTGTCCCCATGACTGCCCGTCGACCTGCGCGCTCGAGGTCGAGCTTCTCGATGACTTCTCGATCGGGCGCGTCCGCGGCTCCGCCGCCAATGCCTATACGGCCGGCGTCATCTGCGCCAAGGTCGCGCGCTATGCCGAACGCGTCCACCACCCGGACCGGCTGACCCGGCCGCTGAAGCGGGTCGGGGCCAAGGGGGAGAGGCGGTTCGAGCCTCTGTCCTGGGACGAGGCGCTTGATATCGTTGCGGAAAAGTTCAACGAAGCCGAGGCCGCGCTGGGCCCGGAGGCGGTCTGGCCCTACTACTATGCCGGCACAATGGGCCTCATCCAGCGCGACGGCATCCATCGCCTGCGCCATGTGAAGCGTTATTCCGGCCAGCACGACACCATCTGTTCCATGGTGTCGTCGACGGCGTTCATCGCCGGTACCGGAAAGCTCGCCGGTCCCGATCCGCGCGAGATGGCCAAGTCCGACTGCATCGTCATCTGGGGCACCAACGCCGCGGCGACCCAGGTCAATGTGCTCACCCACGCCGTCCGGGCGCGCAAGGACCACGGCGCCAGGATCGTCGCCATCGATATCTACCGGACGCCGACGCTGGAGCAGGCCGATCTGCCGCTGATCCTGAAGCCCGGCACCGACGGCGCGCTCGCCTGCGCGGTGATGCACGTGCTCTTTCGCGACGGCCATGCGGACCGGGACTATCTGGCGCGCTACACCGATGCGCCGGGCGAACTCGAGGCGCATCTGAAGTCCCGCACGCCTGAATGGGCGGCGGCGATCACCGGCCTCACCGTCGACGAGATCGAGGAATTTGCCGCTCTGGTCGGCCGCACCCCGAAAACCTATTTCCGGCTCGGTTTCGGCTTCACCCGCCAGCGCAACGGCGCGGTCGCCATGCACGCAGCCTCCGCGATCGCCGCCGTCACCGGCGCCTGGCGGCACGAGGGCGGCGGCGCCTTCCATTCCAATGGCGGCATCTTCACGCTCGACAATTCGGCGGTCATCGGCGCCGATGCGATCGATCCCTCGATCCGCAAGCTCGACCAGTCGCGCATCGGCGAAATCCTGACCGGCGACGCCGAGGCTCTGCTCGGCGGGCCGCCGGTCACCGCCATGATCGTTCAGAACACCAATCCGATGTCGGTGGCGCCCGACCAGGCGCGGGTCCGCGAAGGCTTCCTGCGCGACGATCTGTTCGTCTGCGTCCACGAGCAGTTCATGACCGAGACGGCGCAGATGGCCGACATCGTGCTGCCGGCGACGATGTTCCTGGAGCACGACGACATCTATCGCGGCGGCGGCCATCAATATCTGCTGCTCGGCCCGAAACTGATCGAGGCGCCCGGCGAATGCCGCTCCAATCACGAGGTCCATTGCGCGTTGGCCGACCGCCTCGGTGCCGAGCACGAGGGCTTCACCATGACCGCGCGCGAGCACATCGATTTGATGCTCAGCCGCTCCGGCCATGGCGGTATTGCCGAGATCGAGCGGAGCAAATGGATCGACTGCCAACCGGATTTCGAAACCGCCCACTATCTGAACGGTTTTGCGTTCCCAGACGGCAAGTTCCGCTTCAAGCCGGACTGGACGAGCGTCGCCTATAAAAATGCCGGGCTCATGGGGCCGTGGCAGGACATGCCGGCCCTGCCCGACCATTGGGCGGTGAACGAAGATGCTGATGAGGAGCACCCGCTCCGGCTGGCCACGTCGCCGGCCCGCAATTTCCTCAACTCCAGCTTCAACAACACGCCGACGTCGCTCGACAAGGAGTTTCGGCCCTCGCTCATGATCCACCCCGACGATGCCGCCGAACTCGACGTGACCGAGGCCGACGAGGTGGTCGTCGGCAATCACCGCGGCGAGGTCAGGCTCACTGCCCGCCTGTTTGATGGGCTCTGCCGCGGTGTCGTGATCGCCGAAAGCATCTGGCCCAACGCCGCCCATCGCGACGGCCGCGGTATCAACATGTTGACCGGCAGCGCCCCGACCGCGCCCCATGGCGGCGCCGCGTTCCACGACAATCGCGTATGGATCAGAAAGGCGGAGTGAGGCCGGGCCGGCGCCCATTGCCCGCCGACGTCCGCCGCCGCAATGCAACTAAGCCTTAGCAAAGATGCAAAAAAAGGGTGTCGGTCGCGGCGATATTGCGCTAGGGAAATGCACCGAGGGTGGCCGCTGCTCGGAGATCGTCCATGCGTTTCAGTTTTTCCCAAACCGTCTGTCGCGGCGTGTTGCTTCTCGCCGCTGTCGCCGTAGCGACTCCGGCCGTCGGCGCCGGCATGAGCCGGGAACTCGCCCGCCAGAAGGTCGTCGACCAATGCGTCTATTCCGAATGGAAGCACAAGGACAGGCGCGACACCGCCGCCAAGCGCTGCGTCTGCGCGGCCAAGCGGTTCGTCAGGGCGATGGACGAAGAGGAATTCGCCGCCTATGTCAGGCGCGGCAAGATGAGCCGCATCCATGCGGAGAAATGGAACGCGGCGATGGATAAGTGCGATTGACGGGCGACAGCGCCGCTACCGTTTCGGCACGATCAGCACCTCCGGTCCGACATCCCCCTCCACATCGATAACGACGCGTTCGCCGACAATGCGGGTTCGCCCGGCGGCAACCAGCTTCAGCGCCAGCGGGTAGAGCACGTGCTCCTGGACAAGCACGCGGGCGGCGAGCGTCTCGGCGTCGTCACTGCCAAGCACCGGAACCGCCGCCTGGGCGATGATCGGCCCGGCATCGAGTTCCGGGGTGACGAAATGTACCGTGCAGCCGTGGATCCTGACGCCGGCGTCCAGTGCCCGTTGATGCGTGTCGAGGCCCTTGAACAGCGGCAGCAATGACGGATGGATGTTGAGCAGCCGCTCGTGCCAGTGTTCCGCAAACCATGGCGACAACAGCCGCATGAAGCCGGCAAGGCAGACGATGTCGGCGCCGGCCTCGGTCAGCCGCGCGCTGACCGCCCGGTCAAAGCTTTCCCGGTCGGCGAATTCGCGGTGATCGATCACCGCGGTTGCCACGCCGGCTTCCGCGGCGAGGTCGAGGCCGGCGGCGCTCGCGCGGTTGCTGATCACGATCGCGATCTCGGCCGGGTAGTCCGCGGCTTTTGCGGCGGCGATCAGGGCGGCCATGTTGGAGCCGCGCCCGGAAATCAGAATGCCGACCTTCCTGCGCGCCATGGCGATTTCCTACCAGGAGAGGTCGAGCGTGCCGGAGGCCTCGACCCGGGCCGGGCCGCCGGCCGAACCGATCCGGCCGAGGGTAGCGACGCTCTCGCCTGCCGCCTCGAACGCAGCCGTGATGTCGGCCGCCCTTTCGGTCTCAACGACCGCGACCATGCCGATGCCGCAATTGAAGGTGCGCAGCATTTCCGCCGCGTCGATCCCGCCGAGGCAGGCGAGCCAGCGGAACACCGGCGACACCGGAATCCGGTCGAGCGCGATCTCGGCCACGCATCCGGCCGGGAGCACGCGCGGCAAATTGTCGATTAATCCACCGCCGGTGATATGGGCAAACGCCTTGATGCCGCCGATCTCGCGCAGCGCCGCGAGCATGGCGCGCACATAGATCCGCGTCGGCGTCAGCAGCGCCTGCCCGAGCGTCTTGCCGGGCGCGTAGGGCGCGGGGTCGCCATAGTCGAAGCGGTGGTCCTCGACCAGCCTGCGGATCAGCGAAAAGCCGTTCGAATGGGCGCCCGAGGAGGCGAGGCCGAGCAGGACATCGCCGTCGCCGATATCGGCGCGCGGCAGCAACTGGCCGCGCTCCGCCGCGCCGACGGAAAAGCCGGCAAGATCATAGTCGCCGTCGCCATAGACGCCGGGCATCTCCGCGGTCTCGCCGCCGATCAGCGCCGCGCCGGCCTGGCGGCAGCCCTCGGCGATGCCTTCCACGACCGCGGCCGCAATTTCGATGTCGAGCCGGCCGGAGGCGAAATAATCGAGGAAGAACAGCGGCTCGGCGCCCTGGACCGCAAGATCGTTGACGCACATGGCGACGAGATCGATGCCGACCGTGTTGTGGATGCCGGTGGCTGCGGCGATCTTCACCTTGGTGCCGACGCCGTCATTCGCCGCCACAAGGATCGGATCGGCAAAGCCGGCGGCCTTCAGATCGAACAGCCCGCCAAAGCCGCCGAGCTCGGCGTCGGCGCCCGACCTTGCGGTGGACTTGACGAGCGATCGGATACGGTCGACCAGCAGGTTGCCGGCATCGATGTCCACGCCCGCCCCGGCATAGGTGTAGGATTGCGAATCCTCCGAAACTGCGCTGTCGCCCATCGTCGTTCCCGTCATTCGCCGGCCGCCTCAATAAAAGCTTGGCCTACACCCTTGCAATCGCCAAATCTAGAGTATCGGATGCGACATCGAAACTAGAGTATCGGATGCGACATCGATAGGATTCGAATTCGCCGAACCGATTGTCCCCGGCAAATGCAGACAGGTTTTTCGTGACGCTGCCCAATCTGATCACTATCGGCCGATTGTTCATGGTGCCGCTCGTCGTCTGGCTGATTGCCTCCGACCTGCCGGCCCTGGCCTTCATCTTTTTCGTGATCGCCGGGATTTCGGACGGCGTCGACGGCTTCATCGCCAAGCGCTACGACCTATCGAGCGAACTCGGCGCCTATCTCGATCCGATCGCCGACAAGGCCCTGCTCGTCTCGATCTTCGTTGCCCTCAGCGTGCAGGGGGCGATCCCGATCTGGCTCGCCATCATGGTGGTCAGCCGCGACCTGCTCATCGTCGGCGCGTTCATCCTCTCCTATCTGCTCGACCAGCCGATGACGCCGAAACCGCTCTGGGTGAGCAAGGGCAACACCGTTTTCCAGCTCGTGCTTGCCGCCGCGGTTCTCGCCGATCTCGGATTCGATATCGGCATGGATGTCTTTCGCATGGTATTGGTGTTCATCGTCGCCGCGCTGACCGCCCTGTCGGCGGCGGCCTATTTGGTCGGCTGGATCCGGCACATGGGCGGGATCGTATCGGACGGCGAACAGCACCAGGGGTGAAGCGGTGAGCCTTCAGCGACAGGTCACGTTTTGGGCCGCCATCGCGGTCATCTTCGCCGTCCTGCTCTACCTGTTGAGCGACGTCGTGATGCCGTTCGTCGCCGGAATGGCGCTGGCCTATTTTCTCGATCCCGTCGCCGACCGGCTGGAGCGCGCCGGTTTCGGCCGGTTGGCCGCGACCGTCACCATTCTGTTCGCCTTCCTGCTTCTGTTCACCGCGGTGCTCCTGCTGCTGGTTCCGGTCCTCGGCCAGCAGCTCGCCGCCTTCATTGAGCGCCTGCCCGACTATGTGACGCGGCTGCAGGGCCTGCTGACGCAGCTTGCCGAAGGCCGGCTCGGCCGGCTGGTCGACGAAAACCTGGAACAGCTCAAAGAGCAGCTCGGCGGCATCGTCTCGCAGAGCGCGCAATGGCTCGCCACGCTGCTCAGCTCGCTGTGGTCCGGCGGACAGGCGGTCGCCGGCGTGCTGTCGCTGTTCATCATCACCCCGATCGTCGCCTTCTACCTGCTCTACGACTGGGATCGGATGGTCGCCAAGCTCGATACCTGGCTGCCGCGCGACCACGCCCCGACGATCCGCAAGCTCGCCCGCGAAATCGACACGACGCTGTCGGCGTTTGTGCGCGGGCAGGGCTCGTCCTGCCTCGTGCTCGGCACCTATTATGCCATTGCGCTGTCGCTGACCGGGCTCAATTTCGGCCTGCTGATCGGTCTTGCCACCGGTCTTATCAGCTTCATCCCCTTCATCGGCGCAACCGTCGGCCTGGTCGCGGCCGGATCGGTCGCGCTGGTCCAGTTCTGGCCGGACTGGGTGATGATCTCGGTCGTCGTCGCCATCTTCCTCTCCGGTCAGGTGCTTGAGGGCTATGTGCTGCAGCCCTATCTGGTCGGCACCAATGTCGGGCTGCATCCGGTGGTGCTGATGTTCGCGCTCTTGGCCTTCGGCGCCCTGTTCGGCTTTGTCGGCATGCTGGTCGCGGTGCCGGCGGCGGCGGCGCTCCGCGTGTTGTTGATCCACGCGCTGCAGCACTATCTGACGAGCCCGATCTATCGCGGCGTCGGCGTCACCCTGCCGGATGACGAGCCGCCCGAAAGCCGGGAATAGGGTCATGGCGCGCGGCGGCAATAAGGGTCAGTTGCCGCTCGATCTCGCGCTCGCCCCGGCGCAGGGGCGCGACGATTTCCTGGTCTCGGAGTCCAATCGTGCCGCGGTCGAGCTCATCGATCGCTGGCCGGACTGGGACACGGCCGCAGCCGTGCTGGTCGGCCCGCCCGGTTCCGGCAAGAGCCATCTGCTGGCGGTCTGGGCCGGCCGCGCCGGCGCGCCGATCGTCCCGGCCACCGATCTCGCCGCCGCCGGGGCGGTCGAGCTGGTCGCCCGCCACGGCCTCGGGATCGAGGCGATCGACGATCCGGCCGCCGACGAAACCGCCCTGTTCCACACCCTCAACGCCGCCCGCGAACACGGGCGATCGGTGCTGATGACGAGCCGGATGGCGCCGGCGGCGTGGACGCCGAAGCTCGCCGATCTCGCCTCGCGGCTGCGCGCGGCGATGCCGGTGGAACTGGCCGAGCCCGACGACGAATTCCTCAAACGCGTGCTGGTCAAGCTGTTCGCCGACCGCCAGCTTGTGGTCGAACCGGCCGTAATCGGCTATATCGCGGTGAGGATGGAACGCTCGCTGGAGGCCGCGAACCTGATCGTCCGCGAGGTCGACCGGCGCGCCCTGGCCGAGCGCCGGCCGGTCACCCGCGCCGTCGCCGCGGCGGTTCTGGCGACGATCGGCGGCGAACGCGCCGCCGATCGCGAGTAGTCCGGGCGGCCGGTGATGCGGTTTTATGAGTCGACGTGAGGTTAAGTGTCCGCAATGGAAGTGATCACGACACCGGTTCCGCTGGAGAACGGCGTCGAATTCGATGAAGCTTACGGACTGGCGGAGGGCGAGAGCTGGCGCGACAATCCCAAGCGCTTCGTCAACCGCGAGTTTTCCTGGCTGCAGTTCAACATCCGCGTGCTCGAGGAAGCGGAGAACGCGAACCATCCGCTGCTGGAGCGGCTGCGGTTCCTGTCGATTTCAGCCAACAATCTCGACGAGTTCTTCATGGTGCGCGTCGCCGGCATCATCGGCCAGCACCGCGCCGGCATCACCAAGCGCTCCGATGACGGGCTGACCCCGGCCGAAACGCTCGCCAAGCTCGACGAGCACGTCACCGAACTGACCGACAAGCAGCAGCGGCGCTGGAAGGATTTGCACCGGGAACTGGCCGAGAACGGCATCTATCTGATCGACGGCAGCGGTCTGTCGGGTGAAGACCGCGACTGGCTCGAAACCTATTTCTTAAGCGCCATCTTCCCGGCGCTGACGCCGCTTGCGGTCGACCCAGCGCACCCGTTCCCGTTCATCACCAATCTCGGGTTTTCGCTGGCGCTCGACCTCGCCCCCACCTCAGGCGGTGCGCGGATGACCGGCGTCATCCCGGTGCCCCACAAGCTCGACCGCTTCGTCCGGCTTCCCGAAAGACGCGGTGAAAAGCAGGTCGCCCGCTTCATCAGCCTGGAGAACGCGATCGGCGAGTTCATCAACAAGCTCTTTCCCGGCTACGAGGTGCTCGGGCGCGGCGTGTTCCGGGTCGTGCGCGATTCCGACATCGAGATTGAGGAAGAGGCGGAGGATCTCGTCCGCCTGTTCGAGACGGCGCTGAAGCGGCGCCGGCGCGGTTCGGTGATCCGCCTGGAGCTCGAGGCGCAGATGCCGGATTCGCTGCGCCAGTTCGTCGCCAGTTCGCTCGGCGTCAGCGACAATGAATGTTTCCTCGTCGACGGCTTCATCGCCCTTGCCGATCTCTCCCAACTCGTCGGCCTCGATCGGTCTGAGCTCAAATTCTCGCCCTACGCGCCGCGTTTCCCCGAGCGGGTGCGCGAGCACAGCGGCGACAGCTTCGCCGCGATCCGCGAAAAGGACCTCATCGTCCACCATCCGTATGAATCGTTCGATGTGGTGCTGCAGTTCCTGAACCAGGCCGCCGCCGATCCCGACGTCGTCGCGATCAAGCAGACGCTCTACCGGACCTCCAGCGAGTCGCCGATCATCCGGGCGCTGGCCGAGGCGGCGGAAGCCGGCAAGTCGGTGACGGCGCTGGTTGAGTTGAAGGCGCGATTCGATGAGGAGGCCAATATCCGCTGGGCCCGCGACCTGGAACGCTCCGGCGCGCAGGTCGTGTTCGGCTTCATCGAGATGAAGACCCACGCCAAGCTGTCTTTGGTGGTGCGGCGCGAGGGCCGCGGTCTGGCCACCTATGTGCATATCGGCACCGGCAACTACCATCCGATAACCGCGCGGATCTACACCGATTTCTCCTTCTTCACCGCGAATCCGGCGATCGCCCGCGATGTCGCCCACATCTTCAATTTCATCACCGGCTATGCCGAGCCGGAAGAACTCGATCACATGGCGATGTCGCCGATCACCCTGCGCCGGCGCATCCTCGATCACATCCGCGACGAGATCGGCCACGCCGAGGCCGGCCGGCCGGCGGCGATCTGGCTGAAGATGAACTCGCTGGTCGATGCGCAGATCATCGATGCGCTCTACGAGGCCAGCGCCGCGGGCGTGCAGATCGACCTCAACGTGCGCGGCATCTGCTGCCTGCGCCCCGGCGTGCCGGGCCTCTCCGACAATATCCGCGTCAAGTCGGTGGTCGGCCGGTTCCTGGAGCATTCGCGCATTTTCTGCTTCGGCAACGGCGCCGGCCTGCCCTCGGCCGAGGCGATCGTCTACATCAGCTCGGCCGACCTGATGCCGCGCAATCTCGACCGCCGGGTCGAATCGCTGGTGCCGATCCTCAATCCGACCGTGCACGAGCAGGTGCTCGACCAGGTCATGGTCGCCACCTTCAAGGACAACCAGCAGAGCTGGTGGCTCTTGCCCGATGGCGGCCATCAACGCATAGTGCCGGCCGAGGGCGACGAGCCCTTCAACGTCCACAAATATTTCATGACCAATCCGAGTCTTTCCGGCCGTGGAAAATCGCTTAAAGACAGCCAGCCCCGCGCCTTCACTTCGCGAACCGCCGGTGACTGAACCGGGCGGCGAACTGGCGCTCGGGCGTTTGCCCGGCGGCGACCCGATCGCCGTCATCGATATCGGCTCGAACTCGGTGCGGCTCGTCGTCTATGAGCGGTTGTCGCGGTCGCCGACCGTGCTGTTCAACGAAAAGGTGCTGTGTGGCCTCGGCCGCGGCATGGCCGGCTCCAACCGGCTGATGGACGAGGCGGTTGCGTGCGCGCTCGCCGCGCTAGAGCGGTTCCGCATGCTGACCGCGCAGACCGGCGTCGAGCAGATCAAGGTGCTGGCCACCGCAGCGGCGCGCGAGGCGGAGAACGGCGCCGATTTCATCGCCCGCGCCGAGGCGATTTGCGGCGTGCCGATCGAGGTGCTGACCGGCAAGGAGGAGGCGAAATTCGCCGCCCTCGGCGTCGCCTCCGGGTTCCACCGGCCCGACGGCACCGTCGGCGATCTCGGCGGCGGCAGCCTGGAACTCGTCGACTTGACCGGCGCCCGGGTCGGCACCGGCGTGACCCTGCCGCTCGGCGGCTTGCGCCTGCAGGAGGTGTCCGGCGACAGCGTCGCCAAGGCGCGCAAGATCGCCGCTGCCGAAATGCGCGAGGTGGCGCTCCTCGACCGCGGCCGCAAGCGCACCTTTTACGCCATCGGCGGCACCTGGCGGTCGCTGGCGCGGCTGCACATGCACGAGACCGGTTATCCGCTGAAGGTGATGCACAATTACCGGATCAAGCCCGGCGAGTGCGTCGACTTTTGCCGCGCCGTGGCCCGCCGCGACCCCGACGCGCTGGCCCCGTCGGGGACGATTTCAAAGGCCCGCCAGCCGCTGCTCGCCTATGGCGCAACCGTGCTCTCCGAGATTGTCGAGCGCGCCCAGCCCTCGGAGATCCTGCTCTCCGCTTTGGGCCTGCGCGAAGGCCTGCTCTACGATCTCCTCGACTTGAAGGAGCGCGGCCAGGACCCGCTGCTGGCGGCGGCCGAGGAACTGGCGCTCTTGCGCTCGCGCTCGCCGCTGCATGCCCGCGAACTGGGCGAGTGGACCGGCGCGCTGATGGATGTGGTCGGCGTCGACGAGACCGATGAGGAAATCCGCCTGCGCACCGCCGCCTGCCTGCTCGCCGATATCGGCTGGCGCGCCCATCCCGACTATCGCGGCGAGCAGAGCCACAACATCATCGCCCACGCCGCCTTTGTCGGCATCGACCATCCCGGCCGCGCCTTCCTGGCGCTGTCGGTGATGATGGGTCATATCGGCGATGTCGAGGGCGATTTCGGCCAGCGTCTGCGCGAACTCTTGTCGACCCGGCTGATGGAGCGCGCCCGCATCCTCGGCGCCGCCCTGCGGGTCGCCTATCTGGTCTCGGCCTCGATGCCGGGCGTGATGCTGAAGACCCACTTTTCCCTTAACGGCAAGAATTTGCGCCTGCACCTGCCGGGCGAACTCGCCGGTCTCGAAGGCGAGCGCCTAGCCAAGCGCCTGGCCCAGCTCGGCAAGCTCGTCGGCTATGAGGCGACGATCCTGGCCGAGCCTGATGTTGTCTGATGCCCGATCGCGGCGCCTTCCTTCTGGATGTCGAGGCGGTCGGACGGCGTTTTGAGAGAAGCTGGTCGGCACGGTCGGGCGAAAAATGGTCGCCGGAAAATCGCACCCGCGGCCAAAGCGCCGTCACCGCCCTTATCGTCAACGACTATTACGGCGGCCGCATCCTCAAGACCAAGGTCGACGGCGCCTGGCATTTCTATAACGCGATCGACGGGCAGCGCGTGGACTTCACCGCCGCGCAGTTTTCGGCGCCGATCACTAACGACGATTTGCCGTCATCGCGGGCAGAGGCCTTTGCCAGCACCACTGCCGAACAATACGCAGCGCTGACCGAGGCGTTTTTGCGGGCCGGGTGAGGGAGCGGATTTTGTTTCGTAATTGCGTAGGCATGTGGCCTCGTTTAAGCGACGATAGTTAAGATATTGAATAATATAATTAATTAGGCCCATTAACCATATTTAGAAAGATTTCCCGTTTCCTCAAGATTATCGGCCATGCCGACGGGATACAGGGGACTAATGATGAGTAGGGTTGCCATTATTGAAGACGATTGCCTAAAGGCTATGAAACATATCCCGGACCGATCCGTGGATTTGATTTTGTGCGACCTACCCTACGGAACAACCCAGAATGTGTGGGACAGTATCATTCCCCTGGACAAGCTCTGGGCGCACTACCGGCGTATTTTGAATCCGCGCGGTGCTGTCGCGCTCATGAGCCAAGGGCCATTCACTGCGCGGTTGATCCTGAGTGAGGAACGACTGTTCAAATACAAACTCACATGGGTGAAATCCAAACCGACGAATTTTCTAAACGCAAAGAAACAGCCGCTCCGCAAGCACGAGGATATCTGTATCTTCTATGCAAAACAGCCGAAGTACACGCCGCAAATGGGGCCGGGCGAAGCATATGACAAAGGGGTTCGAAAGAACCAACTCACTGGTTCCTATGGTGATTTTAAGCCCGCTCACATCAAGAGCAAGGGTGGGCGTTATCCGACCGATGTAATTTATTTTAAGACATCAGAATCAGAAGGGCGTGTTTGGCATCCCACGCAAAAGCCTGTTGAACTCGGACGATACCTAGTTCGAACCTACACCGAACCGGGCGACGTGGTTCTCGACAACGCCTTCGGATCTGGAAGCTTCCTCGTTTCCGCCGCGCTGGAAGGCCGCCGCGCGATCGGCATAGAACGCAACGCCGATATATTTGAGTTTAAGAAGGAAGGCATGGATTTGATTCACGTTGCCTACGAGCGCATTTCCGATTCTGTACCCGATGCGACCATTACGGTCGCAAGAGGCGGGGACGTTAGTAAAGTTACAGTCGCCCTTCGCGATTTGCTCAAGGACCGTTATGGGGTTTTCTTGGCTGCCTGAATATCTAGGCTGTACGAACCATCCACATCGCGTTTGAGTGTGACCACCCAACCAGAGGTATCATTCAGTTGTAGCACGCCCTGAATTTCTTCAGGCCAATGCAACCATGTATTTGGCGTATTGTGCCTTTTATGACGGTGTGGTCCGTGACTAATCTCGAACTGTTTCTGACCCAGTTTCACACCATCTATTGAAATCATCATTTTGACAAAGGTAATTTCGACATCCGGTTCACGCCCAACATCACCGGGTTTCCAGTTGACGGCAGCGAAAAATTCTTCACGAAACCATGTTTGGAAATCTGCGTCCTCTAGGTCTGCCTTGGTAAGGCGAAGATACGGTACCAATCCACCGGACGTGGGCTGCTGCGCATCAGTAGTTGATAGTGTTTTAGTCCACTTCAGCTCATTCATACCGCAGTCAATCCCATGTGATCGATTTCTCGTCAATAGGGTAGGGGCCTCTCTTCGATCGATTTGCACGAATTCCTCCTACGCTTCGACGAACTCCATCTTCAATCCTGTTTTGGTTCGTGCTTCCTTTTGATCCAACATTCGTTGAGAGTCCGCAAAGATGGGCAAACATAGGGCGCGTTAGCCGCAAGGCGCTGCGCATCAATCAATCTATCTACGTTTTCAGCAATCAATCGCGGTGCGCTACGCTTGCGCTTGGCATCCGACGGTCTACTCCGCCGCCGCGTATTCCGCGTCGGCATCATCCCCGCGCGCGACCGCCACGACCTTGCGTCCTTTGACCGAGAGCGCGATTTCGCCGCGCTTCAGCTTCAGCGCGGTTTCGCCGAAAAGCTCGCGGCGCCAGCCTTTCAGCGCGGCGACGTCGGCGTCGTCGTCGCCGGCGATTCTTTCAAGGTCGTCGACGGTGGCGATCACCTTGGCGGCGACGCCGTGGCGCTCGCTGGTCATGCGCAGAAGCACCTTCATCAGTTCCACGGCCGCCGGCGAGCTGTCCGATGAATTGCCGCGCCGCGGCAGCCCCGGCAGGTCTTCCTTGGCGATCGCGCAGGCCCGCTCGACGGCCGCAAGTATGCCTTCGGCGGCGCGCGAGCGCTCAAACCCTCTGGGGATGGTCCGGAGGCTGCCGAGCGCCTTGACGCTTGTCGGCTGCTGCGCGGCGATCTCGTAGATCGCCTCGTCCTTGATGACGCGGTTGCGCGGCACGTCGCGGCTCTGCGCCTCGCGCTCGCGCCACGCCGCAACCTCCTGCAGCACCGCCAGTTCGCGCGGCCGCTTCACCCGCATCTTCAGCCGCTGCCAGGCGTCCTCGGGATGCAGGCGATAGGTATCGGGCGAGGTCAGCACCTCCATTTCCTCGCGCACCCATTCGCTGCGGTCCTGCTCGGCGAGATTGGCCTTGAGCGACTGGTAGACCTCGCGCAGATGGGTGACGTCGGCGAGCGCATAGGCGAGCTGCCTGTCGGAGAGCGGCCGCCGGCCCCAGTCGGTGAAGCGCGAGGTCTTGTCGATCCGCGCGCCGGTGATCTTGTAGACGAGCTGGTCGTAGGAGATCGAATCGCCGTAGCCGCAGACCATCGCCGCCACCTGGGTGTCGAACACCGGATGCGGGATGAGGCGGCCGCGGTGAAAGACGATCTCGATGTCCTGGCGGGCGGCGTGAAAGACCTTGGTGACCGATTCGTCGCCCATCAGCGAAAAGAACGGCGCAAGATCGAGGCCTTCGGCGAGCGTGTCGACGAGAAAGGCATGGCCGGGCCCGGCGATCTGCGCCAGGCAGAGCTTCGGCCAGAACGTCGACTCGCGCATGAACTCGGTATCGACGGTGACGTAGTCGTGCGCCGCCAATGCCGTGCACGCTGCCGCAAGCTCTTCGGTTGTCGTAAGTGTACGCATGACTGAGGCAAGCTATAGCGAAGAATGGCCCGTTTGTCCGCAATGATTTAGCGAAATACCCGGCGTTGTCTCAGGGCTCCCGTGCGGACGGACCGTTGTCTTCGGCCCGCTCGCGCCGCCGCTTGATCTGGTTGCGCGCGAGCCGGTACATCACCGGCGAAGTGCGCAGCAGCGCCACGAAGCGCGACCGCTTCGCCCGCGGCGGCGCCGGCCGCCGTGTCATCCGAAATGCCGACACGACGAGCAGCGCGCCGTGCACCAGGCTCGTATAGCCGAAAAAGGCGGCCGGCCCCCACAGCTCGATCACCTCGGCCGCCACCACCGGGCCGATCATGGCGCCGATCGAAAAGAAGAAGGTGAGCCCGGCGGCGATCAGCACGTACTGGCCGGGTTCGGCGTGATCATTGGCGTTGGCCGCCGACAGCGAGTAGAGCGGCATCGCAAAGGCGCCGAACAGGAACGCGCCGAGATAGATCAACTGCGGCGAAGTGCCGGCGCCGAAGCTGAGGAAGAGCCCGGCGAGCACGGCGCCGCCGGTCGCCAGCATGATCGCCAGCCGCCGGTCGATCCGGTCGGAGATGTGGCCGAGCGGATATTGCAGGATGCTGCCGCCGAAAATCCCGGCGCTGATGAAGAGCGCGACGCCGGCGACGTCGAGCCCGACGCTGGTGGCGTAGACCGGGCCGACCAGGCGGAAGGCGCTGTTGGTCAGCCCGATGGCGAACGCGCCGACCGAGGCGAGCGGCGAAATCGCCCACACCGCTTTCAGATCGAAGGTGAAATTCTCCGGCGGGCGCGGATTGGAGCGGTCGGCCAGCGAGACCGGCACCAGCGACAGGGTGAAGAAGATCGCCACCAGCGCGAAGATGGTGAAACTCTCCGGGCCGAACAGCGGCAGCAGGAACTGGACGCCGGTGACCGTCAACAGGTCGATGATCCGGTAGACCGAGAGCATGCGGCCGCGATTGGCCCGGGTCGAGGCCGAGTTGAGCCAGCTTTCCACGACGGTGAAGAGGCCGGAGAAGCTGAACCCCATGGCAAACCGGATGACGATCCAGGCCAGCGGGTCGAGCACGATGACGAGCAGCAGCGTGCCGGTCGCCGCGAGCGCGGCAAGGGCGGCGAAGACGCGGATGTGGCCGACCGCCTGAACCAGCCGCGGCGCCACCACGCAGGCGATCATGAAACCGGCGAAATAGCTCGTGCCCATGACGCCGATGGCGCTGGCGCCGAAGCCCTCGGCATCGGCGCGAAGCGCGACCAGCGTGCCCTGCAGCCCGTTGCCGCCAAGCAGGATGGCGGCGGTCAGGAGCAGGGGAATGAGCGAGGTGAACGAGGACATGGAAGGAAATGCCTGGCCGCCGGTCGCACCCGGCGCCAATCTGCCGACACTCCGCACTGTTTGCGCCGAGTCGACACCGATCACCAGTAAAATATTGTTTCGGTTGCAATTTTTCCGTGAGGCAATCCTGCTTCGCGTCGAAGCTGAGGTAACGGTTCTGGTTTGCTTCGCGCGGCTCGCAGTGACGGCCCGCCAGCCATCAAAAAGACCTAACGGAACAATCGAGAATGCTATTGGTCCATGCAAGGCCAATGGTTCCCCGCTTTCGCGGGGAAGGTGCGAGTTGATACTGAAATGGCAAGCATAATATCACCGTCCCCGCGGAAGCGGGGATCCAATGCCCATCTCGTTACGGTATGCCGATCGCAGATCATATTCCGTCACCGAAATACGGTGAGCGCGGGTATGATTTCTGTTAGCGCCCGACGGCTGTTCCCGATTATCGATTGCGGCGCGCCGCGGCGCGCCCATAATGGCGGCGCACGCCAGCAAGGGACAATCCCCATGTCCGCGCACTCCGACTTCATCGCCGGCCTGCCCAAGGCCGAACTGCATCTCCATATCGAGGGAACGCTCGAGCCCGAGATGATGTTCGCGCTGGCTGAGCGCAACGGGCTGACGCTGCCCTACGCCTCGGTCGACGCGCTGCGCGCGGCCTATGATTTCGGCAATCTGCAGGACTTCCTCGACCTCTACTATCAGGGCACGGACGTGCTGCGCCAGCGCCGCGATTTCTACGACCTCACGATGGCCTATCTTGAGAGGGCGCGGGCGCAGAACGTGCTTCACGCCGAAATCTTCTTCGACCCGCAGGCGCACACGCGCCGCGGCGTCGACTTCGCCGACATCGTCGAGGGCATCGATGTGGCTTTGCGCGACGGCGCCGAAAGCCTCGGCATCAGTTCGCGGCTGATCCTCTGCTTCCTGCGCGACCTCGATGTGGACGACGCCATGGCGACGCTGCAGGCGGCGCTGCCCTATCTCGACCGCATCGCAGGTGTCGGCCTCGACTCGGCCGAAATCGGCAATCCGCCGGAAAAATTCGAAAACGTTTTCGACCGCGCCCGCGAACTCGGCCTCGTCACCGTCGCCCATGCCGGCGAGGAGGGGCCGGCGGACTATGTGAGAGGCGCGCTCGACGCGCTCCATGTCGCCCGCATCGATCACGGCAACCGCAGCCTCGACGACGATGCGCTGGTTAGACGCCTTGCCGCCTCGGGCGTCCCGCTGACGCTCTGTCCGCTGTCCAATCTGCGGCTCGGCGTCATCAAGGACCTCAAGGATCACCCGCTGAAGCGGATGCTGGATCGGGGCCTGGTCGTCACCGTCAACTCCGACGACCCGGCCTATTTCGGCGGCTATATCAACGAGAATTTCGCCGCGATCGCTGATGCACTCGATCTCGATCGCGGCGATCTCGCGCGCCTGGCGAAGAATTCGTTTAAGGCGAGCCTCCTCAACGATTCGGAAAAGGCCGGACACTTTGCCCGGATCGATGCCTATGCAGGCGGCTAGAGCATCGGGCCGAAAAGTGGGAACCGGTTTTCGGAAAAACCCGATGCTCCAAGAAAAGTTAGAGCAAAATGCACGATTCTGCTTATTCGCATTTTGCTCTAATGCGGGCGAGAGGCGGGGCGCCCGCCCCGTCGATGCCGCAGACAGTGGGCCGGGGCCTTGAACGCCGGCTATCGCGAGATCGTTGCCGCCGCGCTGTGGATGATCGGCAGCATCGCCTCGTTCAGCGTCATGGCAGTGGCCGGGCGCGAGGCGCGCCAGGCGCTGGACACGGCCGAGCTTCTGGTCTGGCGCAGCGTCATCGGCGCCGTCATCGTCATCGCGATTCTGGCCCTGTCACGCGAGGGTTTTGCGCAGATCCGCACCCGCCGGCCGTTCCTCCATCTTGTGCGCAACATCAGCCATTTCTTCGGCCAGTACTGCTGGTACTACGCGGTCGCGATCATCCCGCTGGCGCAATTGTTCGCGCTCGAATTCACCTCGCCGATCTGGGTGCTGCTCGCCGCCCCGTTCGTCTTCGGCATGCGGCTCACCTGGCTGAAGCTCGCCGCCGTCGGCCTCAGCTTCGTCGGCGTGCTCCTCGTCGTCGAAGCGTGGTCGGAGACGTTTGCGAGCGAGTTCAGCGGCGGCCAAATCTGGGGGCTTCTGGCCGCGATCGGCTTTGCCGGCAACATGATCGTCACCAAGCGGCTGACCGCGACCGACAGCAATCTCTGCGTGCTCTTCTACATGACGGTGATGCAGGGGCCGATGGGCCTGGTCGTCGCCGGCGATTTGCCGACGATCCCGCCGAATGCGTGGATCGGCTTCTGGGTGCTTGCGCTCAGCATCGGCGGGCTCAGCGCCCACTATTGCCTGACCCAGGCCTTCCGCCACGGCGATGCGACCGTGGTCGCGCCGATGGATTTCGTCCGCCTGCCGGTGATCGCCGTCGTCGGCGCGCTCGCCTATGGCGAGCCGCTGGCCTGGAACGTGCTCGCCGGCGGCACCCTGATCTTCCTCGGCAATTACCTCAACATCCGCTGGCGGGGGTAGCCGACCTGTGCGGTTGAGACTGTCGCGCTCCGGTTCACCGGCCCTTCTCTCCTGTCATCACCGGGCTTGTCGCGGTGATCCACAAAGCCTGGCAGCTCGAAAACCAAGTCCGCATGGACTGCCGGGACAAGCCCGACAATGATCGACGCAGAAGGGCGGCGGCGTTCGCGCAAACGCCCACATCACCCACCGCCCCCGTGAAAACGCAGGGCAATCGCATCTGGACAGTTGGCTTCGGCGCAACGTCCCTCTTGCGATGGCCGCGGAAAACAGCCGGCTGCGCACGGCCTCTAAAGCCCTCTCCCCTCCGGGGAGAGGGTTGGGTGAGGGGGATAAACAACAAGCCCCGATCACCCTCACCCGACTTCGACCAGCGGTTCGGCTTCGCCTCACCGGGTCTCCGTTGCCCTCTCCCTCAAGGGAGAGGGTGAGGTCCGAGGACTCCGCATATGCAATAGCCCTGCGTGAAAACGGGGGCCCATTGCCGCGCTCAGCACGGTATGCCGGTCGCGATCGGGGCGATGTCTCGACTTTTTCAACCGGACCGGGAAATTGTCGTCCACGCCAATGGTTCCCCGCTTTCGCGGGGAAGGTGCCGATTGGGAGGCAGAGAGGCCATCCGGCACAGTCGAGGCGGGTAATGGATCACCCGGTCATGCCCGGTGCTATCCGGCTTGGCGCGAAATCGCTCCGTCAGAATGGTGCAGGCACGCCAGGAAGGGCTCAAAAGAGCGATCAGCCGTCGATCAGCGCATTCAACAGCCGGATCACCTCGGCCGAAGCCGCTTCCATCAACGCGTACTCGGCCTCGGCCTTGTCGCGGTCGCCGCGCGCATAGGCGGCGGCGGCGGCCTTGCCGTGACTGTGGACGGCCATGTGCGGCGCCACGAGCTTCGAATAGGCGGGATGGTTGCGGATCGCCGGATCGTCCACCTGATCGTACCATTTGCCGAGGCGGCAGGAATGGTGGTCGGCCAGTTCCTCGGCCTTCAGGCCGGTGATGCCGACAAGCATTTCGGCCAGCCGCTTCTTCCACAGGAGGTGATCGGATTTCGCCCGATAGAGGACCCAATTGTGAATCTTCTTCGGTTCGAGCTGGCCGAACTGGGTGTCGATCAGCTTTTCTGCACTGCCGACCGAGTCGATGACGGTGTCGGCGCGCATCTGTGCGGCATCGGTCGCCCGCACGTTCCTGGTGATCTTTTCGGCCACTTCGTCGGTCGCATGGCGCTGCTGCTCGAGCACGCCGGCGACATCGTTCATGCGCAGGGTAACGCCGGAGACCTTGCCGCCCATCTCGTGGATCTTGTCGCCGACCGCATTGACGATGCCTTCACCCTCGCCGACGAGCGCCGCGCTCTTGTCCATCGCCTCGGACATGCGCCCCATTTCGGCGTTGAGCGTATCGATGCGCTCGCGGATCTGGTCGGTCGTTTTCGATGTCTGCTCCGACAGCGCCTTGACCTCGGCGGCGACGACGGCAAAGCCCTTGCCGGCGTCGCCGGCCCGCGCCGCCTCGATCGTCGCGTTCAGCGCCAGCAATTTGGTCTGGTTGGAAATGCCTTCGATGGATTGGGCCATATCGCTGATCTGCTCCGCCGCCTCTTCGAGCACGGCGAGCCGCTCGACCATGCCCTGGACCTGGGCGCTGATCGTGCGCATGGAGTCGACCGCGCGGTCGATTTCCGAGATGCCTTCGCGGGCTGCGTTCTCGACGACGACGGCTTCCTGCGCCGCGTCATTGCTGCTCTCGGCGACCTGGTTGATCGAGGCGGCCATCTGCTCCATCGCCGCGGCCATGGTCGAAGTGTTCGCGGCGACGTCGCGGATGTCGCCGGTGAGCCGCGACACCGACGCCATCGCCTCGCTCGCCTGCATCGAAAAATCCACCGTGCGCCCGAGCATGTCGCCCGATTCCCGCTCAAGCACCGCGGCCAGGTCCCGAAGCGCCGCGCCGACCGGTCCCGTCAGCTCTGCGGCGGCATCGTGATCGTCCGCGGCGATCTTGCCGATCGCTTCGACGATTTCGCCGTCGTCGCGGCGCTCTTCCGCGTCGAGGTCACCGGCAAGCACGGCCTCTGGCGATTTGCGGGCGAGCGGATTGGCAAACGGAATCATGACGATCTCCTGGTTTGCAAAAAGGTAAAAATTGAAGGTTTACAATTATTTAATCTTGCGGCGACGAAGCACGGCAAACGACGCGACGCGACAGAAATCGGCCGCGATGCCGGGCTCGGTCCGCTGGTGTCCGGTTGCGTTGCCCGAGGCCATCATAGGCTATTGTCCTGATGGCATTTTTGGACCGAAGTGGCGCCTGGACACGGCTTCTCAACTCGCCTCGGCATCACCACCCAACCCCTCTCTCGTCACCACCCCTCCATCGTCACCACCCGATTTATTCGGGTGGTCTATTGGCCCGTCGACTTGCCAACGCCTTTGTGCAGGAATTCAAACGCTTCTGGGTGCCGGACCGCCATTGGATAGCCCAATTGCCTCCCAATCTGCACCTTCCCCGCGCAAGCGGGGAACCATTGGCGCGGGCGACAAATCCCTGGCCCAATTGATAAATTCAAGACATCGCCCGGATCACGCCCGACATACCGTGCCGAGCGGGGCAATAGGCTCCCGCTTTCGCGGGAGCGGTGGGTGGTGTGGGTGCTTGCGTAAAGGACGCCGCCCCATCACCGGCGTCATTGCCGGGCTTTTCCCGGCAATCCATACTGACTTTATTTTCAAACTGTTAGGCCCTATGGATCACCGACCCGGTGATGACGCCGAGAAGGACTGCGAAGCGGAGCGCAAGACCCTAAACCGTACAGCAACGTGACGACCGCGCACGGGCAGGGGTGCTGAACCCAAATTGACCGAAGACCTGTTCGATCTGCTGATCATTGCCTGGCTGGCGCTCGCCATAGTGCTGGTGCCGGTCCAGTTGCGCATCACCGCCCCCTATGGCCGGCATGTCCGGCCGCGCTGGGGTCCGACCGTCGACAACCGGGTCGGCTGGATCGTCATGGAAGCGGTGTCGCCGGTGGTTTTCGCCGCCGCGCTGTTCTGGCGCGCGCCGCCGCAATCCGCAATCGTCTGGGTCATCTTCGCCTTGTGGATCGGCCATTATGCCTACCGGACGTTGATCTTTCCGCTGCGGCTGCGCACGCCGGGAAAGCGGATGCCGGTGGTGATCGTGGCGAGCGGGATGCTGTTCAACACCGTCAACGGCTGGGCCAACGGCTATTTCCTCGGCGTGCTCTCGCCCGGCTATCCGGCGGATTGGTTTGGCGATCCCCGTTTCGTCATCGGCATCGCCCTCTTTGTGTCGGGTGCGCTCCTCCACATTTGGGCGGATCATCGTCTGATTGCGCTCCGCGCCCCGGGCGAGACCGGGTACAGAATTCCCCGCGGCGGGCTCTTCGAGCGGGTTTCCTGTCCGAACCATTTGGGCGAGATCATCGAATGGACCGGTTTTGCGATCCTGTGCTGGAATCTGCCGGCCGCGGCCTTTGCCGTCTGGACGGCGGCCAATCTGGGCCCAAGGGCCTGGCGCCACCATCAATGGTATAAGGACCGCTTCCCGGACTATCCGCGCCGCCGCAAGGCGCTGATCCCGTATATCCTCTGAGCGGTATCCGCGGCGATATCCTCGCGTCTCCACACCTTGACAATCAGGCTGCCGCATGCGCTTTTCCGGCGCGGAAATCGGGGGCGTCGCCGTCCCCGCCGATCCCGAGGACATTTCATGCACCGTTACCGGAGCCACACCTGCGGCGCGCTGCGCGAAACCGATGTCGGCGAGGTAGTCCGCCTCAGCGGCTGGGTCCACCGCGTGCGCGACCATGGCGGCCTGCTGTTCATCGATCTGCGCGACCATTACGGCGTCACCCAATGCGTCGCCGATCCGGATTCGCCGGCCTTTGCCGCGGCCGAAACCGTTCGCGCCGAATGGGTGATCCGCGTCGACGGCGAGGTCAAGGCGCGCACTGCCGAAACCATCAACGACAGGCTGCCGACCGGGCATGTGGAGATCTTCATCCGCGAGATCGAAGTGCTGTCGGCGGCGGCCGAACTGCCGCTGCCGGTGTTCGGCGAGCCCGACTACCCGGAGGAGACGCGGCTGAAATACCGCTTCCTCGATCTGCGCCGCGAACAACTCCACCGCAACATCGTGCTGCGCTCCGAGATCATCTCCTCGATCCGCCGGCGCATGGTCGATGCCGGCTTCACCGAGTTTCAGACGCCGATCCTGACGGCGTCCTCGCCCGAGGGCGCCCGCGACTTCCTGGTGCCGTCGCGGATGCATCCGGGCAAGGTCTATGCGCTGCCGCAGGCACCGCAGCAGTTCAAGCAACTCGTCATGGTCGCCGGCTTCGACCGCTATTTCCAGATCGCCCCGTGCTTCCGCGACGAGGATGCCCGCGCCGACCGCTCGCCCGGCGAGTTCTACCAGCTCGATCTGGAGATGAGCTTCGTCACCCAGGACGACGTGTTCAACGCGGTCGAGCCGGTGCTGCGCGGCCTCTTTGAGGAGTTTGGCGACGGCAGGCACGTGACGCCGGAATTTCCGCGCATTCCCTATTGGCGGGCGATGCGGCTTTACGGCACCGACAAGCCGGACTTGCGCAATCCGATCGAAATGAGCGACGCCAGCCATCACTTCCGCGGCTCCGGCTTCAAGGTCTTCGCCAAGCTGCTGGAAAGCCGCGACAGCGGCCGGGAATGGTTCGACAACGCCGAAGTCTGGGCGATTCCGGCAAGGGGCGGCGGCAGCCGCGCCTTCTGCGACCGGATGAATGCCTGGGCGCAAGGGGAGGGCCAGCCGGGCCTCGGCTATATCTTCTTCCGCGACGGCGAGGGCGCCGGGCCGATCGCCAAGAATCTCGGCGAGACCGTCACCCAGCAATTACGCCAGGAACTCGACCTCCATGACGGCGATGCGGTGTTCTTCGTCGCCGGCGTGCCGAAGGATTTCGTCGATTTCGCCGGCCGCGCCCGCACCCGCATCGGCGATGTGCTGGAGCTGACCGCCACCGACCGTTTCGATTTCTGCTGGGTGGTCGATTTCCCCATGTTCGAATGGGACGAGGACGAGAAGAAGATCGAATTCTCCCACAATCCCTTTTCCATGCCCCAGGGCGGGCTGGATGCGCTGGAGAACAAGGACCCGCTGGACGTCCTTGCCTGGCAGTACGACGTGGTCTGCAACGGTGTCGAACTTTCCTCCGGCGCGATCCGCAACCATCTGCCGGAGATCATGAAAAAGGCCTTTGCCATCGCCGGCTATGGCGAGGAGGTGTTGGAGGAGAAATTCGGCGGCATGTACCGCGCCTTCCAGTACGGCGCCCCGCCCCATGGCGGCATCGCGCCGGGCATCGACCGCATCGTCATGCTGCTGGCGGGGACGGAGAATATCCGCGAGGTCACCATGTTCCCGATGAACCAGCGGGCCGAGGATTTGATGATGGGGGCGCCGGCGGCGCCGACGCTGCGCCAGCTTCGCGAACTGCACATCCGGCTCAATCTGCCAGAATAGATGGCTCGACGGGCTCTCCCTCCCCCTTGCGGGGAGGGGAATCGCATTTAGTCAGTCGGCTTCGGCGCAACGCCGCTCTTGCGATGGCCGCGGAAAACAGCCGGCTGCGCACGGCCTCCAAAGCCCTCTCCCCTCCGGGGAGAGGGTTGGGTGAGGGGGGATAAACAACAAGCCCCGATCACCCTCACCCGACTTCGCCCAGCGGTTCGGCTTCGCCT
>JANQEG010000091.1 GCA_028278505.1 Rhodobiaceae bacterium
GCAGATCGGGCAGAACGTGAAGGAAGTCCTCGACTGCGATCTGAAGATCGAGCACCGGGCGCGGGACTCCTACATGAAGTCGCGGGAGATCTGCCGCGACCTCGGCGATTTCGTCACCATGCGCCTGTTCGAGGGCCTGCTTGAGAACGAAGAGGAACACATCGACTTCCTCGAAACCCAGCTTTCCCTGCTCGCCGACGTCGGCGCGGAGAATTACGGCCAGCTCAACGCCGCCCCGGCGAACGAGGCCAATTAGGCCAAAGGAACGGACATGCCCGCCGCCGGGTCGGCGCTCCCCGAATTGAGGTTGCGATGTTCGGTGCCCTGCTCGGGGCGTTGGCGATGGCGCTCGTTTGAGCGGTTGAGGGTAATACAAAACAGACGCCAACTTCTCCGGAACGTCATAAATATTTACGCTCGAACAGACAAATCCAAATAATTCTCTATTTTCAAAGGATACTTATTAGATTTTGTATCAAAATTATTGGTATTAAATATTCAAATTTCACTATCGCTCGTGATGTCATTCAAAGTCCCCGTTAGGGGATCGGTAGATCCTTCGCCTTTAGGCGATGGACCAAAGAAGGACGTCATCGCGAGGCCACGAAGTGGCCGTGGCGATCCAGTCTGCAGATGAAGGAGGGTTCGGCCCTGGATTGCTTCCCCCGGCCTCCGCCGGGGTCGCAATGACGACGATGGTGTTGGTGTCCGTCGGCCGGACGGCCGACCCATCCGGCTTTTCGCCGTAACCCGAAGCCGCCGGCTTGAGCCGGTGGAGCGTTCACTTTCAGTTAGTCGCGCGCCTCGAATGTTCTTTATTGCGGTTGCCCGAAATCGCCTCCGTCGGCCGCTCGGTCAGAATTTTGCCAGACTTCTGATCGCCGATTGCCGGGGCCAATGCCTCGTCGAGAAGATCGTCGAAAAACTTTTCGATATCCGGCGGCTTGACCACAAGAACCACCGCCGCGACGCGAGCAATCCTCGATCGCGTCAGCAATAAGCACAACCGGCCTGACCGTCGGTGCATCGGTAAATTCCGACGCGCGGCCCGCGGCGCGACGGTTCGGGGGACAACGGACGGTTCGCGCCGGGATCGGCCCCTCCTTGACGAAGACGGGCGCATCGGCGAGTGGCGGAAGCCCGCAGCTCCGCAAAGGCCCGCGAAGACCGCGAAGACGCCACCTCCGGTCAGACCAAAACCGGGCCGACCGGACACCGGGGCCGGTTTCGGGCGTTCGGCTTTTGTCCCCAGGGATGTTGCAATTCGACAACAGATAAAACTGCCGAATTGTTCGCTCCGAACAAATCTCCTTCAACGTCAGATATCTGACACGGCCAAAACTGGTTTTAGTCCAATGGTTAAAAATCAGTAAGGAATCGGCAGGCCGGCTACCCTTGGGCACCTTCCTGTCGGGTGAGTGTATGACCGGGGGGCGGCCAATTGAACAAAAACCCAGTCAGAGCGACCGCCGTCGGTTGACCGCAGGCGGCAGGGTCATCGCTGCTGGGTTGACGCAATTGGTCAAAACGGCCGGAGCCGGGGCCAGTCGTTCCGGTTCGGATCTCGGGGAATTCGGCGCAGCCACGCATGTCGTTGGCGGGTGAGGGCAGGGACGAAAATGACAATACACGATCGAAAAATCGCTGGCGTATTGTTGGCAACGGTGTCCGGCGCGGCGATTTTGGTGGCCAGCGACGCAGTTGCGAACCCGCAAGGGCCGAATGTCGTGGCCGGCCAGGTGGCGATCAGCACCCCGGATCCCAACACGCTTGTCGTCGACAACGGGTCGATGCGCTCGATCGTCAACTGGGACCAGTTTTCGATCGGCGTCGGCGAGACCACCACGATCAATCAGATTTCCCACGAGGCCGCCATCCTCAATCGCGTCGTCGGCGGCAACATTTCCGAGATTTACGGCACGCTGCAGTCGAACGGTCAGGTGTTCCTGATCAATGAGAGCGGCATCCTCATCGGCGAGACCGGCATTATCGAGACCGCCGGTTTCGTCGCCTCGACCCTCGACGTCTCCAACGCCGAATTCCTGGCCGGCGGCGACATGGTGTTCAAGCAGGGCATCGAAACCGGCGGCGGCATCACCGTCCATGGCAAGATCCGCTCGGTTTCCGGCGGCGATATCTTCCTGCTGTCGCGGGAGATCGAAATCGGCTCGACCGCAGTCATCGACGCCGGCGGCGGCTATGTCGGCCTCGGCGCCGGCGAGGAAATCCTGCTGCGCCCGGCCGATAACGGCAATGGCCGGATCCAGATCCGCGCCGGCAAGGGCCGCATCAATAATGCCGGCACGATCGCCGGGATCACGGCGGAAATCCGCGCCGCCGGCGGCAATGAATATGCGCTTGCCGTCAACAATACCGGTGTCGTCCGGGCCACCGGCGTGTCCCGCCGCGGCGGCCGGGTGATGTTGACCGGCGGCGGCAAGGTCCGCAATGCCGGGCGCATCGTCGCGCGCAAGCGCGTCGTCGTCCGTTCCCAGAAGCGCATCATCAATCGCGGTTCGATCAGGGCCGGCACCCAGGAGAAGGGCGGCGAGATCGTCTTCGAGGCGCCCGAGATCGTCGTCGAGGCCGGTTCGGTCCTCGATGTGTCCGGCGCGCTCGGCGGCGGCCGCATGTTCCTCGGCGGCGGTTTCCAGGGCACGAGCAAGTCCGTTTCCGGCGACGAGATCGATATCGCCGAGAACGCCACCAGCACCGTGATTGAGGCGGGCGCGCTGCTCGACGCCAGCGCCACCGAAAGCGGCGACGCCGGCGAGATCATCGTCTGGTCGGACAATTCTACCGCGTTCCACGGTTCAGTCGTTGCCGAGGCGGTCGATGGCGCCGGCGGTTTTGCGGAAATCTCGGGCAAGCAGACGCTCAATCTGGCCGGTTTCTCGGTGGATCTTTCCGGCACGACGGCGGCCGGTACCTTGCTGCTCGACCCCGACGACATCGCCGTTTCCGACACCACGGCGACCGGCACCAATGTCATTCTTGACAGCGATATAGAGACGTTGCTTGAAGCGGGTACGAGCGTGACAATTTCGACCGGTTTGCCTGGTGCTGGCGACAATTCCAGTAGCGCCACGACCACTAATCCGGTTGGGACCGTTGCCGGCTATGCTGATGATGCGGACGGCACGGACGAACCCGGCGACGTCACCTTCGAGGCCGGCGTTCGCATCATCTGGGTCGACAACGATGCCGGTGCCGATACCGACACGACGTTCACGGTCCATGCCGCACGAGACATCAACGCGCTCGACGACGTCATCATCGAGCACACGGAAGTATCCGACCCCGTCACCCTTGGCTATGGTGCTGGCGGGGACGACATTTTTGTCGATCGCGCAGGCGGCATCGTCTTCATCGCCGGCCGCGACATCAATATCGGCAGTGCGGCGGGGCGCTCGGGAGCAACCCCCGGGGTATCGATCGGCTCGGAATTCGGCACCAATCTGTTCGTCGCCGGCGACACGGATTTCGACAGCACGGTCACAAGTATCGACGTCGAGCAGGCGGGCGACATCAATGTCATCGGCGGCAATACGTCGTCTGCGTTCGCGCAGATCGGCTATCGCCAGAACACCCTGCGCGGCAATAACACAGGTCATGACTTTTCGGCCGTCGGCGTGCGCGCCGTGAACGGCGACATCAACGTGTTCGCCGGCCGGCACGTCAATGTCACCGGCACGGTCGCCACCACCGATCTTGCCTTCGCACAGATCGGTCATGGCGGCTGGCGGTCCGGGCTGCAGGTCAGTGCGGAAATCGCCAGCAGCAGAATCCAAGTGTATTCCGGTGTTGCGGTAACCGGCAATGTCACGCTGACCGGCGGCTATAGTGGCGAGGCCAATCAGGCGCAGATCGGCCACGGCGTGACGATGAATCAGGGCAGTGGCCAACTCATCCAGGGCGACATTTCCGGCGATATCGCCGTCATCGCGGTGCTGTCCGACATCGTCCTGAATGGTTTTTTCACGCCGACGGCAGACGGCCCGGCCGATCTCGATCTGGTGCGCGCGCAAATCGGCCATGGCGCAACGATCCAGCACAGTGGCCAGGGCGAAGCCGGTACCGAAGTCACCCATGGCAAGATCTCCGGCGACATCAGCGTCGATGCATCGACCGATGTCGTTCTCGGGGTGAATGCCACGACGACCGCGACCGGTCAGGACCGGTTCTGGATCCTGTCGCAAATCGGTCATGGCGGCTTGACGTTCCTGAATCCGAACCAGGGTTCCGCGATTACCGGCGACGGCGTGCTGGAGGTGAGCTATGACCGCATCGCCGAGTTCGACGACATCTCCGGCGCCGCCGTCGAGACCACCAATATCAGCGTGATCGCCGGCGGAACGATTGTCGTTCGCGCGCAGGAGACGGCGGCCAATTCCGGCGGTACGACAAACAGCCGGCTGGTCGACAATCTGCAGCGCTCGCAGATCGGCCATGGTTCGTTCACCGCGATCGACGAGGCGGGCAATGCCCAGACGGTGGGCACGACCCACACGCAGCTCGACGTTTCGGTGACAGAGGGCGACATCGCCGGCGACATCACCGTCACCGACGATTCCGATGCCGCCGGCGGCGGCAACTATGGCCTCCCCGGCGGCGCCAATGGCGTCCTCGTCAGCGCCACGATCACCGGCACGAACGACGCGGACACCAATTTCGACGCCATGATCGCCCGCATCGGCCATGGCACGGCGAATTTCCTCGAAGCGAGCGACGGCGGACCATCGACGGGCGCCGGCGCCGACGGCGGCTCGATCACGATCGACCAGGCCGACATTCTGGGCGCGCGCATCCGGGTCGAGACGAAGGGCGGCGACAATACGAAGGATATCACCGTCGAGGCCAGCGTGACGTCGGTCACCGATGAGACGGTTCACGACAACACAGCCGTCGCCCAGATCGGCCATTCCGGCGATGTCTTCGCGCAAGGCGGCGCCGGCGGCGCGGGCGCGTCCGGCAGCAATATTTCGGGCGATGCCGGCGATATCGTCGTCCACAGGGGCACCGTCTGGGACGGCCTCGTCCACGACAATTCGACGGGCAATCTTGTCACCTATGGCGACAATGGCGGCCAGCTCGATGATGACTACAACAGCGAGGATGACGGCAATACCGATATCCTGGTGCTGTCGTCGAACCGGATCGTGGTGGACAGCGACACCTCGGCGGCTGACCTGGCCCACTCGCGGCGCAACAATGCCGAGGCGTCGATCGGCCACGGCCACAAGCTGCGGCTTTACACCCGCGACGGCGGCACCGGCACCAATGCCGCCTCGGGCGGGCGCGGCGGCGACATTCTGGTGACCTTGGACGGCGATCTCGGCACGCCCGGAACCCAGCTTGTCCAGCGTGATTTCGGCGACGGCAGCTCGACGGGCACCGACGATTCGGTTTACGGCCTGCGCGGCGAGATCGTGCTGGCGGCCAACGAAACAGGCGGTTCTGCGGATGCGCTTTCGGTGACCGCGACCAATACGGCCGTCAACAGGGGCGAGACGGACAATAACAGCACGCTTGCCACGATCGGTCACGGCGACGTGATCGAGGCGCAGACCGGCAAGGGCAACGATGGTGGCGACGCCAACGATCCAGCCGCCAACGCGCAGGTCGAGAGCTATGGCGGCCGCGGCGGCCATGTCCACATCGATCTCGACGACATGCGGATCGAGTCCGACATCCAGCTCCAGCCGGTGGATATTCGCACCCTGTCCACCGATAATGGCGGCAATCCGCTGCTTTCGGACGGCATCATGGGCACGGTGTTCATCGAGTCGGTCTCCGCCAACGGCACCAATGCGTCGGTCGGCCACGATCTGGTCGAGGCGGTGATCGGCCACAGCCAGCGTATGTTCGCCCATGCCGGCGATGGCGGCAACGGCGGGACGGAAGACCACCTCGCCAACAGCCAGAGCAATCTGGCGACCGAAGTCGGCCAGAACACCTTCCTGGTCGGGTTCCGCCAGGACGGCCAGGATGTCAATGGCGCGGCCGGCGACGGCGCCGCGCGCGGCGGCAATGGCGGCGACGTCTCGATCGAGTTCGGGCACATCACCGACCGTGTCAGGCGGGCCGGCGACCTCGAAGACCCGTTGCGGCATGACGGCGAGGCCGACATCCATGTCGTCGCCACCAATAATGCCGACGATGCGCAGAGCGTCACGGTGACGGCGCGGGTCGTCCACAGCGGGGATTCGACGGAAGGCGATACCGGCGAGGATCTGTTTGCCGGCATCGGCCACCATACCCGCGCCTATGGCGAGGGCGGCATCGGCGCGGCCGGCGGCAGTACGCTGACCGCCTTCGACGATTTCATCCAGCCGACATCTTCGGGTGGGCGCGGCGGCGACGTGGGCATCACGACCGGCAACATCATCGGCGACGTGGTGGTCGACGCCACGCGCCAGGTGCTGGTCGGCCATGACGGCAGCGCCGGCAACACGGGCGACAATTCCTATACCAAGACGATCATGACGATCGGCCACACCACCGACGTCGTCGCGGTGGCACAGTATGGCGGACATAGCAATAGTCTGGGCGACCATGCCACCACCGATGGCGGCATCGATCCGCACAACACCAATCTGATTATCGTCCTCGTCGACGGCAATGACGACGACGAGTTCAACCTGGCCGATGGAGCCGATGCGGGCAGCTTCATCGACGATGGCGTCGATCTCGACGACACCGGCGCGGGGCTGGGCAATCGCGACGGTTTTGACGGCTCGGGCCATTACAGCTTCACGCAAGGCAGCATCACCTATTCGACCAATCGCGATCCCGACGACGACAACGTGACGGAAAAGGCCATCATCCGCTACGACCATGACGGCGATCCGGAATGGCTATTCACCGGCGGCGGTGGCGGCGACGACTGGACACCCAATGTGGCCTTCAACCTCACCACGGATGCGGACGGCATGGGAGACAGCACCGCCTTCACCACGCCGCTGTTCGTCGATCTCGATCCGGTCGCGAGCCAGGCTGCAGCGCGACCGCGGACGGCCGATCTCGTCGATTTCGACAAGGACGGCTTCTTCGACATCGTCGACCTCGACAAGGACGGTATCTACGACCAGATCGACGGCCGGTCCGCGAAGGGGTCGTTGACCATCACCGGCAACAGCGCCGGCTTCAACATCATGGACTACACCGTCGCTTCCGGGCTGGCGCCGGATACCAGTGACGGCGATCCGCATCTGGAGGGCGGCTGGTCGCTGCTCAATTCCATCAGCTATCCGAACGCACAGACGCGGCACATCTATGCGACCGCCGACGATCCGCGCGATCACGGCACGGCGTGGACCGAGGACGGCAACGCGCTCATCGGCGATTTCTCCAACGCCAATGGCGGGCGCGGCGGCGACGCCACGACCATAGTCGGCTACACGATCGGCGACATCTCCGTCGGCACCGGCGATCCGGACGACGTCGAGGACCGCCTGATCGTCAGGTCGATCATTTCCGACGAAGCTATATCAAGCGGCAGGGAGCGCGATATCTCCATCGCCCGCATCGGCCATGGCGCCTTCCAGTTTTCCGATGCCGGCGGCTCCTATGCCCGCCGGGTGGCGGGCCGCGTCGAGGTCGACCGTATCACGTCTTCGGGCGAGGGCGTTCAGGGCCACGACCGGCCGTTTGGCGGGGGGGGCGGCAATTATGCCATCAACGGGTCCGGCGGACGCGGCGGCGATGCCACGGTCATCCAGGGCGTGACCCGCGACGTCGACGGATCGGCGGGGAGTTCGACCGAAACCGATCACCTGGTCGGCAATATTTTCGTCAATGTCGATGACAACATGCTGCCGACCGATCTGCGCATCGGCCGCAGCGGCCACAACGACAGCCAGCGCATCACGGTCGAATCGCGCATACCGGAGGAGGAATCCTCCCACACCAACCTGTCGATCGCGCAGATCGGCCACGGCGCGGTGGCCGCCGCGGCGGCCGGTAGCTGGGGCGGCGACAATGGTACGCTGATCGGCAACAACGTCGAAGGCAATAACGGCAACGCGGGGGCCTCCGAGGGCGGCGTCCTCGGCGGCGTTACCAGCAGCCAGACGGAAGTGGCCGATGGCGGGCGCGGCGGCGATGCCGTGCTGACGCAGAACCAGATCAAGGGTGCGATCACCGTCTGGGCCGGAACCGATGAGGACGGCCCGAGCCTGGCCGAGCCGGACTTCAGCGTCGAAGTGCTGGCGATCGGCGGGCAGACCAATGGCGTCGACAATACGATCATTGCGCAGATCGGCCATGGCCGTGTAGCGGCGGCAACCGGCGGCAATGGCGGCGATGGCGATGACGGGCAGTATCGCGGCAATGGCGGGCGCGGCGGCGACGCCACGATCACCCAGGCCTCGATCCTCGACACGGGCATCACCATCGACACCGTGCATGTCGGAATCTCCGGCATCACCGAATTCTTAGGCAACGGCATGCTGATCCGGGCCAACCATGCCGGCAGCAACGACCAGATCGTGCGCGCGCAGGTCGGCCTGGGCGATCTCGCCTGGGCCGAAAGCGGCGAGGGCGGCGACGGCGCGGGACCGAGCGGCAGCCTGTCCGATGTCAGCGAGCAGATCAACCAGACGGTCAATGGCGGGCGCGGTGGCGACGTCGTCATCAACCAGCACGGCTACAATTACGACATCACCGTCGATCTCGGCCCCAATCTCGACGCCAGCGAAGACGCGCTGCAGGTCATCGCCGACCTCGACCACACGGCCGGCACCTGGCAGCATGTGCTGGCTGCCCTCGGCCATGGCGGCTATGCGCTCGGCGTTTCCGACAATGGCGGCGATGGCGGCAACCGCAATGCAGATAACGACATCGAATCGGGCTACGACCCGAACCGGCGCACCGATGTCGACGCAACCAACCGCATATTCCTGGGCACCGACCGCAATGGCGGGCGCGGCGGCGACGCCATCGTCAATATCGGCGTCCAGGGCACCGGCCGCTCGCTGACCACGCGCGGCACTTTCATCATCGGCACCGATGAGGACGGCAATGCAGCCAATGACGCCGATGATCTTCTCTATCATGTCGGCTTCAACGACCCGGATGGCGCCGACATCACGGTGACGATCCACGACAATCTGGCGTCCACCGGCTCTGCCGCCACCGATGGCGTGCTGGTGGAATCGCGCGCCGGCCCGGGCGATACCTTCACCAACGCGCTCGACACCAACACCGCCATCATCGGCCATACCGGCTTTGCCCGCGCCAACGCCACCGGTGCGCGGGGCGGCAACGGCATCCAGTCTGCCGCGAACCGCTCTGATACGGTTTCGGAAGGCGATGGCGGCGATGGCGGCGACGCCACGGCGACGATCGGCTTCATCAATGGCGACATTTCCGTCGACAACACGCTCGACAACACCCTGTCCAACGCCGGCAACGGCAACGATGTCGACATCAAGGTTCGCGCCGTCGACCAGAGCAACAGCGACAGCAATTTGAACATCGCCGAAGCACGCATCGGCCATCTGGTCTCCGGCGAGGCGTATTCGGGCGCCGGCGGCGATGCGGCGCGCGAGGACGGCACCGTCCCCAACTACCCCGCCTATATCACCGCCCGCGGCGGCGATGGCGGCGACGCCACCTCGACGCAAGGGCAGCATTACGGCGCCATCACCATCACCGCGGAGAACTCGATCATCGTCGAGGCGGTGGATTCTTCGCAGTCGAGCGAGACCCTGTGGGCGGCGATCGGCCACCGCATGGAAAGCGAGGCGGTGGCGGCGGTCGGCGGCTTCGGCGGCACCGCCACGCAGGCGTCGACATTCCAGAACCTCTACTTCATTTATGAGGCGCTGCTCGAATATGCGCGGGTCTACGAGACGCGCCGCAATGCCGGCGACGCCCATGCCGCGGCGCACACGACGACGATCGCCAGCCTCAGCGACTTCGAGCGCAAGCTGATCGAGCCGATCGTCTCCGACTATTACGAGGACAAGCATATCCAGGCGTTCCTGGAGAAGATGACGGCGGTCGCCGGCATCACCGCCTCCGGCACGGTGGGCTCGAACTTGGTCGCCAATGACCGCGACGACAACAGTGCCGGCACCCTTTTTAACTTCACACTCGGTGAGCTGACTCAGGAGGAGCAGGACACGCTGCTGTTCCTGATGGCGGCGGCCGGCGACGGTGGCCATGCCACCTCGACCCAGGGCTCCACGTTGACGATAGGCGATGACCCCGAGACACGCTCGGTCAGCGGCAATATCACGCTCAATGCGCTGTCGCGCGACACGGGTGATACGGCGCGCGGCATCCTTGTCAGTGCCCGCGACGGCAGCACCGCCTCGGCCTTCGAGGTCGCCCATGTCGGGCATCAGGCGGTGGTGATCACCACGGTCGCCGGCGATGGCCAGGACATCGCTGCCTATGACGACGCGATGGGCGGCGACGGCGGCGACGCCAGGGTCACCCAATACGCTTTCGACGGCAGGGTGAGGCTCGACAGCGAGCACAAGATCACCATCGAGAGCAGCGACGGGACCCTCGGCGTGGCGCGCCAGCGCGCCTTTGTCGGCCACCGGCTGGCGATCGGTCACGATCGGCCGGACGCCGGCGGAACCGTGACCACCCCCGACGGTGCCGGCGGCACGACCAACGTCACGTTGGCGAACTATCGCCCCGACAATGAAGTGGTGGTGCGCGCCGGCGAGGGCGGTTCGGAAACCGCCAACGAGGCCATCGGCTATAACGGCAATGGCGGCGATGTCACCGTCGTCCAGGCCGGCATCAACACCAACAATACCGACGCCGATATCGACGTCGTCCTGATCGCCGATCAGCAGGCGGGGGACGAGATTTCGGTGCGCATCCTGGCCAGTTCGACCGGTCTGGGCAGCCAGGAGGCCGAAACCCATATCGGCCACGACATGGTGCTCGTTGGCGCCAAGGCGGGCGATGCCGGCCGGCAATGGAGTCAGCATTCACCGGTCGGCCTCGACGAGGGCGTGCTGGAAGGCAATGGCGGCGACATCCGCATCAGCCAGGGCGACATCGGCGCGGACATCGACATCACCGGCCGCGACGACGTCGATATCGACGCGACCACGGCCAATGGCCCCAACGACGCCCATGTCATCATCGGCCATGAGCGCACCATCGGTGAGGTCGCCGACACGCACAACGACGCCGCCAGCCGCGAAGGCACCATCATCGCCGGCTTCGGCGGCGACAGCGTGATCGAGGACTATAACGACACCGCGCTGATCAACCCGATCTCGCTCGATGCCGGTACCATCGATCCGGTGACCAATTCGACGGTGATCGAGGATGCCGACGCCGGCGTCATCTACATTACCCATGGCAATCTGCGCGACAGCCAGGCGGACATGTACGCCGACCCCGACGCCGAGGTGGTCACGATCACCTCGCTGGACGGCGAGGTGCTGATCAACTCGACGACCGGCGACGGCGGGCGCTCCTTCGTCGAGATCGGCAATGCCCAGCACGTCCATGCCCAGACTCTGAACGCCAGCTTGGATGTCGATGCGCTGGATGCCCACACGGCGGGCGATGGCGGCTCGATCCGCATCTCGCGCGGCACGATTTCCGGCGGTATCCTGATCCAGGCGCTCGACCAGGACGGCACCGGCGCCGGCGGCGACGACGAGGGCGTCGAACTGGTGGCGACGACCGGTACCGGCGCCACCTCGCAGATCTATGTCGGCCACGAAACCGAATTCAACATCTCGACGCGCGCCGATGGCACCGGGACGTCCGATCAGTCTTCCGGCTTCGGCACGACCGTATACGCGACCCTGCGCGCCGCGATGGTTGCGCTGATCGATGAGCTCAACGGCTCCGGTGGCCGCACGCGCGCCGGCACGGGGGTGGATGAGGATGTCACCGTCGCCGACGCCATGGACGCGCTCGTCATGATGCGCAATGCGGTGCGGGTCATCGACATGGCGGTGCAGAATGCCGGCCGCTACAGCACGACCGACCAGACGACGCTGAACACGGCGCTGACCAACGCCAAGACGGCGCTCGCCGACGCAGAGACGGCATTCGCCGTCGCGCGTGCCGGCAATACCCCCACCACGCCCAGCCCGACCGCCGAGCACAACTTCGTCAACGAGATCATTGATCCGTCCGCTGGCGTCAACGGCTATCTGGAGAGGGTGCTGGCGGCGCTGGATTTGGCCGAATCGACGATCGACGACGCGCAGACGGAGAGCGCCAGCCTTGGGCCGTCGAGCTTGGAGGCCGATCAGTTGGCCGATCACGCCGATGCCGGCGGCATCTGGTACACCGCCACCGATGCGCTCGCATCCCTGAACAGCACCGCGACCATCGGCACCGAAGGGCTGGTGACCGGCAATGTGCGGCTGATCTCCGGCCGCGATACCCCAGACCCCTCGACACCGGACGGCGTCGCCGACACCTTCGACACCGGCCATATCGTGATCGATGCCAGCCCGTCAGGGACTGGCGGCACCCGCGAGGTCGAACTCGGTCACCGGCGCACCATGACCAACGTCACCGGTGAAGGCGGCGGCGATACGGACGCCTCGCCTGAGGATGGTGGCGTGGCCGGCGACGGCGGCTCGATCCTGATCGGCGACGACAGCGACGTCGATATCGGCGATCTGGCCCAGGACGATGCGCGCACCGGCAACCGCACCTCGGGCGACGTTTCGCTGACCGCCGACGAGGTGATGATCCTGTCGGGCGGCAACGGCACCTCGGACGCTCATCTCGGCCATGACGTGTTCGTGACCAATACCGCCGGCAAGTCGGATATTGGAGACCGGATGGGCAATGGCGGCCGCATCGAAACGGGCCAGACGGTTTCCGGTTCGGTCTCGGTCACCGCCAACCACATCACCTCGGACGAAGACAACGAGGATTCGGTGCTGCGCTCGCAAGACGCTGCCACCTCGTTTACCCATCTGGGCCATGAGGTCGATACCGAAAACACCTCCGATTCCGAGGCCGACTCGGACGACGCCAATCGCGGCGGTGCGATCATCGCCCGCCAGGACACGGGTGGTGACGTCGCGATCAATCTCGATCTGGACAACGACAACAATCCGAACGATCTGACGATCGAGGCGGTCGGCAGCAATTCGCGTACCCGGCTCGGCCACGAGGTCAATAACGATGCGGGCGCAACCAGCAACTTCATCTCCGGACATTCGGACGATGACGGCGCCGAGGTGACGGTCAGCCAGACGACTTCGGGCAATATCCGGATCACCGAGGTCGAAGACCTGCTCATCACCAGCGATGATGGTCAAGATGTTTTTGTCGGTCATGACGCTGTGCTCTTTGCGCAGTCGGGCCAAACCGGCCAAACCGACGACGAGTTCGGCCAGCTTGTCGACACCGACCAGACCATCACCGGAACGATCGGCTTCGGTTCGACGATGCAGCCGCTGCGCACCTTCAACCTGGTCGAAGCCGCGATCGGTGACGCGCATGTCGGTCACGAGGGCAGGCTGACGGCGAGGTCGGCGGACGACAGGGCGACACCGCCGGCCGGTGACGGCACCAGCCAGCGCGATGTCGATGCCGACCAACTGATCCAGGCGGAAATCAATGTCTGGGCCGGCGAGATCTGGATCCGCAATGCGGCCGACGGCGTTGCGCAGCTGGGTCACGAGGCCTTCATCACTGTCGATACGGATGGCACGCATGCCCAGGCGCATTCGCGCTCCTTCATCAACCCGGCCGACACGACCACTGATCTCGACGACATCACGCTGGTCACCACGCTGACAGGCCTGCCGGGAAATGACGATACGTCGCTGACCGCAGGCACCGGGCTCGACGCGACCGTGCTCGCCGATGGCGACATCGAGATCAGGAATGGCGGCGTCGGTCTTGCCGAGGTCGGCCACCGCTCGATCTCGACGGTCAGCCATGCAATCGGCACGCCGCCGTCGAGCATCTTCGACACGCTGCACGCCATCGGCGGCCAGCGCGACGGCGCAGCGACCGATCTGATCGTGCTCAATGCCGATGGAACGGTTGCCAACACGGCGTCGAGCACGATCACCATCGATGCCGCGCGCGATCTTGAGATTGTGAACGGCGGTTCGGGCGATTCTCAGATCGGCCACTACATTTCCGAGGAACGTGGCAACCTCCACGGCACCAACATGGTCCGGCCGACGAGCCTGGTGCGGCAGGTGGTCGGTTCCGACATCGTCATCGGCGACGGCACGCCCGACAGCACGACCGGTGTCGGCAACAACCTGGTCGTCTCCACCTCGTCGGGTGCCGCCCAGATCGGCCATCGCAGCCCGAGCAGCAACGATTGGCAGGGCACGACGGGCGGTGCGCTGGTTACGCCGCAGATTCTCGATGGTGACATCATCATCGAAGTCGGGGTCGACGCCGGATCGCCGTCTCTTGCCCGGACGGCTGCTGCACCCGGTGACACCGCCGCGGGCGGCGACGACGACGCGCTCATCACCGGCGATGATGCCAAAATCGGTCACAACCACACCGATGTGGGCGAAGCCTCGGACAACGAGGTTCAGGTGTCCGGCGGCGATATCTGGCTGCGCGTTCGCGGCGATCTGGAGGTCAAGGATGCCGATATCGGGCATGAGCATTACAACCATGGCAGCACGGCGATCGATACCAACAACGCCATCGAAGGCGCCGGTACGGTGCGCAACCGCATTCGCGGCCTGACGACCATCGGCGCCGGCCAGAGCGTGCCGACCGAAGACTCGCAGACGCTGGCCGACGTCATGAAATTCGACAATGCCAACATCAATTCCGGGTATTCGGATGTCGGCGGCCAGCTTCGTTTCTACATCCCGGCCCAGGAGAACCTGACGACGACGGCCGGCACCAGCTTCAACGACAGCGATGTCGGCGGCGATCCGGTCAATCCGCGCACCTCCAGCCCGGACAATATCTTCCTCGGCCCGGGCGGCGGCGTTGCCGGCCTCGACCATGAGAACGGCTTCCGGCTGATGGGTACAATCCCGGTCGGCACGAGCAATCAGTACACGACCATCGGCACCGCCAACTTCGCCTTCTACTTCGGAGTGGTAGAGACGACGACGATGGCCCCGGTGCCGGATTCGATCGAGTTCCCGATCTACACGCCGTACATCAACTTCATCGATCTTGAAAACGGATTCCGGGTGGTGTTCGAGGACTCCGAAACCGGCAGCACCGTCAATGTCGACTTCCTCGGCGACAACATTGTCGTCGGCACGAGTTCCTTCGATGTCGCCTGCCAGGAAGCCGGGCTGAGCGAGGAAATGTGCGAAGACATCTCCATCGCCTATCAGGGTCAGACCAACGGTTTCGGGTCGAATGTGCTGTTCTCCGCGACGCCGGGCGGCAACCAGGTCTTCGGGACTGTTGAGAACATCAACGGCAGCCAGAACCCCTCCGGTTCGGAATCTTCGTCGGTTCCCTATACGTTCGGCGCGGTGGAACCGGCCGTCGCGGGTCGGTCCGGCCCAGCGAACGGCGGGGTTCTGATCGGAAGCCTCTGGGCCCACTCCGCGGCGTCGACCGCAGCCAATGGCGAACAGATTATCGTCGGTCGCCAGAGCGGAATGCAGCACTTTGCCGTTCACGTTCCCGAACAGCACCGGCCGCAATCGCCGCTCGAGGACAGCTACGGCGAATATGTCGAGAATGCCGACATCGCGGTTTCACAGATCTACTCGGCATTTGGTCCGCCGATCTCCTACAGCACCAGCTACGAGGTCTTCGCGGCCCCCGCCCCCGACGGCAGTGGCAGCACGGACACCGAACAGACTCTGAGCCTGGACAGCACGGTCGGCATCTATGTCGAGGGTGAAGAGCGGGCCGAAAAGCAGGTCATGGGAAGCTATGGGGGAACGCTCGGACACGCATTGAGCTACGGCGTATTCGCAAAGCCCCCGAAGACGCTCTGAAGTATGTAGCGGGCGCCGCGCCCTTGGCGGCGGCGCCCGGAGAGCCTGAAACAGAGAAAACATGAAGCCGATGGCGACGGGAATGAAAATCATGGCGAGGCAGGTTTGGAAGTACATGGTCGGCGCAGCGGTGGCCATTACGGTGGCGGTGCCCGCCGAGGAGGCGAATGCGCAGGCGGTGGAGCGTTACCAGCAGGGCATCGAGCGCACGGCCCCGCGCCAGGTTACCCTGACGCCGCGTGATCAGACGAGCCTCTCGACCGATGAGACCGAGCTTCTGCCGTCGCTGAACGGCGTCGTCATCACCGATACGCCGGCGGCGGCCGGCGGCAGCGGCGCCGGCGGCGTCGAGGTGCTGAGCGATGACGTGCCCCCGGGCGTCGCCGATGCCGCGCGCGCCTATCTGAACAGGCCCGTGTCGCTGGCCTCGCTCGATCGCATGACGCGCGACATGGTGCTCGCCTTCCGGGCGGCCGGACGTCCGGTCGTCAATGTGGTGATTCCGCCGCAGGACATCACCAATGGCGTCGTTCAGGTCATCGCCGTCATCGGCCGCGTCGGAGAAACCACCGTCACCGGCAATGCCAGGATGCCGGAATACTACACCGAAGGCTTCACGCTGAACCGCGGAGACGTTGTCGAGGAAGGTGCGGTGCTCGACCAGCTGCGCTGGAAAAGCCGCCGTGGCCACCGCCAGGTCAATGCGGTCTATTCGCCGGGCGCCAATTTCAGCGAGACCGATATCGAATTCCGCGTCGAGGAGGACGGCCCGTTTTCGGTGTTCTTCGGCGCCGACAACACCGGCAGCGTCAACAGCGTCGGTGAGTACCGGTTTTTCGGCGGCTTCACCATCGCCGACCTCATCGCCACAGATCACGAGCTGGCCTATCAGTACACCACCTCGGAAGACGGCAACGACGCGCTCGGCGCGCATGTGGTGAGCTACATCTTTCCGCTTCCCTTCGTGCCGCGTACGGACATTCAGATCACCGGCGCGCACGTGACGAGCGGAATGATCGTCGGGCCCGGCTTCTCGTCCGGCGAAAGTCATTACATCGCCGTTACCGGCATTACCCAATTGCCCCATTGGGTCGGAATCTCGTGGGATGCGCGCTACGGCTTCGAGTACAAGAATTCCGACAGCACGTTCGAATTCGGCGGCATTCCGGTCATCAACAATGAGACCGACGTCAACAATTTCTTCCTCAACGTGCTGGGCCAGCGCGGCGATGCAAGATCCCACACCACGTTCAGCCTGGGCGTCTGGGTTTCGCCGGGCAACATGCTCAACCGCAACACGGACGCGATCTTCCACGTCACCCGGTCCAATTCGTCGGCCGACTATGCCTACTTCCGCGGCAGCGTCGAGCACACCATTTATTTCGGCGGCTGGATGGCAAGCATCGAACTCGCCGGGCAGGTGGCGACCGACAGGCTGCATCCCAGCGAGATGATGTATATCGGCGGCATGAACACGGTGCGCGGCTTCGAAGAAAACGCCCTGCGCGGCGACCACGGCTTCGTCGGTCGCTTCGAAGTGCATACGCCGCGGGTGTCGATACTCGAATTGGTCAATATGGCCAACGGCGTCCGGGATGGCCTGCGGCTCTATGGATTCTTCGATGTCGGCGTGTCCGGGATCGAGGCGCCGGCGAATGCGACCGACGTGGCCACGTCGATCGCCGGCGCCGGTGTCGGGGTGACCTATCAGATCGAGGACAATCTGTTGTTCGAAGCGGCCTATGGCTGGGAGGTTGACGACAACCGCAACCTGTCACCGGGCAACGGGGAGGCGCACTTCCGGGTCGTCAACCGATTCCGTTTCTAATGAAAGGCTCTAGATCGGGGCGCATGACGGCGAAGCCGACAAGGAACCGAGCAAGACCGGTCATTGAGTCCAACCATCTCGCGGTGACCGTGACCGAACTCGATCGCCTGGTCTACGACCATCTCAAGGGTCAGGGCGCAGCGCGCGCGGATGCGGAATCGCCCGATTCCTACGTCATCACGGATATCGAAAAAGCCAAATCGCAGGTGGTGATGCCGGCGGTGCTGAACCGGTTCGGTGAAGAAGGTTGGAAACTGGTCGCGGTCAACAAGATGGAGTGTTTTCTGTTCTGCAAAGCCGAAAACGGTGAACGTTTCGAATATAAGGTGCTTGCGCCGAACGATCTGGACAAGCTGGCGCTCGGCCAGTTGGATCAGGATGGCCATCTGAAGGTTTCGACAGGTGAGGGTGACGTTCCGACAGTGGAAATCACCGATCCCCAAAAGGCCAGGATTCAGGATATCCTGCCCAGGGTTCTGGACACGATCGCGGTCGACGGTTGGCAACTGGTCGCGATCAGTGGACCGCAGCTTTACTTTTTCACACGGGTGACGCGGTAGCGCAAATCCCCTGCCGCGGGACGATCGGAGTAGTCTAATGTGCTTTAAACTCAAAAGCCTGGCCGGTGCCGGGGCATTATCCGCTGGTATCCTTCTGTCCGGTTTCGCGGCCGCGCAGGATGTCTCGCCGCGGCCGAGCCGGTCGACGGAATCGTTCGGAACCTGGAATGTCGAGTGCACGAGAATCGAGGTTCCCAAGAAGGATGCCGATGCGAAGAAGGCCGCCGACAAGAACAACGACAAGGATGCCAAATCGGAAGACAAGAAGGCCGAGTTCCGGAATATCTGCGAGGCTGTCCAGACCTACACCAACAAGAAGACCGGCAATGAGGTGGCGCGGCTCGCCTTTGCGATCAACAAGGACAAGGGCAACAAGCTGATTGGCGGCCTGCGCACCCTCGTCGATGCGTCGTTTGCGAAAAAGCCGGCGGTCCTGGACGACAACAACGAGATTTTCACCGGGGCGTTTTCGCGCTGCAGCGGAACCTATTGTTACGTTTCATTCGAGGTGTCCCGGCCGCAATTGAAGAAGCTCACCGACGCGAAGAAACCGATGCTGCAATACCCGATCGCAAACGGGCGGATGATCCGTATCGGCATTTCCAACACCGGACTGAGCGATGCGATTGCCGCGCTCGGGTCGAAATAGCAGCCGGATTGGGTAGACATCTATGGCGACCGAGCAGAAGAAACCGCAGAAATCCGGCAAATCGAAGCTGGGCAAGGCCGAAGGGAAGCCGAAGGCGGGAGCGGCCGAAGAGGCGCCGCAGGCGGACGCCGCGACGGGGGCGGGCAACCTGCCCCTGTTCTATCAGGACCCGCAGCCGCTGCATGCGGAGCGCCACGGCGCGATGAGGCTGCGACCGCCGAAAAACATGTCATTTGCCGGGGCGGCGAACTCGATTCTGCTCCTGGCCTCGGAATTTCCCCAGGCCGCCTCCTTCTATCCGATCGTGTTCGGCGGTCCGGAAGCCGATCTTCTCCCCTATGCGGTGACCGGCCACACCAAGGGCGAAAACGCTTTCATAGACGCAGACGGAGCGTGGCGGCCCAACACCTATATCCCCGCCTATGTGCGGCGTTATCCGTTCATCTTTGTCGAAAGCAGCGGTACTGACACGCTCATGCTCGGTGCCGATTTTGCCAGTGCCATGCTCGGCGAGGAGGAGGGGGAGCCGCTCTACGTCGACGGCAAGCCGTCCGCGACGACGGATCGCGCCTTGCGGTTCTGCGTCAACTATCAGCGCGAGCTGGAGCGGACGAAGGCGCATGTCCGGCAGATCGCGGAAGCCGGCCTTCTGGTCGACAGGAATGCCGACGTCACCCTGCCCGACGGCAAAATGTCAAAGATTGTCGGGTTCAAGACGGTCGACGAGCAAAAGCTGAATGCGCTGGACGATGAGACCTTCCTGTCGTTGAGAAAGACCGGGGCGCTGGTTCTGATCTTCTGCCATCTCTGGTCGACACGCGCCTGGAACAACATACTGGACGGGTCGTCCGCGTAGTTGAGCGTGAAGAATGGATTGCCGGGAAAAACCCGGCAATGACGCCGGTGGTGGGGCGGCGGCGTTGCCACCAACGCATTACCGATCATGTCCGTGTTGGCGCAAAATCGCCCGTCCCCGCAAACCGGGATGTTTCCCGGTTCGCTTTCCAAATAGCGGAATTGATTCAGACGAGCCATCAAAGGCTCTACGATTTATCGCGGGCGGCGCGTTCGTTCTACGCCGGGCTCTTTTCGAGCAAGACGACCTTTCCGTTTCCGATTTCCAGGATTCGCCGTTCTCGCAGTGTTTTCACCACCGAGCTCAGATGCGGACGCGAAACCGAAAGCCAGTCGGCCAGTTCCGAAAGGGAGAACGGCCACCGTATCGTGTTCAGCCGTTTCTGTCCTGGCGGCGTCGCCGATGCGATGACCTTTGACAAATAGCTCACCAATCTCGATTCGACATCGGATTGGCTCAGCGTTCCCATGACATCAAGCAGGAAATTGAAGTCGGTTTCCGCCATGCTGCGGAGAGTCTGTTGCAGCTCACCATCGTCCCAAAGGTCATGCAGAACCTTGCCCGGAACGACCTTGACGGAACATGTTGACGAGGCTCGGAAGGTGGCGGTGTGGATGCCGGTCAGAAAGGCCGGGGCACCCCAGGTTCCGCGGTACACGGGGACGGCCAGGGTGTATTTGCCACTCTCGTCGACCCGGTGCAGGAAGGCGATCCCGCTCTGCAAGACATAAAGAGCCGAAAACCGGTCTCCGGCGTCGTAGAAAAGATCGCCCTTTTCGAAGATGACCTGCCGGGACTGCTCTTCGATCCTCTCTTGAAGATCGGAGTCACATGATTCCCATGGAGAGACGAGATAGTTTACAGCCATGCCCTAAAACCAGCCCCGGTCGGTCATCACGCCGAACTTGCTCCGTGTTCATAGAGGGACCGCGAGCTATCAATGCCATCCCCCTTTTGAAACATCTGGCCTAAAAACGCATTCCTTTGTGTCTGATTTCTGACGTGAAATCAAAAAAGGTGATAAAATACAGTATTTTCCGGGTTTCATCAGATAAGGAACAATTCAACTGGAGAATTGAGCGGGCGCTTCAGAGATCTTAATCATGCGATCATGCAAGGTCCTCTGGACATTGCGCGCGGCTGATCCGTTCGGTTTTTTTTAAGAAGGCTTCACTGCGCGGCTTTGGACTTGCCGCGGTCGTGGAACCGTTGTCGTAGCGGATTTCCTTTCTTCCCGCCCGCCTGTGTGTCGGCAAAGAATCACTTTGCCCGTTCGCCTGCGCGCGCCTATTTTCTAGACTGGTTGCCATCTGGCGCGGTGAGCCGGCCCGGATAAAAGGGCGACCGGCCGAAGGTCGGGAATCAAGAACAGCAGAGGCCCGCACATCGGGCCGGATATATAAGGGGAGGTCTCCATGGATGTCAGGGCTGCGGTCGCGTTCGAGGCGGGCAAGCCGCTTTCCGTCGAAACCGTGCAATTGGACGGACCGCGGGACGGCGAGGTGCTCGTCGAGATAAAGGCCACCGGCATCTGCCATACCGACGCCTTCACCCTTTCCGGCGAAGATCCGGAAGGCCTTTTTCCGGCGATCCTGGGCCATGAGGGCGCCGGCGTCGTCGTCGATGTCGGCCCCGGCGTCAGATCGGTGGCGAAGGGCGATCACGTCATCCCGCTCTACACCCCCGAATGTCGGGAGTGCAGCTTCTGCACGTCCGGCAAGACCAATCTCTGCCAGGCCATCCGCGAGACCCAAGGGCGCGGCCTGATGCCCGACGGCTCCAGCCGGTTTTCGGTCAATGGCGAGATGGTCCACCACTATATGGGCACCTCGACCTTTGCCAATTACACCGTGCTGCCGGAGATCGCGGTGGCGAAAATCCGCCAGGACGCGCCCTTCGACAAGGTCTGCTATATCGGCTGCGGCGTCACCACCGGCATCGGCGCGGTGATCAACACGGCCAAGGTCGAGCCCGGATCGAACGTCGTCGTCTTCGGCCTCGGCGGCATCGGCCTCAACGTCATCCAGGGCGCCCGCCTGGTCGGCGCCGACAGGATCGTCGGCATCGACCTCAACGAAGCCAAGCGGCCGCTGGCCGAGAAATTCGGCATGACCGATTTCATCAATCCGGCCGAAGTCGACGATATCGTCGCGGCCGTCGTCGAGGTCACCGGCGGCGGCGCCGACTACAGTTTCGAATGCATCGGCAACGTCAACACCATGCGCGCCGCGCTCGAATGCTGCCACAAGGGCTGGGGCGAAAGCGTCATCATCGGCGTCGCCGGCGCCGGCCAGGAGATCGCCACCCGCCCGTTCCAGCTGGTCACCGGCCGGGTCTGGCGCGGCACCGCGTTCGGCGGCGCCCGCGGCCGCACCGACGTGCCGAAGATCGTCGACTGGTACATGGACGGCAAGATCGACATCGATTCGATGATCACCCACACGCTGTCGCTCAACGACATCAATGAGGGCTTCGAGCTGATGCATCGCGGCGAATCGATCCGCGCGGTGGTGGAGTTTTAGGCGAAGAGCACGGCGCGAACAGGCGGCGGGCGGCATGGTCGCGCCGCCGCCGTCCCGCACCTGACTCCAGGCGTCGTCCGTTTTAGCTGCTTTTGGCGTATCGGCATCCTCGACGTTTGCGTGGATGTGGCGGATGAGTTCCGCGTCGAGGCCGAGGCGGGGCGGCAAGCAGGGTAAGGTAGGCACCGCCAATGGATCCCCGCTTTCGCGGGGAAGGGGCGATTGGTGGTCTCTGCGATTCCCAGATACACCGTCCCCGCGGAAGCGCTAGGGGATGCACACATCCCAAAAGCCGCATACCGGCACGACATCAATCGATCGCCTGACGCGTCGAATTTCAGGAAATATCCCTGTTCGAACGTCGCCGAATTGATGC
>JANQEG010000101.1 GCA_028278505.1 Rhodobiaceae bacterium
TTGCCCACCTTTCCCGCGAAAGCGGGAATCCAATTATCCCCTCGATACGCTCTGTCGTCGGCTATCGCGGGTTGGAGATTCGACTGACAAAACAAGCGCTAACAGTGGCGGAACGGCCATTGGACACCCGCTTTCGCGGGTGAGGTGCCAAGAGGTTGATGTAGCGCGCAGGTTACTCGCGCCCAGAGTGGCGCAGATCGGCAAGACGTGTGACTCTCGTAGCCACGAGGGGGAGGGCTGTGCGGGCCGACGCGGTGGTATTCTCCTTAATGCTATGGACTTCGTTGCTGACGCCCGGCTTGCCTACTCGTCGCCCCAGCCCCAGCCGCCCTCGCGCCATTCCAGCCACAGCTTTTCGCCGATCAGGCAATCTGTGGTGCCGTCGGGCCGGTGCGCCCGCCCTTGCGCGCGGATGACCCGCGGCACCGGGCCGGCGATCTCCAGAAGCAGCTTGCGCTTGATCGCCTCCCAGAAATTGTCCCGGTCGCGGACCGCGATCATGAACGCGCCGGTGCCGCCGATCACGCAGTCGCGATAGTAGATGTCGAGGTCGGTGATGCCGAGATAGTCACCGGGCCCGGTGCGCTTGATCATCAACGGCAGGCCGTTGACGATGATGCCGCGCGCGATCATCCGGTCGCGGACGAGATCGACCTGCTCGCCCTGATTGTTGGGGCCGTCGCCGGAAACGTCGACAATGTGGCGCAAGCCCGCATAGGGGCTGTCGTCGAATTGCGCGGCGGCATGCGTCATGGCGCCGCTGATCGAGGTGCGCCATTGCCGGTTGATCGGCGCATTGGCGAGCGCGTCAGCGAATCCGTCTGCGGTCTCGGCGCCGTCGATCCGCGTCCACGGCACGATCACGCTTTGCAGGTGCGATCCGGCCCATTCCACATAAGTGACCGCGATCGCGCCCCAGCCGCCGTGGCGGATGGCATCGATCACATCCGGGTGGCGGAACGCAGCGACATAGCCGTCGCGCTGAAACCGCTGCTCGTCCCGGTCCATCGACCAGGACACGTCGACGGCGATAACGAGCTCGACGTCGACGCGGCTGTCCGCGGCCGTCGCTGCCCCGACCAGCGGCCCGATGAGGAGCGCCAGCATGATCCCGAGAAAGCGGCTGCGGTCGCGCATGCGTCAGTCTCTCACGATCCGCGGCGGCGAAAAAGAGGTGCCGGCGGACAGGCGATCGGCGGCGGCCGGACCGGGCGCCCAAGCGACGGTTTGCAAAGCCCGTCCGCGCCGCTATAGTCCCGCGCGAATTGAGGGAGGCGCCGGCGGCGGCACGGCCCGCAGGGCGCGACCGAACCGGCTGATTTCAGTGAGGAACATCCATGTTCGTAACCCCGGCCTATGCGCAAGCGGCCCCCGGCATGGGCGGCGGCGGCGACCTGCTGCTGACGCTGATGCCGTTCATCGCCATTTTCGCCATCATGTACTTCCTGATCATTCGCCCGCAGCGGCAGAAGATGAAGGCCCATGACGAAATGGTGAAGGCGCTGCGCCGCGGCGACACGATCGTCACCTCGGGCGGCCTCATCGGCAAGATCGCCCGCGTCGTCGACGACAACGAAATTCAGGTCGATCTCGCCGAGAATGTGCGCATCCGCCTGTTGCGGACCTCAATCCTGGAAGTCCGCACCAAGGGCGAGCCGGCCAAGGACTGAGCGGCGATCGGCGCCGCCGGCTCCGGGCCGCGCCGACGGATGAGGGAATCGGTAACCGGTCATGCTCCATTTCGCGCGCTGGAAAATCGTGCTCATTCTGCTGGCCGTCGCCGGCGGCGCGCTGGCCACGCTGCCGAATTTCTTTGCCAAGGAGACCGTGGCGCGGTGGCCTGACCTCATGCCGAATTCGCAGCTCGTGCTCGGCCTCGACCTGCAGGGCGGCGCCCACATCCTGTTGCAGGTGGAGCGCGACAGCATCGTCGAGCCGCGGGTCGACACGCTGCGCGACGACGTGCGCAAGATCTTGCGCGAGGCCCGCATCGGCTATACAGGGCTTGCCATCGACGGCACGTCGGTCCGGGTGCGGATCCGCGATACGGCCCAGGTCGACGAGGCGGTCGAAAAGCTCTCCGAACTCTCGCAGCCGCTCAACGTCAACCTGCTCGGCGGCACCACGGTGCGCACCATCGACATCGACAGCGACGGCGACGGCCTGATCCGCCTGACCCTGTCGGAACAGGGCATCACCCGCGCCGTCTCCGATGCGGTCGAGCAGTCGATCGAAGTGGTGCGGCGGCGCATCGACCAGCTCGGCACCACAGAGCCGACGATCCAGCGCCAGGGCCAGGACCGCATCCTCGTCCAGGTGCCCGGCCTGCAGGATCCGCAGCGGCTGAAGGACCTTCTGCGGCAGACGGCGAAGCTCACCTTTCACCTCGTCTGTATGGACATGTCGGCGGAGGAGGCGCTGCGCACGCGCCCGCCGGCCGATTGCCAGGTGCTCAATTCGACCGACGATCCGCCGGAGCCCTATCTGATCGAGCGCCGCGCGCTGGTCGGCGGCGAGGATCTGGTCGATTCGCAGCCCTCCTTCGACCAGAACACCAACGAACCGATCGTCACCTTCCGCTTCAACACCTCCGGCGCCCGCCGCTTCGCCGTCGTCACCGAGCGGAATGTCGGCAGGCCGTTCGCCATCGTGCTCGACAATGAAGTGATTTCCGCGCCGGTGATCCGCGAACCGATCCGCGGCGGCTCCGGCCAGATCAGCGGCGGCTTCACGGTCGAGGGCGCCAACGATCTGGCGATCCTGCTGCGCGCCGGCGCGCTGCCCGCCGACCTCACCATCATCGAGGAGCGCACGGTCGGCCCGAGCCTCGGTGCCGACTCCATCGCCTCGGGCACCACGGCGGCGCTCATCGGCGCCATCGCCGTGCTCGTCTTCATGATCCTGGCCTACGGCCTGTTCGGCATTTTCGCCAATCTGGCGCTGGCGGCGAATATGGGGCTGGTCATCGGCCTCTTGTCGCAACTCGGCGCGACGCTGACACTGCCGGGCATCGCCGGCATCGTGCTCACCGTCGGCATGGCGGTCGACTCCAACGTGCTGATCTTCGAGCGCATCCGCGAGGAGGCGCGGGCCGGCCGTTCCGCGATCGCGGCGATCGATGCCGGCTTCAGCCGCGCGCTCGCCACCATCCTCGACGCCAACATCACCACGCTGATCGCCGCCGTGATCCTTTTTCAGCTCGGCTCCGGGCCGGTGCGCGGCTTCGCCGTGACCTTGGCCATCGGCATCGCCACGACGGTCTTCACCGCGTTCACCTTCACCCGGCTTCTGGTCGCGCTCTGGGTGCGATCGCGGCGGCCGACGGCGATCCCGATCTGACGTGGTCTAGAGGAGACGAATAAAGTGCGCCATCTGCGGTTCGTGCCCGATGACACCAAGATCAAGTTCATGTGGCTGCGCCGCTATTCGTTCAGCCTGTCGGCGGCGGTCGCGGTCGCCTCGATCGCGCTGTTTCTGATCTTCGGGCTCAATCTCGGCATCGATTTCCGCGGCGGCACGCTGATCGAGATCAAGACGATCGAAGGGCCGGCCGATATCGGCGCCATCCGCAGCCGGCTCGGCGAACTTAATCTTGGCGATGTCGAGGTGCAGACGTTTGGCGCCCCCGATGAGGTGCTGATCCGCGTCGAAAGCCAGGAAAGCGGCGAGGAGGCGGAACAGGCCGTCGTCGACCGGATCAAGCAGAGCTTCGGCGACGAGGTCGAATACCGCCGGGTCGAAGTGGTCGGGCCACGGGTCAGCGCGGAACTGGCCCAGGCCGGGATCATCGGCGTGCTGGCGGCGCTTTTCGCGATCACCATCTACATCTGGTTCCGCTTCGAATGGCACTTCTCGGTCGGGGCGATCATCGCCACATTGCACGATGTCATCATCACGATCGGCATGTTTTCGCTGATCCAGCTTGAATTCAACCTGTCCAGCATCGCCGCCATCCTGACCATTGTCGGCTACTCGCTCAACGACACCGTCGTCGTCTATGACCGGGTGCGGGAAAACCTGCGACGATATAAGAAGCTTGAGCTGCCGGAGCTGCTCGACGTGTCCATCAACCAGATGCTGTCACGCACGGTGCTGACCTCGGTGACGACGCTGATCGCGCTGTTTTCGCTCTATATCTTCGGCGGCGAGGTGATCCGGTCATTCGTTTTCGCAATGATCTTCGGCGTCTTCATCGGCACCTATTCCTCGATCTTCATCGCCGCGCCGGTGCTGATCTTCCTCAACCTGCGGCCGGGCCGCGGCAAGGATGCAGCCGAAGGCTCCGGCAAGGCGAAGCCGGCCTGACGCCGAGCGCGCGCGACGTGACGGAAACGCCGCCGGGTCCGGGCTATCTGCCGCAGCAGGTGGCGATCGACGCTTACGGCAATGGCGGCTTCCGCTTCGGCGGCATGTCCCATCGCGGCGCCATCCTGTCGCTGCCGGCCGGCATGTGGGCCTGGGCTGAAGGCGATGCGGGCGCGCTGGCGGCCGAGAGCTTCGAAAAGATCTTCGCCGCGGCAGCAGACATCGAGATCCTGATCGTCGGCAGCGGCCGCGACATCGCCGCGCTGCCGCAAGGCCTGCGCCAGCGCCTGCGCGAGCACGGCATCGTCTGCGAGGCGATGGCGACCGGTGCTGCAGTGAGCACGTACAATGTTCTCCTCGGCGAGAACCGGGCGGTTGCGGGCGCATTTGTCGCCGTAGACTGAGCCGGCCCGGCGCGCTATCTGACCGCCCATGGATCCCGAATACGATGTCTGCCAGAAGCTCGTGCAGCGCTACGACAAGGACCGCTTCCTGACCGCGCTGTTCGCGCCGGCCGAGAAACGGCCGGCGCTGTTTGCGCTCTACGCCTTCAATGCCGAAGTGACGCGCGTGCGCGACATGGTCAGCGATCCGCTTCCCGGCGAGATGCGCTATCAATGGTGGCGCGACGCGCTCGGCGGCGTCGAGCACGGCAATGTGCGCGATCATCCGATCGCCCGGGCAATGATCGACACGACGTCGCGTTACGCGCTTCCCGAAGCGCTGTTGTCGGCTTTCCTCGAGGCGCGGACCTTCGACCTCTACGACGATCCGATGGAGGATTTGTCGGCCCTTGAAGACTATTGCCGCGACACCGCCGGCGCGCTGGTCGAACTGGCCGGACACATCCTGTCCGGCCCGATCACCGATGAGCGCATGCGCAACGCCGCCTGTCACGCCGGCATCGCCTACGGGCTGACGGCGATCCTGAGGGCGCTGCCCTATCATGCGGTGCGGGGAAAGCTCTACCTGCCGCTCGACATGCTCGACCGGGTCGGCATATCGCCCGACGACGTGCTCTCCGGGCGCTGCGGCGCGGCGCTTCACGGCGTTTTGAAGGATCTGCGCGAACGGGCGCGCTTCCACCTGACCCGCATGCACAATCTGGTCGATGCGGTGCCGCCGGCGGCATCACCTGCGCTGTTGCCGATCTGCCTCGTCGACACCTATCTCGCGGCGATGGAGCAGCCCGGCTACGATCCCTTCGTCACCATTGTCGAGGTGCCGCAATGGCGCCGGCAATGGGTGATCTGGCGCGCGGCGCGCCGGGCGCGGGCCGGTTAGCGAGCGTTTGTCACCACTCGGTTTGTCCGGGTGTCTATTGGCCTATCGACACAACTACATGAGGCTTTTGGGGACTATTGCCGTTACCGCCTCGATTTGCGGCCAAACCGAGAATGCCAACAACCGCCCGATCCCCTCACCCGGCCCTTCGGGCCGACCTCTCCCCAGAGGGGAGAGGTGAAGTTCTTCACTGCATTGCGGCTTTCGTGCCCTCTCCCCGGCGGGGAGAGGGACAGGGTGAGGGGGGCCGAAACTGCCGTTTCGATCGCCGCGACAAGGCACGCTGCCGGTATACCGTGTCGAGCGGGAAAAATCACTGACCTCCGCCAGAGGCGGAGGTTTGTAACGCTTCGCTTGGACCACTAGAAGTG
>JANQEG010000144.1 GCA_028278505.1 Rhodobiaceae bacterium
CCGTCGATCCGCTCTTGCCCGATGCCCCACATCGCGCGGCGAGCGTCTCACCGGCGGGCCGCCGCGCCAATCGAGAAACAGAATTGAACCAACCTTGGCGCCCGACGCTCTAGGCGACGGGGTCAGGGGGAAACCGACCTTCCGGCGCCTGGCCGGTGCCGGAAGAGGGAAGGCGGTTATCGGCACGAGCGGGGATACGAAGTGAAGCTGGCAGTTCAGGTCAATGAGGGACCATATACCCATCAAGCGTCTGATTCGGCGTATAAATTCGTCGAAGCGGCGCTGGCCAAGGGGCACGACATCTACCGGGTGTTCTTCTACCATGACGGGGTCAATAACGGCACGCGGTTCACGGTGCCGCCGCAGGACGAGCGCAACATCCAGCACAACTGGACGGCGCTTGCGGAAAAGCACGAGCTCGATCTGGTGGTCTGCATCGCCGCCGCGCAGCGGCGCGGCATCATCGACGAAGGCGAGATGAAGCGGCACGGCAAGGACGGCAACAATATCGCGCCGGGGTTCCGGATTTCCGGGCTCGGCCAACTGGTCGAGGCCGGCATCCAGGCCGACCGTCTCGTCGTGTTCGGGGACTGATTGGGGGCGATGATGGAAGAAGACGGCTATCAGGGCGACGTCTGCAAGAGGTTCCTCTATGTGAACCGCCGGGCGCCCTACGGCACGATCTATGCGCTTGAATCGCTCGAGGTCGTGCTGATCGGCGCCGCGTTCGAGCAGGATGTCAGCGTCGCCTTTCTCGATGACGGCGTCTATCAGCTTGTCAAGGGCCAGGACACCTCCGGGATCGGCATGAAGAACTTCTCGGCCACCTACAATGCGCTCGGCGACTATGAGGTGACCAAGCTCTTTGTGGAGAAGGAATCGCTGGCCGAGCGCGGGCTGACCGCCGACGACCTTATGGAGATAACTTACGAGGACGAGGACGACGATTGGGCCGAGAAGCCGTCGATCCGCCTCGTCGACCGGGCGGAAATGGCGGCGCTGATGGCCGACCAGGACGTCATTCTGAGCTTTTAAGGGAGGAACGGATGTCGACATTGCATACGGTCAACAAATCTCCCTTCGAGCGGTCGACGCTGGGGAGCTGCCTTGAGCATCTGCTGCCCGGCGATGCGGTGCTGATTCTTGAGGACGGCGTCGTCGGCGCCCGCAAGGCGACCGGTTTCGCCGACCGCATCGCGGCGGCGGCAAAGAACAATGCGGTCTGCGTCCTTAGCGAGGACATGGCCGCCAGAGGGATGAGCGAAGGCGACCTGATCGAGGGGGTGACGGTCGTCGACTATGGCGGTTTCGTCGATCTGGTGACGGCGCATGACCGCACCCAGGCTTGGCTTTAGTCAATTGAAACACCTTTCAATCATGCGAATCTCCGACACGGAGAAATGAAGGAGAGCACCAATGGCCTACGAACTGAATGGCAACAGCTACGATCACGATGAGGAGGGCTACCTCACGGATCTCAGCAAGTGGAATTCGGAACTCGCCGAACTGATCGCCGAGGACGAGAAGATCGCGATGACCGACGAGCACTGGGAAGTCGTCAACTTCCTGCGCGAGTATTACGACGAATACCAGATCGCGCCGGCAATCCGCGTGCTGGTGAAGGCCATGAAGAAGAAGTTCGGCCCGGAGAAGGGCTCGAACAAATACCTCTACGAGCTGTTTCCTTACGGCCCGGCGAAGCAGGCGTGCAAGATCGCCGGTCTGCCGAAGCCGACCGGCTGCGTTTAAGACGCCGCGAACGTCTGATCGCCGCCAAACCGGCCGTTGACAAGGCCGGAGGTCGCGCCCCGGCAAAATGCCGGGGCGAAGGGAGAGACGCGTGCTGACGATCCTATTTGCGCTGCTGTTCTACGTCGCAACCTTGGTGCTCGTGGCCGGGCTTGCGTTTCGCGTCTGGCAATATGCGACGACGCCGGCACCGCTGAAGATCCCGACAACGCCGGCGCCGGTGACCCGGTCCGGCGTCGTCTTCAGGATGGTGCGCGAGGTGGTGCTGTTCGAGAGCCTTTTTAAATCGAACAAATGGATCTGGCTGTTCGGCTATCTCTTCCACGTTGCGCTGGCGCTGGTGGCGATCCGGCACTTACGCTATTTCATCGAGCCGGTCTGGACCGTGGTGGTGCTGCTGCAGCCATTCGGCGTCTATGCCGGATTCGCCATGGTGGCCGGGCTTGTCGCGCTTTGGACGCGGCGCTTCCTGGTGCCGCGGGTCCGCTATATCAGCGGCCCGTCCGATCATCTGATGCTGGCGCTGATCGTTGCCATCGGGCTGTCCGGGCTGGCGATGAAATACATTGCCCGCACCGACATCGTCGCGGTCAAGGCGTTCATGCTCGGCCTGATGCGGTTCGACTGGCAGCCGCTGCCGGGTGATCTGATGCTGCTCATCCATCTCAGCCTGGTGGCGGCGCTGATGATCGTCTTTCCGTTCTCCAAACTGCTGCATGCGCCGGGCGTGTTCTTCAGCCCGTCGCGCAATCAGGTCGACAATCCGCAGGAGCGGCGGCACGTGGCGGCGTGGGCGGAGAAACTCGATGCGCCGGCGGGTGAATAGGCGGGGAGGAGGAAGCTGAACATGGCCGATGTCGAGCTCGACGACCGCCCCGAAGGCGAACAGCATCCCGATCCCCTGGAGATACCGGCGCTGGCGCCCGGCGCGATGGCCGAGAGCCGGCCGTTCCCGGCCTCCGAGGCACATAACACGGCGCTCGGCTTTCCCGGCGAACTGGTCGAGAACTGGCAGGAGCGCGCCATCGACAAGATGGGCGAACTGCTGACCAAGTACCGCTCGCTCAAGGTCTATCTCGATTCTTGCGTGAAATGCGGGGCGTGCACCGACAAGTGCCACTACTTCCTCGGCACCGGCGATCCGAAGAACATGCCGGTCGCCCGCCAGGACCTCTTCCGCAAGGTCTACCGGCGCTATTTCACCCTCACCGGCAAGCTCTTTCCCACCCTCGTCGGCGCCGAAGACCTGACCAAGGACGTGCTCGACGACTGGTACAGCTATTTCCACCAGTGCTCGCAGTGCCGGCGCTGCTCGGTGTTCTGCCCCTATGGCATCGATACCGCCGAGATTTCCATGGCGGCACGCGAAATCATGGATTCGATCGGCGTCGGCCAGAAATACTGCAACGAGATCATCGGCAAGGTCCACAAGATCGGCAACAATCTGGGGCTGCCGCAGCCGGCGCTGGAATCGACGCTCGAAGACCTGACCGAGGAGATCGAGGAGGATACCGGCGTCACGGTCCGCTTCCCGCTCGACGAGGAGGGCGCCGACATCCTGCTGATCACGCCGAGCGCCGATTTCTTCGCCGAGCCGCATATCGACGGCCTGATCGGCTACGCCAAGGTGTTCCACGAGGCCGGCGCCAGTTGGACGCTGTCATCCTATGCCTCGGAGGCGGCCAATTTCGGCATGTTCATCGGCTCCTACGAGCAGATGCGGCTGGTCGCCCGGCGCATCCGCAAGGCGGCGCTCGATCTCGGGGTAAAACGCATCGTCGTCGGCGAGTGCGGCCATGCCTACCGGGTCGCCTATTCGTTCTGGAACACGCTCGCCGGCCCCTGGGACTTCCTCGATCCCAACTATCCGGTGCCGATGCATATCTGCGAGTACACCCACGATCTGATCCAGAAGGGCAAGCTGAAGTTCGACAAGTCGCAGAACGACCACATGACGTTGACGCTCCACGATTCGTGCAACATTGCGCGCGCCTCGCGGATGGGCGACACGCCGGGCGGCCAGTTCGAGATTCCGCGCGCGGTGATCAAGGCGGTCTGCAACAATTTCATCGACATGGCGGTCGACACGATCCGCGAGCAGACATTCTGCTGCGGCGGCGGCGGCGGGCTCCTCTCCGACGAGATCATCGACATCCGCGTCAAGGGTGCGCAGCCGCGCATGCGGGCGCTGCGCGAGGTGGTCGAGGAGCACGGTGTCACCCACATGGCCGCCATTTGCGCCATCTGCAAGGCGCAGTTCACCAAGGTGCTGCCGGAATACGGCTTCGAACGCGACACCGTCGTCAGCGTTCATCAATTGGTGTCGAACGCCATCATCCTGACGCCGCCGGAGGACGACGGCGCGAAGGACGATGAAAGCGGCGATGACGACGCCCGAGAGGTCTTGGAACCCCGTGCCCTGCCGGCAGATGCCGGGGCAGAAGGAGAGATTCGCGATGAATGAGGCTTTTTTCGATCCGACGAAGCTGACGTTTCGCCGCTTCGAGGACGGCGACAGTGAAACGCCGCCGCTCGACGAGAAGATCTTCCAGGCGGACCGCTCCTACAAATGCCCGACCTATGTGCACCGCACCGCGCCGTGCCAGGCGAGCTGCCCGTCCGGTCACGACATCCGCGGCTGGCTGGCGATCGCCCGCGGCATGGACAAGCCGCCGGTCGAGGGCATGACCTGGCAGGAATACGCCTTCCGCAAGATGGTCGAGGCCAATCCGTTCCCGGCGACCATGGGGCGGGTGTGCCCGGCGCCGTGCGAGGACGGCTGCAACCGCAACGAGGTCGACGATTTCGTCGGCATCAACGCGGTCGAGCAATATGTCGGCGACTGGGCGATCGACAATGCACTGACGCTCGACGGGCCGGAGGCGGAGAGCGGCAAGGCGGTCGCCGTGATCGGCGGCGGCCCGGCCGGGCTCGCGGCGGCCTATTATCTGCGCCGCAGCGGCCACAAGGTGACCGTGTTCGAGGCGCACGACAAGCTCGGCGGCATGATGCGCTACGGCATTCCCGGCTACCGCACGCCGCGCGACATGGTCGATGCGGAAATCCAGCGCATTCTCGATATCGGCGTCGAGGCTCGGCTCGGCACGAAAGTCGGCACCGACGTCTCGATCGACGATCTGGAGCGCGATTTCGATGCGATCTTCTGGGCGATCGGCGCCCAGGCGGGACGACCGCTGCCGGTGCCCGGGGCGGATGCGCCCAATTGCGTCACCGGTGTCGAGTTCCTGGAGGCCTTCAATCAGGGCTGGGTGGTGCACACCGCCAAGAAGATCGTCGTCGTCGGCGGCGGCGACACCTCGATCGACGTCGCCTCGGTGGCGCGGCGCATCGGCCACATCGGCAAGGTCGCCACGAAGGACCAGGACGAGCACAAAGTGCTCGGCTACACCGCCCACGACGTCGCCGGCACCGGCGTGCGCGAGGGCGTGAAATCGGTGCTGACCTCGCTGTTTCCGATCGAGAACATGACCGCGGCCGAGCGCGAGCGCCAGGATGCGCTGCGCGAGGGCGTCGACATCAAGGGCAGCGTCATGCCGCTCGAAGTGATCCTCGGCGCGGACGGGCGGGCGATCGCCCTAAAGATGTGCGCATGCGACATGGACGGCATGACGCCGATCGCGCGCGAGGGCACCGAGTTCGAGATCGAATGCGACATCATCGTCTCGGCGATCGGCCAGATGGGCGATCTCGCCGACGGTCTCGACCGGCTCGACAACGGCCGCGGCTTCATCGAGACCGATGCGGTGTTCAGCGTCAAGGGCCATGAAAAGCACTTCGCCGGCGGCGACATCATCCGGCCGCACCTGCTGACGACGGCGATCGGCCACGGCTCGATCGCCGCCGACACCATCGACCACTTCCTGTCCGGCGAGCCGGCGGACAAGCGGCCGAAGGTCGACGTCCACCACTTCAATTTGGTGAGCGAACTCCGGCAGCGCGAACTTTCGCCGGAAGACTACGACCATAGCGAGACGCGGGGCACGTCCATGGCCAAATTCGCGATCCACAATTACGAGGATCGCGGCGCCAACCAGGTCATCCCGCATGAAGAGCTTTTCCTCGGCCACTTCAAATACGAGCCGCGCGGCAAGCGCGACGAGAAGCATGTCGAAGCCGAAAACGTGGTCGGCAATTTCGAGGAGCGCATCATCGCGCTGACCGAGGAGCAGGTGATCAACGAAGGCAATCGCTGCATGAGCTGCGGCATGTGCTTCGAATGCGACAATTGCGCGGTGTTCTGTCCGCAGGACGCCGTGTTCCGGGTCAAGAAGGACGAGCGCGCCGTCGGCCGCTACGTCGACACCGATTACACGCGGTGCGTCGGCTGCCACATCTGCATGGATGTCTGCCCGTCGGGCTACATCCAGATGGGGCTTGGCGAATAGACGCCCGCGGGGGGCGCCGTTTGGGGGAGACGGCGCCCCGCACGAACTGGACATGGTGCGATGCGAGGCGCATCGGTAGTATTTCCGGCGATAACAACCGCATAATGCGGTACCGGCACTTGCCGCTGTCTGGGAGGAAAGCCATGACCGAAACCAAAGCCAACTACCGTCGATACCGGGACGGCGACAGCACGCCGTTGCCGTTCGAAGAGCGCATCTTCATCGCCGACACCAGCTACAAGTGCCCAGTCTATCTGCACCGGACGCCGCCGTGTCAGGGGAGCTGTCCGTCCGGCGAGGACGTTCGCGGCTGGCTCAACATCGTCCGCGGCCTGGAACGGCCGCCGGCGGACATGAACTGGCAGGAATACGCCTTCCGCCGGATCACCGACGCCAATCCGTTCCCGTCCGTGATGGGGCGGGTGTGCCCGGCGCCGTGCGAGGATGGCTGCAACCGCAACGAGGTCGAGGATCATGTCGGCATCAACGCGGTCGAGCACTATATCGGCGACGTGGCGCTGGAGGAGAAGTTCGCCTTATGGGGCGCCGGCGCCGACACCGGCAAGTCGGTGGCGGTCATCGGCGGCGGACCGGCCGGCCTGGCCGCGGCCTATCAGTTGCGGCGCAAGGGCCACCGCTGCACGATCTTCGAAAGCAAGTCGGATCTGGGCGGCATGATGCGCTACGGCATTCCGGGCTACCGGACGCCGCGCGACGTGCTCGACGGCGAGATCAACCGCATTCTCGACATTGGCGGCATCGAGGTGCGCACCGGCACCAAGATCGGCGTCGACGTCGAACTGGACGAACTGCGCCGCAGCCACGACGCCATCTTCCTCGGCGTCGGCGCCCAGTCGGGAACGCCGATGCCCTATCCCGGCGCGGCCGAGGCGTCGAACTGCATCAGCGGCATCGCCTTCCTCGAAGCCTTCAATGACGGCCGCCTGCACCATTCGGCAGAGCGGGTGCTGGTCGTCGGCGGCGGCGACACCGCCATGGACGTGGCCGCGGTCGCGCGCCGGCTCGGCCATATCTCGCAGATCCACGAAAAGGACCGGCCCGAATATGCGGTGCTCGGCCAGACCGCCCACGACGTGGCCTCGGTAGCCAAGCGTGAGGGCGCCGACGTGACCATCGTCTACCGCCGGCCGGTGGAGAAGATGCCCGCCGCCAAGCAGGAGATCGAGCACGTGCTGCAGGAAGGCGTGCAGATCCGCTCGTCGCTGGCGCCGGTCGAACTGGTCATGGATGCGCCGGACCGGGCGCGGGCGCTCCGGGTCGTCCCGGTCGACTGGGTCGACGGCAAGATGAGCGTGCGCGAGGGCGAGGAGTTCGACATCGACTGCGACCTCGTCGTCGCCGCGATCGGCCAGGTCGGCGATTTCGAGGGCATGGAGGAATTCGATAACGGCCGCGGTCTCGTCGATGCCGACGGGCTGCAGCGCTGGCCGAACGGCGAGGGCGTGTTCGTTGCCGGCGACGTCATTCGCCCGCATCTGTTGACGACGGCAATCGGCCAGGCCTGGATCGCCTCGGAAAGCATCGACCAATATGTCAAGGGGTCGTCGCCGGGCAAGGCGCCGAGGGTCAACGTCCACCATTTCAGCCTGTTGTCGAAGCTGCGCGAAGCCGGGTTCGAGCCGGAAGAGTTCGATCACGTGGAGCACCGCGGCACCGATACCGCCGGCTTTGCGGTCCACAATTACGAGGATCGCGGCCATGCCGAACTGGTCACCGCGGATCAGGTCTTCCTCGGCTATTACACCCACGTGCCGCGGCACCGGCGCACCGAGCAGGACATTTCCGAAAACAATGTGCTCGGCCATTTCGACGAGCGGCTGCACCGCTTCACCGACGACGAGGCGCGCTCGGAAGCCGACCGCTGCATGAGCTGCGGCATGTGCAGCGAGTGCGACAACTGCATCGTCTACTGCCCGCAGGACGCGATCGCCCGCGTCAAGCGGGACCGGGCGACGATGGGACGCTATGTCGAGACCGATTACGGCAAATGCATCGGCTGCCACATCTGCATGGATGTCTGTCCGTCCGGCTACATCCAGATGGGGCTCGGGGAGTGATTTGATTGAGAGCGGCTCGACCGTTCGGCTCGGAAAGCCAAGACATGGGTAAGTGAAAGAGCATGGTGATTTCTTTTTATTGTACCCCCACCCCCGACCCCTCCCCACAAGGGGGAGGGGGGCTATGGCTGCACCGACTTTCGCCGCGGTTGCCACGAAAGCCCTTGGCCGTCTTCAAGCCGATAAAGGCTTGTCCCCGCGCGGAAAAGGTAAAGTCTGGCATTGGCTCTACGGCCCTTTCTCCCCTCCCCCTTGTGGGGAGGGGTCGGGGGTGGGGGTCGAAAGAAAGACTCGCGAGCCATGTCAACGCTGCCAAAGCGAAGAAGATTGTGCTCGCACTATGTCTAGGAGTTGCAGTGCTAGGCCCAGCGAGCGCCCAAGAGTCCGCGCGCGTACCGATTCCCGAACCGGCCAAAGGCCGCGGCGAGGCCTGTGTCGCCGACACCGAGCTGATGCGGCGCGATCACATGAACATGCTCACCCACCAGCGCGACGACACGGTCCATGACGGCATCCGCACCGAGACCTTCAGCCTCAAGGGCTGCATCGACTGCCACGCGGTCGACGGCCCCGACGCCAGGCCGGTCGACATCTCGTCGCCGCAGCATTTCTGCCGCACCTGCCACGATTATGCGGCGGTAAAGGTCGACTGTTTCCAATGCCATGCCTCGAAGCCGGGGGAGGCGGACAAGACCGCGGCGGCGGCGCCGCACGACGCCGATGTCGCTGCGCTGTCGGACTATCTGGAAGGACAAGGGCAATGAGCGGCGAGCGGGAAACGGCGCCCGGCCGAGCCAAAGACCAGGCCGCCGAGGGTGTCGAGGACACACGGCGCGGCTTTTTGAAGGGGCTGACCGCGGCCGTGGTGACGCTGGCGCCCGGGGTTACGCTGATGGCCTATCCGGAAGGCGCGGCGGCGGCCAGGGCGCCCAGCGATGCGGTGACCTCAAAAGTCCGCTGGGGGCTGCTGATCGACGTCAGCAAATGCCCGGACGGCTGCACCGATTGCGTCACCGCCTGCAATGAGGAGAACGGCCTTGGTCCGGTGACGCGGCCGCGGACCGACGCGCAATGGATCCGCAAGGTGACGGTGCGCGATCCCTCGACCGGCCTAAAACGCTCGTTCCCGGTGATGTGCCAGCATTGCGCCTCGCCGCCCTGCGTCGACGTCTGCCCGACCGGCGCCTCGTTCAAGCGCGCCGACGGCATCGTGCTCGTCGACAAGCATATCTGCATCGGTTGCCGCTATTGCATGATGGCCTGCCCCTATCTGGCGCGGTCCTTCGTGCACGAGCCGCTTCAGGACCAGAAGCCCTATGCGCCGCGCGGCAAGGGTACGGTGGAATCCTGCACCATGTGCGTCCACCGGGTCGATGACGGCCGGATTCCGGCCTGCGTCGAATCTTGCGCGTCGAGCGGCAAGGCGATGGTGTTCGGTGACCTCAACGATCCCGACAGCGAAATCTCAAAAATCGTTCGCACCTACGCCACCAGCCAAATCCGCGCCGATCTCGGGCTCGACCCGGGCGTGCGCTATCAGAACCTGTGATCTCCGGGGAAAGGTGATGACCAAGACCGTTTATCGTCGATTGCGGCGCCCGCAGACCTTCTTCTACCTGCTGGTCGTCCTGCACGTGGTCGTTATCGGCCTCGGGCTGTCATCGGCCTACCACATGGAGCATAACGGCCATGTGGTCACCGGCATGAACAATCATATCGTCTGGGGCATGCCGCACGTCTTCGCCGTCTTCCTCATCGTCGCGGCGTCGGGGGCGCTCAACGTGGCGTCGATCTCCTCGGTATTCGCCAAGCTCGACTACAAGCCGTTCGCGCGGTTGTCGGGCATGCTCGCGGTGGCGCTTCTGGTCGGCGGCCTCGCCGTGCTGGTGCTCGATCTCGGCCGGCCCGACCGGCTGATCGTGGCGATGACCACCTACAATTTCAAATCGATCTTCGCCTGGAACATCTACCTCTATATCGGCTTCGTCGCCATCATCGCGGCCTATCTGTTCACGATGATGGATCGTACCGCCGTCCGCTACAACAAGCCGATCGCCTATCTGGCCTTCGTCTGGCGGCTGATCCTGACCACAGGCACCGGCTCGATCTTCGGTTTTCTGATTGCCCGCGAAGCCTATGACACGGCATTGCTGGCACCGCTCTTCATCGCCGGTTCGTTCGCCTACGGGCTCGCCTTCACCGTGCTCGTGCTGATCACCATGTGCCGGTCGATGAACGAGAAACTGATGTCGGACGAGGTCACCGGAAAGTTCCGCAATCTGTTGATCCTGTTCGTGCTGGTGGTGGTCTATTTCACCGTCGTCAAGCACCTGACCAACCTCTATGCCACCGAGCATCACGGGGTCGAGTGGTTCCTGCTCGCCGGCGGCGGCATCTATCCGGCGGTATTCTGGTTCGTCCAGATCGGCATCGGCACGGTGCTGCCGCTGATACTGCTGACGGCGAAATGGGACATCGAGGGCGAGGCGCGCTTCCGCCTGTCGGTGGCCTCGATCCTGGTGCTGATCGGCGGCGTCGCCCAGATGTACGTCATCATCATCGGCGGTCAGGCCTACCCGCTCGACATTTTCCCGGGCATGGAGGTGTCGAGTTCGTTCGGCGATGGCGCGGTCGGCTGGTATGTCCCCTCGATGCCGGAAATCCTGCTCGGCGTGATGGGCGTGTCGATCGCCATGCTGATGAGCGGGCTTGCCTTCATGGCCTTGCGCTTCCTGCCGCAGACGGATACCACCCCGGACAAGACCGCCTGAGGCCATATCGTCACAAGGGAAGGCGCGGTGTCAGGTTCAGGCTCAACAGGCTCTTGTAGCACAATACATTGGCGTCATTGCCGGGCTTGTCCCGCTGGTGTTCGGTTAAAGCGTTTATTGGATGGTTTGAACACCTCTTCCGTCGTCATTGCCCGCTTTATGCGGGCAATCCAATGGCGGTTCGGTATCCAGAAGCGCTTGAATTCCTTCACCACTGCGTTGGCAAGTCGACAGGCCAATGGACCACCCGGATAAACCGGGTGGTGACAACGGAGGGGTTGGTGGTGACGTCGAGAGGTGGGAAAACCGTGTCCGGCAACACCTCCGGCCAGGAAGCCGACGTTATCACAATCGTCTATGGCTATAGCGTCGAATTAAACCGGACACGAGTGGAACACGCCCGGGCATGACTCGGGTCGAGGATTGATGGGCACGCAATATCCCCATGCGTTGGGCCGCAGGGAAAGCCTTTACGGGAAATTTCAGTCATGACGCCAGAACCGCATCCGTTTTCGAAATTCATTGCCATCCTCGGGCGCGGCAAGTCGCTGAGCCGTTCGCTCACCATCGAGGAAGCCGAAGAGGCGTTCTCGATGCTGCTGGCCGGCGAGGCGCTGCCGGAACAGGTCGGCGCGCTGCTGATGCTTTTGCGGGTCAAGGAGGAGGCGCCCGAGGAGATCGCCGGCTTCGTGCGCGCGGTGCGGGCAACGTTCGACCTGCCGGCAAATGCGCCGGCGGTCGATCTCGACTGGTCGTCCTATGCGGGCAAGCGTCGGCAATTGTCGTGGTACCTCTTATCGGCGCTGCTCTTGGCCAGAAACGGCGTCCGCGTCTTCATGCACGGCACCGAGGGGCACACCGCCGGACGGCTCTATACGCGCGACGTGCTCGATGCGCTCGGCCTGCCGGTGGCATCCGGGTTCGACGAGGCCGCGGCGGCGCTTTCGACGGCGAATTTCGCCTATATGCCGCTTGAATCGCTGTCGCCGAAGCTGAAGGAACTGATCGAATTGCGGCCGGTGTTCGGCCTGCGTTCGCCGGTGCACACGCTTGCGCGCATGCTCAACCCGTTCGCGGCGCGGGCGACGATCCAGGGCATCTTTCATCCCGGCTACATGGACATCCACCAGGGCGCGGCGGCACTGCTCGGCGAGGCGCGCATGGCGGTTTTTCGCGGCGAGGGCGGCGAGGTCGAGCGGCGGCCGAACAAGCCGTGCGAGGTCTGGTCGGTTACGGGCGGAGAAAGATCGGTCGACATCTGGCCGCCGCTGATCCCCGAGCCGGTGCAGCCGACCGACACGGAAATGAATCTCGACCGGCTGACCGCGCTGTGGCGCGGCGAGATCGGCGACGACTATGCCGAAGCCGCGGTGACCGGCACGACGGCGATCGCGCTCAGGCTGCTCGGGCGGGCGGACGACCCCGGCGCCGCGCAGGCTGCAGCCGAAGCGATGTGGCGCGACCGCGACCGGGCGCACTTCCCCGCGGTCGCGTAGCGACCCAAGAACTTCGGGATGATCCCGTGGCGCGTTTCTATCTCTCCGCGGCGCATAAATCCTCCGGCAAGACGACGCTGTCGATCGGCATTGCCGGGGCGCTGAGCGATGCCGGCGCCGCCGTCCAGACCTTCAAGAAGGGCCCCGACTATATCGACCCGATGTGGCTTTCCCGGGCGAGCGGCCGGCCCTGCTATAATCTCGACTTCAACACCCAGACGGCCGATGAGATCCGCGACCTGTTCGCCGGCCGCAGCAGCGATGCCGATATCGTCCTTATCGAAGGCAATAAGGGCCTACATGACGGCATCGATGTCGAGGGCGGCGATTCCAATGCGGCGCTGGCGAAGCTGTTGCGGACGCCCGTGGTGCTGGTGATCGATGCCGAGGGGATCACCCGCGGCGTGGCGCCGCTGGTGCTCGGCTATCAGGCCTTCGACCCCGACGTCGAGATCGCCGGTGTCATCCTCAACAATGTCGCGGCCGCCCGGCAGGAAGCCAAGATGCGGGCCGTGCTCGAACGCTATACCGATGTCCCGGTGCTCGGCGCCATCGGCCGCAACCGGACCATCGTTGTCGCCGAGCGGCATCTGGGGCTGACGACGCCGGGGGAAACCGGCGCAAAGGACGAGCGCATCGCCGAGATCGTCGCCGCCGTCCGCGACGGTATCGACCTCGACGGCGTGCGCGCGATCGCCGCCGGGGCCCCGCCGCTTTCTGCGTCCGCGGCCGCCCCGCCGCCGGTCCCGGCCGCCGATGTCCGCATTGCGATCGCCCGCGACACCGCCTTCGGCTTCTATTACCCGGACGATCTGGAAGCGCTGGCGCGCGCCGGCGCCGAGCTTGTTGCCTTCGACACGCTGACCGACACCGCCTTGCCGAAGGCCGACGGGCTCTTCATCGGCGGCGGTTTTCCCGAGACCCATATGGCGGCGCTCGAAGCCAACACGGCGCTGCGCGAGGCGCTCCGCGGCGCCATCGCCGCCGGCCTGCCGACCTATGCGGAGTGCGGCGGGCTGATGTATCTGAGCCGCTCGATCGCCTGGCGCGGCGAACGGCGATACATGGTCGGCGCGATCGCCGCCGACGCGGTCATGCATGAGCGGCCGCAGGGGCGCGGCCTGACCCGGATCGCCGAGACCGGCGCCGGGCTGTGGCGTGCCGCGTCCGAAAACAGCCCGGACGGGGTCGCCGCGCACGAATTCCACTATGCGGGCCTCGAAAACGTCGATGCGGATATGGTCTACGCCTACCGCGTCCTGCGCGGCCACGGCATTGACGGCGACCGTGACGGCATCGTTACCGGCAATTGCATGGCGACCTTCATCCATCTCCGCAACACCGCGGCGACACCGTGGGCGGAGCATTTCGTCGCCTTCGTGCGCGCCTGCAAGGCGGGCGCGGCCGGTCGTTGAGCGCCGGTTGGGTTTTTGGCGGCCGGCAGGAGCGGATGGCGGAGCAGCCATGCGGAAACAAATATTGTAACTTTCGAATGTGCTCAATAAATTGGCACCCAACCGGGGAAGCGCGCCGGCGCGGCCGCACCGGTTCGCTGAAACCGCCGTGAAGGGCAGGCACAATGAACGACGCAATCGATATCGGCCAAAGCCAGGAGACCGTGCCGCAACGCCTGCGGCACTTTCCGGTCACCTTTTTCGCCGTCGTCATGGGGCTTTCGGGACTGACGCTGGCGACGCAGCAGCTCGAAACGACGATCGGGGCCGATCACGTCGCGAGCCTGGTGCTGATGCTGGTGGCGGCCGCCGTGCTCGTGGTCCTTGCCGGATTCTACGGGGCAAAGGCGTTTCGCCACTGGCCGCACGTGGTTGCCGAATGGCACCACCCGGTGCGTGTCGCGTTCTTCCCCGCGATCAGCATTTCGGTGATTCTGGTCGGCTCGTGCCTCTACCCCTTCAACACCGAACTCTCACGCGCGCTGTGGGCGCTCGGCAGCCTCCTGCAATTCATTGCGACATTTGCGGTGATTTCGGCCTGGATCAGCCAACGAGCGTTCGAGACGCCGCATCTCAATCCGGCCTGGTTCATTCCCGCCGTCGGCAACGTGCTGGTGCCGATCGCCGGCGCGCCGCACGGCTTCGTCGAGATCTCCTGGTTCTTCTTCTCGATCGGCACGGTGTTCTGGATCGTGCTCTTGACGCTCGTCTTCAACCGGCTGATTTTCCATGCGCCATTGCCGGAACGGCTGTTTCCGACGCTGGTGATTCTGGTGGCGCCGCCGGCGGTCGCCTTCATCTCCTATGTCGGACTGGAGGGCGCGCTCGATCCGTTCGCGCGGATCCTCTATTACAGCGCCCTGGTGTTCCTGCTGATCGTCGCGCTGCAACTGCCGAAGCTCGTACGCCTGCCGTTCAATTTGTCGTGGTGGGCGTATTCGTTCCCGCTTGCCGCGGCCACGGTGGCGACGTTCATGATGGCGGAGATGGCCGGGCTGCCGGGATTGACGGCGCTCGGTTTCGGCCTCTATGGCGTGCTTGTCATCGTGCTTGCGTTGTTGATCTGGCGAACGTTGAATGCAATTCGAAAAAAACAAATCTGCGTTCCCGAATAAACGAAAGTTAACAATGATAGTCTCTGATGCAGATGCGATGCATTTTTACTTTAATCTTCTAAGGGGGACGTGCTGCGGTTCTTCGGCCTGAAGCGTTGGTTCGATCTGCAGCCAGGGCATGCGGTGACGATTACTGTGCAACCGGGAGTATCTGCGAAATTTCGCGGGTGGCCAAATTGTCGTGAATCGGCGATTCTAGAGGTGTAACTCGGACCCGGCCTGGCGCCGCGCGCCAAGTTCAGACCCACGGCTATGACAGTTGCGCATGCTACCGCTATGCCGATGATAAGATGTGGCAGCGAAAAGAATGAAGAAAACGAGTGCAGTCATCAAATCCGCCATCGCCTGTGGTGCGATTGCCGTTTTCACCGGGGCGTTTACGATGGATGCCTCGCATGCGGGTCCCGACCTCAACGGCAAGCACGGTATCAACAAGGTGCGGCTGATGTCACAGACCCTGGGCAAGGTCGACCGGATCGTGATCGGTTGCCCGAAACTGATGACCGATCTGGAGGCGATCGAGCTCGTCGTCAGACGCTACGGTGTCCGGCGCCAGACGCTGATCGAAGACTATCGCGCCGCCTACGACGCCGGTTATGCGGCGATGGAGCGCGTCTTCGGCATGCAGGACGCGTACATCGTCTGCGACGCGGCGGTCGCCGTGTTCGGGCCGGACGGATCGCTCTATCCCGGTTTTCTCAGGGTCAACGACCGCGACGCCGGGGACGTGGCCACGACCAGCGGCACGAGACCGCTCGGCACACCCGATCAATGAGCCGTCTCGACAGCTTCATCCGGCGCATCACCGCACAGCGCGACTGCCTCGATCGGGCATTCGCCCTCATCGGCGATCTGCCCGGCACTATTCTGGAACTCGGTCTCGGCAATGGCCGCACCTACAACCACATCCGTGAAGGGTGTCCCGGGCGTGAGGTATTCGTGTTCGAGCGAAAGGTCTCGGCCCATCCGGTCGACATCCCCGATACCGAACACCTGATCGAAGGCGACCTTTTCGAGACGCTGCCGGGCGCGTTGTCCCGGATCGGGCAAAGCGCGGCGCTCGCCCATATCGACATCGGCTCGGGGCGGCCCGAAAGAGATGCCCGGATCGCGGCGTTCATCAGCGCGGAACTGCCGGCGCTGATGGCGGAGGCCGCCGTCATTCTTTCCGATCAGGAACTGGACCTGCCCGGCTGGACAGTCCGGGACCTGCCGGAGGGCGTGGCGCCCGGACGCTATTTCTTCTATTCGCGTGGCCTTTGAGGCGTTTCGATGCGTCGTGACGGGCTGAAGTGCCGAGGTCGTTTTCCCGACCGAAGCGATTGCCGGATGAGGTGTCAAAAGCCATCCCGGCCCTACCGCCCGGTTTGTCCCTGTGGTCTATTGGCTCGTCAATTTGAGCCATGCTTTCGGCAATAATCTCAGGTGGTTCTGTACGGCAAAGGCCAATGGTTCCCCGCTTCCGCGGGGAAGGTGCGGATTGATGCTCAAACGGCACAGATATGCACCGTCCTCGCGGAAGCGGGGACCCATTGCCCCGCTCAACACGGTATGCCGGCGGCGGGCCTTGTCGCGACGGCGAAGGCTGTGGACCACCATGTCCGGAATCGAACGACCGGCTTAGGAGCCGGCCATGACGACGAAATGGGTTGAGGCGATCTCGCACCTGGTTGACCGAGTAGCACCGGCCTTCCCCGGAATTGACACATTTCATATCGGTGTTGCGGCAGATGGCGTAGACTCCCGTCACTGCCCGAGAGCGATCGAATGACGGGGGAGATGATGTCATGACGCGTAGACTACTGATTGCCGCAACAGCCGCGGCCCTGCTTGCCGGCGCCGGCACCACCGCCTTGGCCGATGTCTTTCCCGACAGTTCGTACCGACTGGTCGCGCGCTGGGAGCTGGAACAGCAGAGCTGCCATGGCCTTTGGGTCGCCCGCAACGAGATCTATGCCCGCAACGGTTATTGTTTCAAGACGCGACGGGGACGGAACTATTTCGGCAATGCCGGCTGCGTGACCTCGAATCCGCGGCTGAGCCGGACCGAGAGACGGAACGTTTCGCGCATCGAGGATGCCGAATACGATTTCGGTTGCCGGTGAGGCGGGGGCCGCTGCCATGTTGTGCCTGACTTTCCGGTCGGACGCCTGCCGACCGCAAATTGAGGCGCGGCGGGAGGTGTGGATTAAGACGGCGACCTCGGCCCCCTCACCCTGTCCCTCTCCCCGGCGGGGAGAGGGGACGAAAGCCGCAACGCTTTGAAAGACCTCACCTCTCCCCTCCGGGGAGAGGTCGGCCCGAAGGGCCGGGTGAGGGGGATCAGGCGGTTGTCGACGCTCTCTGTCTGGCCTCAAATCAAGGCGGTAATGGCTACAGTCCCAAAAGGGTCGTGTAATGTGGCTCTATGATTTCTTCAATCGAATCGGACCCGGGAAACAGAACCTTGAACGATCCGACAGCGCATGCCTTCGCCCGGCTGGCGGCCCATCTGAGCGAGATCGGCGACGTTCACTTGCGCGATCTCTTCGATGCCGATCCGGGCCGGTTCGCGTCGTTCTCGCGCCGCCATGACGATCTGCTGGTCGACTTTTCCAAGACGCGGCTGACCGCGACCACGCTCGAGCTGCTCTTCGATCTTGCCGCCGCGGCCGACGTCGAAGGCTGGCGCGCGCGCATGTTTTGCGGCGAGCGCATCAACGCCACGGAGGGGCGGGCGGTGCTGCACACCGCGTTGCGCGACCGCAGCGGCCGCGGCCTCGTCGTCGACGGCTGCAATGTCGCCGCAGACGTTTCTGGGGTTCTCGGCGACATCGAGGCGTTCTCCGGCGCGGTGCGCGGCGGCGGCCTTGTCGGCGCCACCGGCGAACGCTTCACCGATTTGGTCAATATCGGCATTGGCGGCTCCGATCTCGGGCCGAAAATGGCGGTGCGGGCGCTTGCGCCCTATGGCGAAGGCGGGCCGCAGGTTCATTTCGTCGCCAATGTCGACGGCGCCGATATCGGCGACACGCTGAAGATGCTCGATCCGGAAAAAACGCTCTTCCTCGTCGTCTCCAAGACTTTTACGACGCTGGAGACGATGGCGAATGCGGAGACCGCGCGCAATTGGATCACTGCGGCGCTCGGCGACGACGCGGTCGGCGATCATTTCGCGGCGGTGTCGACCAACCGGCAAAAAGTCTCAGCGTTCGGCATCGATCCGGCGCGGATGTTCGGGTTCTGGGACTGGGTCGGCGGCCGGTTTTCGGTGTGGTCGGCGGTCGGGCTTTCGCTGGCGATTGCCATCGGTTTCGACCGTTTCGCCGAGTTCCTGGACGGCGGCCATGACATGGACCGCCATTTCGAGACCGCGCCGCTCGAAGACAATTTGCCGGTGCTGATGGGGCTGATCGGCATCTGGCACCGGAATCTCCTCGGCTATACGAGCCACGCCGTCATTCCCTACGATCAGCGGCTTGAGCTTTTCCCGGCGCATCTGCAGCAGCTCGACATGGAATCGAACGGCAAACGGACGACGCGCGACGGCGCGCCGGTGACGCAGGCGACGGCGCCGGTCCTGTGGGGGACGCCCGGCACCAACGGCCAGCACGCCTTCTTCCAGATGCTGCACCAGGGCACCGATATCGTGCCGGTCGATTTCCTGGTGGCAGCCGAGCCGCACGAGGCGCTCGGCGACCATCACGCCATGCTCCTGGCCAATTGCCTGGCCCAGAGCGAGGCGCTGATGCGCGGGCTTGGCGAGGCCGAGGTGCGGGCCGAACTCGCCGCGCAAGGGCTGGCAGAGGCCGAGATCGATGCGCTTGCCCCGCACAAGGTCTTTCCCGGCAACCGACCGTCGATCACGCTTCTCTACCGCAAGCTCGATCCCTATACGCTCGGCCGGCTGCTGGCGCTTTACGAGCACGTCACCTTCGTTCAGGGCTCTATCTGGCGCATCAACCCGTTCGACCAATGGGGCGTGGAACTGGGCAAGAAGCTCGCCGGCGAGATCCTGCCGATGCTCAAGGGCGCGGCGGCTGCGGCCGGCCGCGATGCCTCGACTTTGGGGTTGATCGACGCGATCCGGGCCTTGCGCTCCGGGGATTGAGTCAGACCGCGGGCGGCGGCGAAGGTTCCTTGCCCGCCTTTCGCGCCAGTTGGGCTTCGCGGCGCATCGTATAGAGCGAGGCGGCGAAGATGATCGCCGCGCCGATCAGCGTCCGCGTGCTCGGCCACTCGGCGAACATGACGGCGCCGATAATGGTCGCGTAGATCAACCGCGAATAGTCGAGCGGCGCGATCGCCGCGGCCTCGCCGGCGCGGAAGCCGCGGATGTTGCCGGTCTGCCCGATCACCGAGACGATGCCGATCGCCACCATCAGCAGCCATTCGTAAGGGCTCGGCCAGACCCAGGACCAGATCGCGAAGGGGGCGATGGCAAGGCCGACGAAGACGGCCTGATAGGTGAGGATGGTGAGCGGCGAATCCTCCTGCGACAGGCGGCGGATGACGACCATGACGAGGCCCGCCGCGGCGGCGCCGATGACCGCCAGAAAGCCGTAGAAATCGGCCGGGCCGCCGCTCGGCCCGACCATGACCAGGACGCCGAGAAAGCCGACCGCGACCGCCGACCAGCGGCGAAAACCGACCGCCTCCTTGAGCAGCAGGATGGCGAAGATGGTGACGAAGAAGGATTTCGCGAACCCGATCGCGGTCGCGTCCGCAAGCGGGATGTGCACCACGGCGGTGAAGCCGCAGATCATCGCCGTCAGCGCGCCGGCGACGCGCAACAGGTGCCATCTCAGATTCGACGTCTTCAGGGAATTCGGAAAGCTGCGCGCAATCGCCGGCGCCACCGTAATGCCCATCACGATCTGCCGGACGAGCAGGATCTCGACCACCGGTATGGTGCGGCCGACTTCCTTGATCAGGCCGGTCATGATGACGAAGAAGAGGCCCGCGAACAGCAGCCAGAGCCCGCCGCGGACATTGCCGGGCAGGGCTTCGGCACCGG